>JAKLKE010000014.1 GCA_023150775.1 Myxococcota bacterium
CCGCAGAAAGTCCTCGGGCGGGCGTCAGATTTATGAGGACCGGAGGTGCTCAGGCCTCCGGAGATCGTGGGATAGGCTTGGACCGGCGGTACTAGGGCATCCGGAGGATCGCAGGATGCCTTGGTACCGGTGGTGTTGGCGACTCCTGAGGATCGGGGGATGCCTTAGCACCGGCGGTGGAGGTGTATCCGGAGGATCGTGGGATGACTTAGCACCTGCGGTGTTGGTGCCTCCGGGGGATCGTGGGATGCCTCAGCACCGGAGGTGTGAAGGCTTCGGAAGGGTCGGCGCTGCCAAAAGCCCGCCGCCATCGGGCGCCGTGCCGAGGGTCAGGCCGGGTCGAGCGCCGCGAGCAGGGCCTTGAGCGGCGACGAGCTGCTCAGCCGCGGCGGGTCGCCGACGACCCAGCTCGTGGGCGGCGCGGTTGGCGCCACCTCCCAAGAACCCACCAGTCGAACTCTCCGGAATCTCCGGTGAGCTGCCTCGCGCCGCGCCGAGGGTCAGGGCGGGTTGATCCTCGTGAGCAGGGCCTTGAGCGGCGGCGAGGCGCTGAGGCGCGTCTGTGTGGCCTGCCAGGAGGGGCTGCGCGCGGCGGCGGCCTCCGCCGGGAACGCCTTGGTGGCGAGGGTGAGGTTGTGTTTGTCGTTGAGGGGGCAGGTGTCTTTGGGCTTCGGGATGTGGTCGTAACCCGTGGTGTCGTGGAGGTTCCCGCGCAGCCACTGGAGCGCCGCGTCTCGCTCGTTCACCGGCAGGGCCTCGACGGCGCCGTGGTTGTGGTAGAGCCAGCTCTCGACGCTGTAGCAGGGGGTGAGGGTGAGGATGGCGCCGCGCCAGGTGGCGGGCGGTGCGACGCGGGCCACCTCGGTCACCAGCCCGGAGACCTGCGTGGCCAGGGTGCTCGGCTGGCCGTGGGCGGCGTCGTGGTCGTGGTGGAGGAGCACGATGTCGCCGGTGGTGACTCGGGTGGCGAGCTCTAAGATCAGAGCACGACGTTTGTGGTGATCGCCGCGCCAGTTGTGCCGATGCCAAGCCACGGTGGCCGAGGAGGACGGGGTGGTGTCTTGAAAGCGCAGCTTGTTGGTTTGTAGCCCCGGCGAGAGCCCCTTGAGCAGCCGCTTCACGAGGGCTTTGAGCACCTCCGGGGCGTCTTTGCCGGTGTCTTCGGTGTAGACCCAGAGCCGCGTGTTCACCAGAGGCCCTCGCTGATCAAGAGCTCGCTGAGGTGCTGGAATCCGGCGATGTAGGCTTGCCAGAGTCGCTCACACTCCACAGTAGTGGGCGAACGCCAGCGCCATTGGCGACCCCGCTCCGCTGTCTCGACGGTGCAGATCACGAAGCGCCCAGCAATCTCTTCTGGACCCTCTCCGGGGCCGTAACGGTCGAGGAGCAGGGGGTTCTGTACGGCGTGGAAGCCTTGGCGGGGGCCAAGGTGGTCGATGATCGCCTGCACCCAGCCTGCGTGCAGGCCGTTGGTGAGCTCGTCGGTGAGGAGGGGGAGGTTTACGCCGACGCCTACCCGCCAGATCAAGGCGATGAGACGCTTCTGACCGAAGGAGAGCTGACTGTGGTGGTGTATGGCGCCGCCGTCCCAATGGACGTAAATGTCGAAGCCGCGCCAGCGGCGATGGCCCCGACTATTAACAGAGATGAGGCGAGGGCTAAACTCAACACGCTCGGCGCCGAGCAGGCGGTTGAGGAGCGAACTGTCTGTGTGTTCGGTGGTCTGTGTGTCGAGGGCGTTGGGGAGACGCACCCAATCGGGGATGTCGTGAGACTGCTCGATATCGTTGGGCCAATTCTCTTTTTTGTCTCGCTCCTCCATCTCGATTGTGTCGTTGTGGTCTCCGACGATCTGACCAAAACACGAGAGCGCCTCATCAAACCGAACGGGAAACTCTGGGTCCATGAGGTCATCAACGTTCTCGATGCGGTCGGCCCCAATCACCTCGTCACCGCGGGCGTCCTCAACTGACGCTAGGTCCATCGCCAGCTCAAGTAGCCAGAATTTATGATCGGCGCCGACCTTCGTGGGATCGTCGACGTGCAGTCTCTCGCCAGATTTGAGCCTAAACTCTGGGGCTTCATCGACTGTGTGGCTAAACAGAATGGGCTGCTCCTCGGCGCTTCGTGCATGCAACACCCCCGTCGCCCTCCATTTCCGCTTCGTCCGCCTCGCGGCGCGCTCATCCGAACCAGAATGGGTCAGTGGCTCAATCTCAAGGGTCAGCTCCAACCTCGTCGTGACACCCTCCGCCTCGGCCTCCAACACCCACGACAGCTCGACGGCCTGCTCCTCCCTAAACAGCGGGCGCAGATCGCTTTGCAACAACACCCCAATCAACTCCAACAACGTCGTCTTCCCGCTCCCGTTCGGCCCCAGCAGGAACACAGGCCCCGGCCCGAACCTCAGCGGCCCGCCGTCAACGAGGTCACGGTACTTGCGGACGTGTAGCTCGACGAGTCGCAGCATGGGGCTCCCGGGGTTGCTCAGGGCATTATCGCCCCGCTCACCGACTCAGCCACCACCCCCGCGTCTTCTTCTCCACCTTCTCGCCGAAGATCTTCGCCTTCAGCCCACGCAGGTCGTCGCTCACCTCGCTGCGGGGGGCGTGCTCCACGACGCTCAGGCCCTCGTTGAGGGCGCCGTTCACGGCGTCGTAGTCGTTGGCGAGGGTCCAGATGCCCGGGGCCTTGAGCTGGGCGGTGATCTCGTCGCGGTCGGGCTTGCGGCGGGGGTTGTAGCGGTTGAGCACGATGTGGAGCTGGTCTCTCTCTAAGCCCATGTCGGTCAGGAGCTTGAGGCGCCGCACGGCGGTGCGTAAGGACACGATCTCTTGATCGGTCACGAGCACGACGTGGCTGGCTTCAGCGAGCACCGCCCGGCCCGCGTCGGCCATGGCCGAGCCAGAATCGACGATGACGTGGGTGAAGGTGCGGCGCAGCACACCCATGAGGGGCGCGATGTCTTGTTCGGTGACGGTGGTGGTGTCGATGTCCTCTTCAGGCTGGGGCAGCACCCACAGGCCGGACTCTTTGCGCACCACGGCGCCGCGCACCTTGTTGACGTCGAGGCGGCTGAGGTTCGCCAGGAGGTCGTGGGTCGTGTAGCCCGTGCGCAGGTTGATCGCGGAGATGAGGTCGCCGCCGGCTTGGTCCAGATCGACGACGACGGCGGCGTTACGTTTCTCTTGGGCGATGACATGCGCGAGGCCCAGGGCCACGGTGGTCACGCCCACACCGCCCCGGCTGCCGGTGACGGCGATGACCTCGGCGCTGCCTTCGCCTTGGCCGACGACACGCTCGGCGAGCTCGGTGACGACCTCGGCGAGGCGGGCGGCGTCGCGGTAGGGGTGGAGCAGCTCGCGGCAGCCGGCGCGCATGGCGGCGAGGAGGTTGTCCTTCACGTCGGCGTCGCCCAGCATCACCAGCTCCATGCGGGTGTGCGGCGCGATGGAGCGGGCGACGCGTAGGGCGTCCTCAAAGTCGCGGGTGCCGTTCACGAAGAGGAGCTGGGTGCCGACCTCCTCGATGACGTGGACCGGGGCGTAGTGGTCGGGCCAGGCCCCGACGGGCACGGCCACCTGGGCGAGGGCCTGGCGCAGGTGGGCCTCTAAGACGCTGGTGCCGCCGAGCAGTCCGTATCGAACCACAGAGTCTCCGCTGCTTCTCTTGGGGGGGAAGCCGAGTAGCGTAACCTGTGGCGAGGCGTCTTGATCAGCGGAGGAGCGGTTGTAAGGCTGGGGCGCGGCGGAACAAGGCGCAGACCGAGGCGATGCGGCTGGCCTGGGCGCGCACATCTTCGGGCTCGTAGACCTCCCCCAAGCGGCGCAGCACGCTGGGCATGTCGTCGCTCTCCATCATCGCCCGCAGGATGAGGGAGGTGGTGTCGTTCAGCTCGACGCCTAAGGCGTTGGGGTCGTTGGGGTTCTGGGCCGGGGCCAAGGCGAGGCTGCGCACCCACTCAAGCGCCAGCTCCAGAGCGTCTTCGCCGGGGTGAAGCTGGTGGATGGCGTCGAGCAGGGCCTTGCGGTTGGGGAGGGTCAACATCAGCGCCCACAGGCGGCGGTGCTCGGGGGCCGTCCAGGCGCTCTGGCGGCGCAGGAGCCACTGGCGGCGCACCTCCTCGTCCAGGGCTTCAGCGAAGCGGCGGCCCCAGACGGGGCTCTGGGCGTTGAGGCCGACGAGCACCCGCTCGCGGCGGCTGGGCTCGGAGAGGTGCCGGGCGCTCTGCATGAGCAGGTAAAACGCCGAGGCCACGTCCAGGCGGGTGAGGAGCTGGCCCAGCGCGTCGTCGAAGCGGTCGATGGAGACGTGCTGCATCACCTCCAAGGCCTGCTGCTGGAGGCTCACCAGGGCGGGGATCTGGGAGAGGTCCAGAGACGCGCCGGGCGTCCAGGTGCGGCGCTCGCCGAGCACTGACGGGCGGGTGGCGCGCAGGACCAACATCACCGTGGGGTCGTCGAGGGTGACGGAGGTGTGCACCATCTGGCGGCCCGGCGCGGCGGGGCGGGCGTCGCCGGGCTTGAGCCACTCCACCCGCTCCAGCTCTAGGCGGCCCCAGGCGAAGCCCTCGTTGATCTCGTCTTCAGGGTCAAACACCCAAGACGAGGCGAGGGCCTGGCCGGAGAGGAGCTGAAACGCGCCGGGCACGCGGTGGCTCTGCAGGCTGGGGTCGGGCTCACCCAAGACCCGCAGCTCAAAGAGGAAGCGGGGCCAGCGGGCCAAGGTGAGGGTGAGCAGGCCCCGGCTGACGGGGGGCTCCTGGGCGGGCATCTGCCGGGCGGTGAGCACGGCGGCGAGGGTGGACTCTAAGGAGAAGCCGAGGTGAAGGCTGCCCTCAGAGAGCGCCTGGGCGGCGAGCTCTGGGAAGGCCGCGGCGTCGTAGTGCTGCTCGGCCCAAGCGGCGTCGATCGCTTCACCCAAGCTCTGGAGCGCAGACAGCAAGCTCACCTCGTGGGGACTCTCAGATTCCAAACAACCATAACGCGCCCTCGCCGACAAGCCTGAACGCCCAGACGGCGCCGGTCATGGGTTAAACTTGGGGGCATGGAAGCCCTGCTGACGACGATCTCCGAGCTGCTCCAGACGCCGCTGGTGCGCTGGGGCTCCATCACCATCCCCGTCTCGGTGCCCCTGCGCCTGATCTTGGCCGTGGGGCTGGCCCTCTGGGTGGGGGCGCGGCTAGAGGCTTGGCTGCTCGCGCGGCTCGCCCGGGAGAGCGCGGGTGACCCGGACACAAACCACAACGACGACCGGCGCACCGCGGCGCGGCTGGTGCGCTGGCCCTTCGTGCTCATCGCCGTCGTGGCGTCTCTGGCTGATACGGGGCTGAACCTCGACGGCCTGCGTAAGCTCGGCGGCTTGGAGCTGCTGCACCTCGGCAGCCTCAAGGTCACGCTCAGCTCGGCCTTGCTGTTCACCGGGGCCCTGGCCTTCGCCTGGTGGGGCTCGCAGCTCGCCGAGCGTGGGTTTAAGCGGGCCTTCGCGCTGCGGGGGGTCAAAGACGACGGCGGCATCACCGTCACCGGGCGCCTGGTGCACCACGCGACGATGGCCCTGGGCATCGGCGTGGCCTTGGAGCTCCTCGGCTTCGACCTCTCGGCCCTGTTCGCCGCCGGGGCGATCTTCGCCGTGGGCCTGGGCTTCGCGATGCAGAACATCGTCGAGAACTTCGTCTCGGGGATCATCCTGCTCATGGAGCGCAGCATCAAACCTTCAGACGTGCTGCACCTCAACGGCGAAGACGTCATGGTGAAGCAGCTCGGCGTGCGCTCGACGGTGGTGCTCACCCGGGACGACGAAGACGTCATCGTGCCCAACGCCATCATCGTGCAGGCGATGGTCAAGAACTACAACTACACCGACTCCATCGTGCGGGTGCGGGCGCCCATCGGCGTCTCGTACAAGGCCGACATGGCGCTCGTCGAGCGGGTGCTCCAGGAGGTGGGCAACGCCTCGCCCCACCGCCACAACGCTCGCGCCGCCGTGGTGATGCTGCGCGCCTTCGGCGCCTCCTCCGTAGACTGGGAGCTGAGCATCTGGATCGACAAGCCCTGGACGCGCCCCACGGCGCTCTCGGATCTCAACAAGGCCATCTGGTTCGCCTTGATGGAGCACAAGATCGAGATCCCCTTCCCGCAGCTCGACCTGCACGTCGATCACGCGCTCTTGGAGCGCCTCGGCGCCCGGCGCGACGGGCCCAGCGCCTAGGCGCGGGAGGTAGACACGGGATGTAGACTCTGGGGCGGAGGCCAAAGATGGCCACGTCCCGCCCCAACACCGTGCCCGAGCTCGGCCCCGAAGACGTCGCCGCCTTAGACGCCGAGCTGCGCCTGCGCCTGGGCAGCGGCTTCGAGAGCGCCTTGGCCGACCGCGACCCCGTGGCCTGGCGCGGCATGGGCCCGACGATGCGCTGGCGCCGCCGGGGCGTCACGCTCTTGGGCCTCGCCTTGCCGACCTTCCCCAGCGCCAAAGAGGCCCTGCGCTACGCCCAGACCTGCGAGACCTACCGCGGGGCCCTGGAGGCGCGGGGGGTGCGGGCTCTGCCAGGGAGGCTGGCCTTGAGCCCCGGGCCGGGGCGCATCACCGGCTGGTGGGTGTGCCACGCGCCCCCCGAGGGCCAGAGCTTGCCGACCTTGCTGCGCCGGGCGAGCCAAGACGAGGCCCGGGTGATCTTGGAGTCTCTGCTGGAGCGCCTGCTCACCACGATTCAGCCGAGCCTCGGCCTCGACGGGCGCCTGGAGGCCTGGGCGATCCGCGACGGGGAGCTGTGGGCGCTCACCACCGGGGAGCCCTTGCTGCGCGACGAGACCGGGCGGGATCTGCTCGACCCCGAGGCCCGCCTCGCCTGGCTGCCGGGGCTCTCGCGGCCCTTCTTACGCGCCATCGACCGCGCGGCCCTGGATCGTTGTTTTCACCCCCGGGGGGCCTTGGCCGATCTGCTCGTGGACGTGCGCGCCTTGGCCGGCGGGCGCTGGCGCCACGAGCTCACCGAGCAGGTGCGCTGCGCCCTGCGTGACCCCATCGACGAGGCCGAGCTCGCCGCCTTAGAGCGCGAGCGCCAGCAGCAGGAGGCCCTGCGTGACCCGCTCTGCCGGTGGATGGCGCGGCTGACGCGGTGAGCGTCACGGCTCGCCGGCGAGGGTCTCCCGGGCGGCGAGGCGCATCCAGCTGGCAACGGCGGCCTGGTCTTTGGGGGACAGGGCCTCGATGCGGGCCATGACGCGCTGCACCCGCTGGGTGACGGCGGCGCGGCTCACGCCTTGGCGACGGGCGTACTCGGCCTTGCTGGAGGACGCGATCAGCTCCCGCAGGAAGGTCTGGTCGGCCTCGTTGAGGGGCACCTCGGGCACCCGCTCGATGATCTCCTGGGGCATGGAGTCTTCGCCGAACCAGGCCAAGACCTCCTCGCCCGCGGGGCCCTGGAGCAGGCGGCGCTCGCGGAGGCGGCGCTGGGCGCGCTGCCAGACGCAGCGGTCGGTGACGGTGCGCACGAAGGCGAAGAGCTCGCCGAGGCTGTCCCCGCGGAAGCGGGTCAAGGCCCCGGTCATCAGGCGCTTGAGCACCTCGGCCACGACCTCCTCGACCTCTTCAGGGCTGAGCAGATCGGACCAGGCGGTCCGGGTCACCGAGCCCGCGCGGGCCTCGATGTACCGCAGGAGCCGCTCAAAAAACTGCCGGGCCTCGGCGGAGTGCCGGTCGGCCATCAAGAGCTGGAGCGCGGCCTGGAGCTCGCTCATGGCCTAGATCCCGTTGGAGATGCCGTCGTCCGAGTCATCGGCCGAGGCGTCTCCACCAGAGGGCGCAATTGAGCGATGGGAGCCGTCGGGCGGGTTGATGGCCGCGCGCTCCTCTTCGACGGGGGCCTCGACGGCGCAGTCCGGCGGCGGCGAGAAGCTGTACTTGGCGGTCTCCTCCTCTTGCGCGGCGCAGGGGGTCTGCGGGGTCACGAACATGAACGACAGGCCCAGGACCGAGAGGAGCTTGAACAAGACGAGGCTGAGGGTCATGGCAGGGTCTCCAGGCGAAGCAGGGCCAGGTCGGCGTCGTGAAGGATCATGTCGTTGAGCGCGCGGACGATGGTGGGGGGGTAACAGCAGCGGATCTGCAGGAGGAGGTCTCCGGCCTCGTCGATCTGGCCGAGGCGGAGCATGGCGCAGAGCACGTTGCCCAGGTTCTCCGCGGTGCGCTCGCGCTCGATCGCCCGGGAGAAGTAGTCGAGCGCCACCTCGTAGTGCCCCCGCAGAAACGCGAGCACGCCGCGGTGGCGGTCCACCGAGGCGAGGTTCGCCGCCAGCTCCGGCCCGCCGAGCTCCAAGGCCGCGAGCTCTTGTTCACCGGCGAGGCGGGCGGCCTCTCCCCAGTCGGCGACCCGGGGGTGGGCGGCGATCATGTGCAGGCAAGACAGGTACTTGACCCGGTCGATGCGTTTGGTGTCGAAGAGGGAGCGGGCCTGGGCGCGCACCTCATCGACGAAGAAGTCGCCGGACTCCAAGGCCTCACGGATGGGCTCTAAGGCGAAGCGCTCTTCAGCGGAGACCCGGCGCATCGGCGTGAAGTACGCCTCATCATCGACCTCAGCGAGCACACGGGAGAACAGGAGCGCGTGGTCAAGCACCGGGCACCTTCCTTCACCAAGACAGTGTCGCCGGATCTGCGCGGTGTTCACGGCCATTCTGTCAAAGTGAAGAAAAGTCACCAAAAAAACTTTGGGCGCCCTCCCCGGGGCTCAGGCGTCGGCGACTTCAGCGCTGTTCTGGGCGAGGAGATCGAGCATTCGGTCGAGCACGAGCTGGCCGCGCTGGTCGAGGCGCTCACACTCCAAGGCGCTCTGGCGCTCGATGGGCTCGGCGAAGGCCACGGACGCGAGGCCGTTGATCAGGGCGGGGGGCGTCTGCGCCTCGGTCAACAGGGCGCTCAAGGTGGGCGCGGCGGCGGGCCAGCGCTGGGCGAGGGTGGAGGTGATCGCCCGGAGGCTCTGCACCTGGCGCAGGACGAGGTCGGGGCTCGGGGCCGGGGCGTCGTCCCAGAGCGCGCAGCGGCCCAGGCGAAAGGCGTGGGTCGAGGGCAGCTCGGCGAGCATCTTCGCCCGGGCGACGCCTTGGAGCACGATGTTGTACCGGCCATCGTTGAGGCGCTGGTGGCGCACGATCTGCCCCACGCCGAGCACGGTGAGCACGGGCGGGTCGCGGGGTTGGTCACGCTCAAAGCCCGGGCGGATCATCACCACGCCCAGAGGTGAGCCCTGGGCGACGCACCAGGAGATCATCTCGCGGTAGCGCGGCTCAAAGATGTGCAGGGGCAGGCGTGTGTCGGGGAAGAACACGAGGCCCGGCAGCGGGAAGAACGGGAGGCTCTGGAGCTGCGCTTCGACGAGCGCTGGGGGGTTGGACACGGGGATCACCAGACGCTCACCCGGGCTGAGCGGATCATTCCATAGGTTCGGAGAGGAGCTCGCCCAGGATGAATCTTCAGGCGCGTGATGTTGCGGCCAGATTCCTCGTGTCCGCCCTCACAGCATACAGGCCCGGCGGGGGTCACGGCGAGTAGGTCAGCTCCATCAAGGCCACCTCGTCACGAATGCCCTTCACCGTGACGCTGCGGCGGCCTGTGAGGGTGGCGCCCGGCGGCGGGGCGTCGAAGAGCCGCGCCTCGACGACGAGGTGCCCTGGCGCGGCCTGGGGCTCTAGGCGCGCGGCGAGGTTCACCGGGGCGCCGATGACGGTGTACTCCATCCGCATCGGGGAGCCCATGTTGCCTTGCACCAGGGGGCCGGCGGCGAGCCCCGCGCGCAGCTCCATCGGGCTCGCGCCGCGCTGGGCCAGGGCCTCGTTCACGCCGCGCATCGCCCGCAGGAGCTCCAGGGCGCAGCCGGCGGCGCGCTGGGCGATGGCCGCCTCGTCTTCACCGTCTCGGCTGGGGAACACGACCATGAGCCCGTCGCCCATTCGTTTGTCGATGACGCCGCCGTGGCGCCGGATCACCTCGTCCAAGGCGCCGAAGAGCAGGTTGAGATCGCTCAAGACCCGCTCCGGGGCCTCGGCCTCGCAGCGTGGGGTGAAGTTCACGACGTCGGTGAACAAGACCGCGCCCAAGGTGCGGGTGCCGCCGAGGCGCAGCTCCTCTTCAGGGTCGCGCAAGATGCGGTCCACGAGCTCTTCAGGGAGGTAGCCGCTGAGCTTTCGGTTGGCCAAGGCCGTGCGGCGTAGGGTGACGCTCTCGGTGAACAGCCGGGCGTAGCGGGCGTCGGAGCGGGCCAAGGCGGCCTCTAGCTCGATGGCCTCTTCGATGGCGCGATGGCGGTCGTTGAGGTGTTTGGCCGAGGCGCCGACGATGCCGACGCTCCCGGCGACCAGCGCCCAGGCGGGCATCCCGAAGAACGCCCAGCCCCCCAAGAGCAGGGCCCCGCCGGTCAGGGCCGTGGTCGCCACCGCGCGCCAGTCCGAGCGCCCGAAGCCGTAGCTCACCCGATAGACGCAGGCCGGGGCCGGGGAGCCGGCGTCGTACATACACGCCATGTGCTCGACCTTGAGGTGGCGCTGGCCCCAGACCGTGCCCAGGCCCTCCAAGATCCCGATGCGCGCCCAGCAGTTGCCCGGCACCTGGAGCGCGGCGTCTTTGGGGTCGCGGGGGCCGATCTCCAAGATGGAGTAGCCCGGGCTCTGGGCGAGCACCTGCAGGCGCAGAGTGCGGTTGAAGCGCTGAACGAGGCCCGGCGCGCGCTTAAACAGGGGCTCGGGGGAGCCCAAGGCGCGAAGCAGCGGCCAGTAGGGCCCGAGGCGCTCGCGGGTGTAGCCTTGGTGGCCGATGCGCCGCCAGCTCTGCCAGAAGGGGTCGTCCCAGGGCGGGATCTCCGCGCGGCCGGTGAGGTGGCGCTGCATCCCGCGCACGAGGTCGTAGTGGAAACGGTTGGAGACCCAGCCGTCGAGGTCGAAGAAGGTCTCCCGGGCGAGGCCGGCCTCAGCGCAGGCCTCGGCGACCATGGCCGCGCCGTGGGCGTGCTCAAGCTCGGCGAGGATCCCCGCGATGAGCCGCGCGCTCATGTCGGGGGCGCGAAGCAGCTCCCGATCGCCGGTGCGCGGGCTCCCTAAGAGCGCGAGGTCTTTGCCTGTGGAGATTCTCGGCACGTCGGGCCTCTTGGGAGACCCGCCATTCTAAGCGAAGGGCTCCTCGAACGCTTCCATGAGAGTGAGTGAGGCCCTCCTGGCTTCTGATGAAAAGAATACCGGGATTAGGGGGCGGCATGATATGCAAATAGGGGTTCGCTCAGACTGAAGTTGCGCTCATGAGGCTCCCCCGATGACACAGCCGCTCGCTCTGGAAGGTCAACATCTCGCGCTGGAGCTCTACGCGTTGCTGCGTGATCTCGATCCCGCGGCTTGGCGCGATGATCTGGAGCAGGTTGTGCGCGGTCGGCTGGATGAGATCTCCGCCCGCCTCGACGAGCTGGTCGCGGAGATGCCCTCGGCGGACGCCCACATCGCCAAGCTCCGGGCCCTGCTCGCCCAGCTCTCGGCGCTCATCGACGAGTACACCCCCAACCCTGATCTCACCGCGGCCGAGCTTCGCGCCCAGTGGCAGGCCTTACGCGCCCGGCTCCAGCCCGGCTACGAAGAGCTCGCCGCCGCCCTGCGTGAGTACGCGATCCACGTCCCGAGCCTGCGGCCCACGAACTACGCCCGCAACGTGCTGCACGTCAGCTCGGGCCTCTTCGGCGTCGTGGTGATCCAGCATGTCTTGACCGGCGACCGCATGGTCTGGGTGGCGACGGCCTTGGCCATCTTCGCCTGGGGCCTTGAGCTCTCCCGCCGCCGCAGCGAGGCCGTCAACCGCCTGTGTATGAAGGTCTTGGGCAAGGTGGCGCACCCCCATGAGGCCAAGCGGGTGAACTCCTCGACCTGGTACTGCACCGCGCTCATGGGCCTCGCCTGGACGTTTGACCCCCTCCTCGCCAGCCTCGCGGTGATCGTGCTCGGCGTGGCCGATCCCGCCGCGGCGATCATCGGGCGGCGCTATGGCCGGGTGCGCTTCTCCAACGGGCGCTCTCTGGAGGGCAGCCTCGCCTTCGTCGGCGTCGGGGCTGTGGGCGCGCTCGGCGTGCTCGCGCTGTATTACCCCGAGGTCTCCTTCGGGGCGGCGCTCGGCCTCTCTGTGGTGGGCGCCTTGGCCGGGGCCATCGCCGAGCAGGTCAGCCGCACCCTGGATGACAACCTCTCGATCCCGCTCTCCGTGGCCGCGGGCGCGGGGCTCCTCGCCTTCTTGATCGGCCTCTGATGCGCCCGCTGGCCCTGCTGCTCACCCTGTTGTGGAGCGGTCTGGCCTGGGCGGCGCGCCCTGAGCTTGTGGGCGCCTGGGTGCTCGACGAGGCGCGCTCGCAGAGCATGGATCCGATCTTAGAGGCCCGGGGCGTGTCGTGGTTTGAGCGCCAGGCGATGTCGTGGATCGACCTCACGACGATCTTGTCTGTGGAGGGCGACGCGCTCATCGTCGCCGTGGAGTCCTCGGTCTACTCCCGCAGCGACCGCTACGTCGGCGACGGCCAGGTGCGGGTGATTCAGAGCGAGCGGGAGGGCACGCTCAAGCAGTCCTGCCGCTGGACAGACACGGCCTTCATCGTCGAGACCGAGCTGACCCTGCCCGACGGCCGCCCGGCCTTGTGGCGCGTCACCCGCAGCGTCACCGCCGATGGCGCCACCTTGCTCTACGACGCCGAGCTGCGCATCACCGGCGGCGAGACGCTGACCGCCCGCCGGGTGATGACCCGGGCCCCGACGCCCTAAACGGGGGCCTACTTCGCGGGGGGCTCTAGGCCGGGCTGGCTCTGGCTGTACACGCAGCGGGTGTCGCCCTGGACCTCAACCAAGCTCGCCCGGCCACCCTCCCACACGAGCTCCGTGGGGCGGGGCAGGCCTTGGGGGCCCCCTTGGGTCTCGGTGAAGCGCACCCGATCGGCCTCCTCCTTCCAGGTGCCTTGGGTGTTCACGATGCCCGACCACGCACACTTCGCGTCGGGGGGGCAGGGCGAGATCAGCTCCTCGGTGGTGTAGGAGAAGTCGGGGTTCAAGGTGACGCTGCGGGGGTAGCTGCGCTCCCCACAAGACGGGCTCGTCCAGGAGATGAACGAGGCGCCGGGGGTGACCTCGGCGGGCATCGGCGGCGGGGGAGGCGGCGTCGTGGCGCTCAGCACCTCACCCGGGGGCCCCGGCGGCGGGGGCGGCGGCGTCGGAGAGTCGGGGGAGCTGCCCCGGCAGGCGGTGAAGGTCAGCACGGTCAAGAAGAGCGCGGTCATCAGGGCTCCCAGGGGCGTCACGCCCGCCGTCGGATTATGGGCAGCGGGCGGAGGTGAACATGAGAAGTGGTCTTGAGGTCTTCGTCGAGGAGTACGCCGAGAAGTACCGGGGCGCGCGGATCGGCCTGTGCTGCAATCCTACAGCGGTGGATCGCACCTATATCCACGCCATCGACCTCTTGCAGAGCAAGGGCCTCCCCCTCAAGCGCCTGTTTGGGCCTGAGCACGGCATCTCCGCCACGGCCCAGGACATGATCGGCGTGACCGACGGCGACGGCGGCGTGGCCCCGGGGGTCGAGACCGTCTCCCTCTATGGCGACACCGTGGAGTCTCTGCGGCCCCCGGCCTCGGCCTTGGCTGATCTTGACCTGCTGCTCTTCGACGTTCAAGACATCGGCTCGCGCTACTACACCTTCCAGGCCACCTTGGGCTACCTCATGGAGGTCGCGGCCACGACGGGCACCCCGGTGGTCGTGCTCGACCGGCCCAACCCCATCAACGGCGTGGCGATGGAGGGCAACCTCGTCCGCAAGGGCTACGAGAGCTTCGTCTCGGCCTACAACCTGCCCAACCGCCACGGAATGACCATGGGTGAGCTGGCGGCCTACTTCCGCCGGGTCGTGGGCATCCAGGCCAACGTCGAGATCATCCGCTGCGAGGGCTGGGACCGCGCCACTTGGCTCGACCAGACGCCCCTGCCGTGGGTCATCCCCAGCCCGAACATGCCCACCTTAGAGACCGCGGCGATCTACCCCGGGATGTGCCTCATCGAGGGCACGAACCTCAGCGAGGGCCGCGGCACCACCCGGCCCTTCCACTTCGTCGGCGCGCCGTGGCTGCGCCCGGGTCGTTTCGCGGAGCTGTGCCGAAAAGGCGCCTTCGACGCGGGCTTAGAGGGCGTGGCCTTCCGCCCCATCGAGTTTTTCCCCCAGTTCCAAAAACACGCCAAGAAGACCTGCGGCGGCGTCGAGATTCACGTCACCGACCGCGACGCCATGGAGCCCCTGCTCTTGGGCCTCGTCGTCTTGGAGGCCGCCCGCCGGGCCGACCCCGAGCGTTTCGCCTGGCGCACGGAGATCTACGAGTTCGTGAAGGAGCCCATCGCCATCGACCTGCTCTGCGGCAGCGCCGAGGCGCGCTTGGGCATCGAGGCCGGCGTGTCGCCCCGTGAGCTGGTGAACGGCTGGCTGCCCGAGCTGGAGGAGTGGAAGCCGCTCCGTGAGGCTTGCCTGCTCTACTGAGCTCTGCCAGCGCGGCCCGCCCCCCTCGCTGTGACACGAGGGAGGCGAGGCGTGTGGGGATCAGGCGAAGAGGATCTCATCCATGCAGGACTCGTCGCCGCTGCGGATGGTCTTCGAGAGCGCCTGGGCCTTGGGCAACATCTGGTTGACGTAGAACTTCAGGTTCAGGACCTTGCCCTTGTAGAAGGCCAGGTCGTCACCGCTGGCGCCGTTGTCCAGGGCGGCCTGGGCGACGTGGGCCTGCTCCAAGGCGTGAACGCCGAGGATGACGGTGCCGAAGAGCTCCTGGAACGAGACGGCGTGGAGCATCACCGCGTCGAGGCGGCCCTCGGCGCCGACCGCGCCCAGGTGCATCGCCGCCGCGCCGAGGGCGTCCCGGGCCTTGTCGATGGCCGTGGCCTCCTCGTCAAACTTGCCCGTGGCCTTCACGCGGTCGATGACCTCGCCGGACTCGGCGAGCCACTGCATGAACAAGATGCCCGAGCCCTTGCGCATCTTGCGGCCGAGCAGGTCCATCGCCTGAATGCCGTTCGTGCCCTCGTAGATCGAGTTGATCTTGTTGTCGCGGACGTGCTGCTCGACGGGGTACTCGCCGATGTAGCCGTAGCCGCCGAAGGTCTGGAGCGCGGTGACGCAGACCTCGTAGCCGAGGTCGGTGCAGTGCGCCTTGCAGATCGGGGTGAGCAGCTCGACGATGTTCAGGTGGGCCTTGGCCTCATCCGCGTCTTCCGTGCTCTCGGCGAGGGTGAGGCGCTGGGCCGTCGCGTAGAGCAAGGAGCGCATCGTCTCCACGGAGACCTTCATGCGCATCAACATCCGGCGCACGTCGGGGTGGTTGACGATGGTGACCCGGGGGGCGTCGCCGTTGTTCATGTCCTTGATGGAGGTGCCCTGGACGCGGTCTTTGGCGTAAGAGAGCGCGTTGAGGTACGCCGCCGAGGCCGAGGAGACGCCCTGGATGCCCACGGCGATGCGGGCCTCGTTCATCATGTGGAACATGATGCGCATCCCGTCGCCTTCGTTGCCGATGATCCAGCCCTTGCAGGCGCCGGTCGCGCCGAGCGCCAACACGCAGGTCGCCGAGCCGTTGAGGCCCATCTTGTGCTCGATGGAGACGACCTTGGCGTCGTTCCGTTTGCCGTCGAAGAAGTCGAACTTGGGCACGGCGAAGAGCGAGAGGCCCTTCGTGCCCGCCGGGGCGCCCGGCACGCGGGCGAGGACGAGGTGAACGATGTTGGAGGTGAGGTCTTGATCACCGCCGGTGATGAAGATCTTCTCGCCTTCGAGGTGGTAGAGACCGGCCTCGTCCGTGGGGGTGGCCCGGCAGCGGTTGTCGCCGACGGCGCTGCCCGCGCCGGCTTCAGTGAGGCACATCGTGCCGCCCCACACGCCGGAGAAGAGCTTCTGGAGGCAGATCTCGTTGAGCCAGGCGGGGCCGTACTCGACGAGCAGGTTGCCGACGCCACGAGAGAGGCCGCCGTAGGTGGAGAGCGCCGGGCCCGCGCCGGTCATCATCTCCGCGGCCGCCATGCCCAGCACCGGGGGGAGGCCCGCGCCGCCGAGCTCCGTGGGCGCCATGAGGCCAACCCAGCCGTTCTCCGCGAGGAGCTTCCAGGCCTCTTTGTAGCCCTTGGGCGTGGTCACGTTGCCGTCTGCGTCGAGCTTACACTTCTCGCGATCCCCGGCGACGTTGACCGGCCAGATCACGTCCTTGGCGATACGCGCGGCCTCTTCGAGGAGCGCCGTGCAGGTGTCCGGGTCGAAGTCGGCGTACTTCGGGTTGGTGGCTTGCCAGTCCTGGACCTTGAGCTGCTCAAAGAGCACGAAGTGAAGGTCGCGGAGATCGACGTTGTAACCAGTGGCGCTCATCGGGCCTCCCTTGAGGAAATGAATGAATGGTCATTCACCTATGGGGAGAGAATAACCCACGAGGCGGGGGCCCTCGCACAAAAAATTGAAGACCCGTGCGCCGTGTCAAGGCCAAGGCTGTCCGGCCCACGGGTCTCGGCCGGCCGGTCCCCTAGGAGAACAGGGCGACCAGAGCCTCTTTGAGCGTGCGCACGCCGATGACCTCGACCCCCTCCGGGGCGGCCTCAGCGGCGGCGGCGGGGATGACCACCCGGCGAAAGCCGTGCCGCGCGGCCTCGGCGAGGCGTGGGCCGGGGTGAGCGACCCCACGAACCTCCCCGACGAGGCCCACCTCACCGAAGACGAGGGTGTCGGGCGGCAGGGCCCGATCCCGCAAGGAGCCCACGAGCGCGGCGGCGATGGCGAGGTCCGCGGCGGGCTCGGGCAGGCGCAGGCCCCCGGCGGCGGAGACGAAGACGTCGCGATCGTGGAGGTGCTGGCCGAGCTTGCCGAGCACGGCGATGAGCATCGAGAGGCGGCCCTTGTCGAGGCCCAGAGACGTGCGACCCGGCGTGGAGGGGGTCGGGCGCCCCACGAGGGCCTGGACCTCGGCGAGCAGGGGGCGGCTGCCCTCCATGGCCGAGGTGACGACGGTGCCTGGGGCCTCAGCCACACGCTCGGCGAGCAGCCGCGCCGAGGCGTCGGGCACCTCGACGAGGCCCACGTCGCGCATCTCAAAGAAGCCGAGCTCACCCGTGGCCCCGAAGCGGTTCTTGTGGCTGCGCAAGACCCGCAGGGGGCTCATGCCGTCGCCCTCAAAGTAGAGCACGGCGTCGACGAGGTGCTCCAGAGTTTTGGGCCCGGCGAGGCCGCCGTCTTTGGTGATGTGGCCGACGAGGAAGGTGGCGATGTCGAGGCCCTTCGCCACCTGCATCGCCCGGGTCGCGACCTCACGCACCTGGAGGATGCTGCCCGGCACCCCCTCAGCGCTGCGGCTGGTCAAGGTCTGCACCGAGTCGAGCACCAAGGCCCGGGGCTTCACCTGGTCCAAGGCGTCAAAGACGCGGTCAAGCTCGGTCTCGGCGAGGAGGAAGAGGGTGTCGCCTTGAATGCCCAGGCGCTCGGCCCGCAGGCGCACCTGCCGGGCGGACTCTTCAGCCGAGACGTAGAGCGTGGGCAGGCCCCGGCGAGAGAAGCGGTCGAGCACGGTGAGCAGCAAGGTGGACTTGCCGACGCCTGGGTCGCCGCCGAGCAGGGTCAAGGAGCCCGTGACGAGGCCGCCGCCGAGCACACGGTCCAGCTCACCGACGCCGGTGCGTAAACGGACCTCCCCTTCGCCGGTGTCGGCGGCGCGGATCGGCACGGGCACGGCCACGCCCAGGGCGCGACCGCCGCCGCCGCTGGGCAGAGGGCGGCTGTTGGCCGTGGGGGCGCGCTGCTCGACGAGGCTGTCCCACGCGCCGCACTCGGGGCAGCGCCCGAGCCACTTCGTCGAGTTAAATCCGCACGCCTGGCAGACGTGAACGCTCTTGTCTTTGGCCATGATCAGGACTCCGCTTGGCCGGGCGGTGGCGAGCCCTCAGCCCTAACCCGGTCTGCGGCGGCGGGTAGGGGCACAGCAGGCCAAGAACTGTCCGGGCGCCTCGGCGGGGAGACAGGATAGAGGCGGAGGATGTCTCCGGTCACGCCCGCGCCCGCCGCCCCGTCGCGCCTTCGTGGCGTCGCCGTCGCCGTGGCCGTCGTGCAGCTCGTGCCGATCCTTGAGCTGCTCTCCGGTTGGCTGAGCCCGGCCTTGGGCCAGCCGGCGCGCCTCGGGGACGCCTTGGTCGAGGGGCTGGTCTTGGCGGCGCTCACCGCCTTGCTCACCACGCTCCCGGCGGGGCCGCGCGTCCTCCCGGCGCTTCTGGGCGGGGCGCTCTTGGGCCTGAGCGCCCATCGCCTCGGCCAGCCGCCGATCGTCGGTGTGCTGATCGCCCTGCCGCTGGCGGCGCTCCCGCCCCGCCTCGGCCTCGTTCTGGCCTGCCTCTGCGCCCTGATCCCGCCGCAGCTCAGCCCCCGAGCGTCTGAGCTCGGCCCGCCGCCCGCCCGTCGTGAGTCCCCGCCGCCCGACCTCGCGCTCATCACCCTCGACACCCTACGCGCCGATCACCTCGGGGCCTTGCCCGGCGAGGGCTGGTGGGTGTTTGAGCAGGCGATCTCCGCCGCGCCATGGACCTTGCCCGCCATGGACAGCCTCATGCTCGGCGAGCCCGTGCGGCGCCACGGCGGCGGCTTGCCCGAGGGTGAGGGCTACACCCGCCCCGATCCCACGACGCCCACCCTCGCTGAGCGCCTTGAGGCCATGGGGATGCGCACGGCGGCCTTCGTCTCCAACCCCCACCTTCGGGCGTCTTTTGGCTTTGACCGAGGGTTTCAGCGCTTCGACCACAGCGATGACTGGGAGGAGCCCCACGCGGCCTGGTCGCTCTGGGGGCTCCTGGGCTGGCGGGCCTGGGGCTGGCCGCCGAGGCTCTGGGCCCGGCGCGACCCGCTGCAGGTGGACGCGGCGCTCCGCTGGTGGGCCGAGGCGGGCGGCGCCGAGCGGTTTCTTTGGGTTCACCTGATGAGCCCCCACGAGTACCGTCGCGACCCAAGCCTGGCAAACTCGGCGTTGGAGGCGGCGGATCCCGAGCGTCTCCGCCGGGCCTACGCCGAGGCCAGCGCCCGCGGCTTGGCGGAGGCGAGCCGGCTCATCGAGGGCCTCGGCCCGACGACGCGGATCGTGCTCGTCGCGGATCACGGCGAGAGCCTCGGTGAAGGGGGCCGCTGGGGGCACGGCTCGGCGTTCGTCGATCCCCAGCTCCATGTGCCCCTCGCGGCGCGGGGCTTTGGCGAGGGGAGGAGCGCCGGGCAGGTGGCGGTGGCGGGGCTCGCCGACGCCCTGGCGCGTGGGGCGCTGGGATCGCTCGCGGCGGAGGTGGTCGAGGTCGGCGGGCTGCGCCGGGACAGTCTTGGGTTCGCCCTGCGCCTCGACGGCGGCGGGTTCAGCCCGCGCCCGCCCCTCGCGCCGACCTCCGAATCGGACGTGATGCCCGTGCAAGGTGAGCTTCTGGAGGCCCTTCAAGCCATAGGCTACCTCTCAGCGCCATAAATCGACGTCTTGAAGAATAATCTGGCCCGACGCTTCAGGAAGTGCGTCCAGCACGCTATGATCCAGCCACGACGTGTCCAAGATGGTCGTCGTGGCTGACCCTACCCCAACACGCGGCGGCTTCGTCGCGCGCTTGGGCTCTGCGTGGATTACGCCCCTGGATGGGGCGAGATCCAAAGGAGACAAGATGTCTAAGAAGGAGCGTCGTTCTCAGCGTCGTCAACGAAGAGGAAACTACGCCATCGTCCTCGCGTTGTGTTTCACCGTGCTCATGTCGTTCGCCGCGCTCGCCGTTGACGGCGCGTGGATCCGCCAGGCGCGGCAGATGGCGCAGAACGCCGCCGACGCCTCGGCCCACGCGGCCACCGTCGAGCTGCGCCGCTCGGGGAGCACCGCTGATGCGCTCTCCGCGGCCCGGGCGGTCGCCGCGCTCAACGTCGTCGGGAAGACGACCATCGACCCCGACACCAACTTCAACGTCGAGTTTGGCGGCTGGGACTTTAGTTCCGCGGGCTTCGACTCCGAGGCCGACTACACCAACGCCGTCGAGGTCACCGTCGCGCGCCACGCGGGCACGGCGAACGGCGCCTTGGAGCTCTTCTTGGCCCCGGTCATGGGCATCAAGACGGCGAACATCCTCGCCCGGGCCACGGCCGCGATGCGTTTCCGCGAGATCATGGTGGTGCAAGACGTCACCGGCTCGTTCTCCGGCGACATCGCCAAGGCCAAGACGGGCAACCTCGCGCTCCTCGACTCCTTGTACGCCAATCAGTTCCCCGGCGACCGCGTCGGCATGGTCCTGTTCACCGGGGACACCGAGCACGACGCCAACGGCGACGGCACGATGGACTTCTTGTCGCCGTGGACGCCGCTCACCTATGTCGACGCCGACTACTCCATCATTCGGTCGCAGTGGAGCACCCTCAACTGGTGCGACAAAGACAAGGTGCCCGACGGCAGCGAGAACAAGAACGACCACATGCTCGACTGCCGCGCGGGCGGCGACGGCACCAACCAGGGCGCGGGCTTAGAGGACGCCGTCGAGACCTTCATCGCCGACGGTGACCCGGCCTCGCTGCACGTCATCCTGCTCGTCTCGGACGGCCTCTACTCCTGCTTCGGATCCTCGGCGTGTAAGGCCCTCGACCGCCGCGATTACGCCATCGAGATGGCCGATTACGCCTGGGAGAACGACATCCACGTCTACACGGTGTCGTTCAACAAGAGCTACTCCTCTTCGCAGACGGCGTTCCTCAAGCAGCTCGTTCGTGGTTATGGTCGGTTCTACGAGACCGGCACCGGCAGCGACCTCCCTGGCATCCTCGCCGAGATCGCTGACCGCATCCCAGTGGCCCTGGTGGAGTAGCCTGGTCTCGCTCTCCCCGAGCGCGGCATGATCGTCACCGTCACCGTCAACCCCATGGCCGAGCACCTCTTCTCGGTGCCTCATTTTGAGGCGCCGGGAGACTTTCGCGCCACGGAGAAGGCCCGGCTCATCCCCACGGGCAAGCCGCTCAACGTCGGGCGGGCCCTGCATGACCTCGGCGAGCAGGTGCTCAACGTCGTCGCCTTGGGCGGGCGCACGGGCCGGGAGATCGAGGAGCTCCTGGAGAAGGAGCGCCTGCAGACCCGGGTGGTGTCCCTGCGCCGGGAGTCGCGCCGGGGGTTCACGGTGTTTGATGAGCAGGGCCGCACGACGACGGTGTACGGCCCGCCGCCGAAGCTAGAGGACGCCGAGGTCGAGGCCATCGTCGCCGCCGTGCGCTCGTTGATGCCCATCGGCAAGCTCGTGCTGGGGGGCTCGACCTCTCGCCTCGATCTGTACCCCCGCCTCTGTGAGCTGGGGGTGCCCGTGGTGCTCGACTGCCGGGGCCCGGCGCTCATCGACTCGCTCAAGGCGTCGCGGGACGTGCTCTTGGCCAAGCCGAACCTCAAGGAGGTGCGGGCGACCTTCGGGGTGCACACCGCCCAGGAGGGGCTGCAGGCGCTCATCGACGCCGGGGCGCGGTCGGCGGTGATCACCGACGAGGGGCGCGACGCCTGGTTTCGGGTGTGTGGGCGCACCTTTCGGGCGCGGCCCCCGGCGGTGGACGTGGTGCACAGCGTCGGCTGCGGGGACGCCGTGGCCGCGGGTCTGCTCAAGAAGATGGGGCGCCCGGCCCGAGAGATGGTCGCCTTCGCCATGGCCTGCGGGGCCCACGCCGCCGGGCGCGCTGACGTGGCGAGCCTCAACCTCACCGACTGCGAGGAGCTCGCTCGGGAGATCGAGGTTCAGGAGGTGAGCGGATGACGACGCTCCTCCGTTGGGGTCGCTCGGACTACGAGACGGCGGAGGATCTCGCCCTGGAGGCGCGTCTGCTCGCCGAGGACGGCGTCACCACCCGCCACGCCATCGGCCCGCCGCCGGATCTGCGCGGCGTCGAGGTGCTCGTCACGACCTCCAAGGTGAAGGTGACCGAGCCTGTTCTGGCCCACGCCGATGACCTCCGGCTGATCATCACGACCACCTCGGGCCATGAGCACATCCACCTGCCCGCCGCCCAGGCCCGGGGGATCACCGTGGCCCGCTGCCCCCTCGCCCGGCGCGACGCGGTGATCGAGACGTCTTTGGCGATGGGCCTCAGCCTCCTGCGCGATCTCCCCACCCTCCAGGCCCGGGCTGAGGCCGGGATCTGGGCCCGGGCGGAGCTTCCCCAGCGCCCGATGCGCCGCCTCTCGGGCCTCGTCGTGGGGGTCGTCGGCGCCGGGATCATCGGGGAGAAGGCCGCGGCGTCCTGGCGGGCCCTGGGCGCGGACGTGCTCGTCTGTGACCCGCGCCTGCCCGACGGGGTGAGCCTGGAGACGCTCTTCGCCAAGGCGGAGCTGATCACCCTTCACTGCGCCTTGACCCCCAGCTCCCGCCACCTGATCAACGCCGAGACCCTTCGGCGCCTTAGGCCCGGGGTCATCCTCCTGAACACCGCCCGGGGCGAGTGTGTCGATGTGGACGCGCTGCTCGCCGCGCCGCCGCTCGGTGGGCTCGGCCTCGACGTGTTCCCCGAGGAGCCCTTCCCGCGCCTCGCGGAGCTCGCCGCGCGGCCGAACACCTGGCTGCTTCCCCACGCCGCGGGCTTTTACCAAGGCTTAGGGCGCGCCGTCGCTGAAGAGCTCGCGGCGAGCGTCGGCGCCTTCTTACGCACCGGCTGGCCCCACCACGTCGTCACCGACGACGAATGAGCTTCTCTACGGCGCGCATCACCGAGGCGTCGGACTCGACGGCGTTCACGTCCTCTAAGCGCACCCAGCGGGCGCCGTGCACCTCGTCCCCGGCGACAAAGTCGCGGGTGGGCGCCTGAAACAAGAAGCGCAGGTCGTGGTGCTCATGGGCTGGGTCACCCTTCATCGCCGGGATGACGTGGATGTCGCAGTCAAAGAGCCCCTCGCCTAAGGCGGTGAGGCCGTCGAGGCCGGTCTCTTCGAGCACCTCGCGGCGGGCGGCGCTCATGGCGTCGGCGTCCTCCACCTCGACGTGGCCGCCGGGCTGCAGCCAGCGGTTGAGCTTCTTGTGGTGGATGAGCAGCACCGCGTCAGCCTCGGGGGAGAGCACGAAGGCGCTCGCCGTGAAGTGGCCGGGGGTGAAGTGGGCGCGGGAGAAGGGCGCCTCCGCCTGCTCCAACAGGCTCACCATGCGGGTGATGAAGCCCGCCTCTTGAGCATCGGCGGGGGGCAGGCGGCGCAAGAGCGCGGTGAGGGCGGGGCGATCCATTCAGCCTCGGCGCAGCGCGAGCAGGTGGTCCACGGCCTCGGCGAAGCCTAAGCCCCCTTCAGCTTCGGTGATCCAGGTGGGGCCGTGGGTCATACGCGGCAAGAAGCGCCGCACGTTGGCCACGCCGACGGAGCAGGGGAAGAAGCGGAACATCGGCTCGTCGTTCGCGGAGTCGCCGAAGAAGGCCCACCGATCCCGCTCGTCATCCAGGTTGGCGCCGAAGGCCTCATGGAGCATCCGGCGGCAGCCCTCCAGCTTGTCGAAGGCGCCGAACCAGCCGTTCACATGAATCGACGAGACCTTACACGTCGCCCCGGCGGCCTCAAAGGTGGCGACGATCTGGTCGATGGCGGCGTCACCCAGGGGCGGCACGTCCTCGCAGAAGTCGATGGCGAGGTCAAGCTCACGGTAGGGTTGGTCGGAGGCCAAGGCGGTGCCGGGCACGGCGGCCAAGATAGAGCCAGCCAAGGCGTCGAGGCGGGCGCGGTTCTCTCTCCGCACCTCAGCGCTCTGCACAAACCGGCGGACGAGCTTGCCGCTCTGCATCAGGAACCACAGGCCGCCGTTCTCGCCCACCACGCCGTCCACAGGCCAGATCCGGGCGATCTGGTCCACCCAGCCGCCGGGGCGCCCGGTGACGGGCACGACCTTGAGCCCTGCGGCCTGCAGCCGCGCGAGGGCCAAAAACGCCTCGGGCACGAGGCGGCCGTGGTGGGTGAGGGTGTCGTCGATGTCGCAGAGCACGCCGGTGAGGCGCCTGGCGTGCTCGGCGGGGAGCGCGGCGAAGGGGCGAGGGTCGGTCACTCGACTACTTCACGACCCAAGACTGGCTGCCGTGGATGAGCTTCTTGAGGTCGCCGGGGCCCTGCTTCTCGACGGCGTCGGTGACCTGCTGGTTGAAGCCCTCCTCGTAGCAGGGGCGCTGGGTCTCGTAGAGCACGCCCATGGGCACGGGGAAGTGGGGCGGCTGCATCCGGGCGAGCATCCCCGCGAGGAGCGGGTTGTACTTGTCGTGGACGATGCAGTCGGCCTCAGTGAACTCACCCCCGGCGAGGTCGATCACCTCAAGCTGGAGGTTGTGCAGGCGGATGCCCTTGGGCGCGTCTTTCACGCCGAAGGTCATCAGTTTGCCGTGCTCCAAGAAGATGAGCCGGTCGTCGCGCACCTTGCGGGCGACGAGGTCCTCGAAGGCGAGATCGTTGAAGATGTTGCAGTTCTGGTAGATCTCGACGAAGGACGAGCCCTTGTGGTGGTAGGCCGCCTTGAGCACGTCGCGCAGCTCTTTCACCAGCACGTCCGCCGAGCGGGCGATGAAGGTGGCCCCGGCGCCGAGCGCGAGCTGCACCGGGTCGAAGGGGTGGTCCACCGAGCCCATCGGCGTAGACTTCGTCTTCTTGCCGACCTCAGACGTGGGGCTGTACTGGCCCTTGGTGAGGCCGTAGATCCGGTTGTTGAACAGGAGGATCTGCAGATCGACGTTGCGGCGCAGCAGGTGGATGAAGTGGTTGCCGCCGATGGAGAGCGCGTCGCCGTCGCCGGTGATCATCCACACCGAGAGGTCGGGGTTCACACACTTGAGGCCCGTGGCCACCGCTGGGGCGCGGCCGTGGATCGTGTGAAAGCCGTAGGTGTTCATGTAGTAGGGGAAGCGGCTGGAGCAGCCGATGCCGCTGACGATGGCCACCTGCTCCCGGGGCAGGCCGAGCTCCGCGAGCACGGTCTGGGTCTGGGAGAGGATCGAGTAGTCGCCGCAGCCAGGACACCAGCGGATCGTCTGATCCGACATGAAGTCTTTTTTGGTGAGCTGCGGGGGATCTTCGGTGACGGGGGCCTCAAGGCCGATGGGGGACTCGGTGGGGTGGCTCATCTCAGCCCTCCTTGGCGACGACGTCGTCGATGGCGGCACGAATCTCGCTGATCTTAAACGGCTGGCCCTGCACCTTGGTGAGCGGCTGGGCGTTCACCAAGAAGTCGGCGCGCAGCATCCGGCTGAGCTGGCCGAGGTTCATCTCGGGCACGATCACGCGGTCGTAGCGGCGCAGCACCTCGCCCAGGTTCTTGGGGAAGGGGTTGAGGTGCCGCAGGTGCAGGTGCGCCACGGCCTTGCCGTCGTGACGCGCGGAGATCACCGCCTGGCGGATCGAGCCGAAGGTGGAGCCCCAGCCGACGACGAGCACGCCGTGATCGTCGCCGAAGGCCTCAGCGAGGGGGATCACCTCGGCGAGGGCGTCGACCTTCTGCTGGCGCAGGTGGATCATGCGCTCGTGGTTCACCGGGTCGTAAGAGACGCTGCCGGTGTTCTCGGCTTTCTCTAGCCCGCCGATGCGGTGCTCCAGGCCGGGGGTGCCGGGCACGATCCAGGGCCGCGCGAGGCTCTCGGCGTCACGTTTGTAGGGCAGGAGCTGCCCGCCGGGGTTGTTGTGCTCGGCGGTGCGGCGGGTGGGGATGCTGGGGATGCTGTCGACGTCGGGCAGAAGCCAAGGCTCGGAGCCGTTCGCGAGGTAACCATCGGTGAGCACCATCACCGGGCCCATGAACCGCAGCGCCAGGCGCACGGCCTCAAAGGCGATGTCGAAGCAGTCCGAGGGCGTAGACGCCGCGATCACGGGCATCGGGCACTCGCCGTTGCGCCCGAAGACCGCGATGTTGAGGTCGGCCTGCTCGGTCTTGGTGGGCAGGCCCGTAGACGGCCCGCCGCGCTGCACGTCGATGACGACCAGGGGCAGCTCGGTCATCACCGCGAGGCCCAGCGCCTCTCCTTTGAGGGCCAAGCCCGGGCCCGAGGTGGCGGTGATGCCCAAGGCCCCGCCGTAGGAGGCGCCGATGGCGGAGCAGGCGGCGGCGATCTCGTCTTCAGCCTGGAAGGTCGTGACGTTGTAGTTTTTGTACCGCGCCAAGGAGTGCAGGATGTCCGAGGCCGGGGTGATGGGGTAGCTGCCGAAGAACAGCCGCACGCCCGCCTTCTGGGTGCCGGTGACGAGCCCGATGGCCAGGGCCTCGTTGCCGGTGATGTTGCGGTAGGTGCCCGGGGTGAGCTTGGCCGGGGCCACGGCGAAGCTGCGCTGGAGGAGCTCCATCGTCAGCGCGTAGTTCCAGCCGGCCTGCATCGCCGCGAGGTTGGCGCTGATGTAGGGCTCCTTAAACTTCGCCCGGATGTAGTTGCGGGTGTACTCGAAGTCGCGGTTGTAGAGCCAATACGCGATGCCCAAGGCGAAGAAGTTCTTGCAGCGGTCGCTCTCTTTGGCGCCCAGACCAAAGGGCGCGACGGCGTCTTTGGTGAGCGTGGAGAGCTTCACCGGGATGACGAGGTAGCCCTCGACGGTGCCGTCATCCAAGGGGTTCGACTTGAGGTCGGCCTTGTCGAGATCGGCCTGGGTGAACTTGTCGATGTTCACGATGACCGTGCCCGCCGGGCGCAGGCGGCCGAGGTTCGTGACCAGGGCCGCGGGGTTCATCGCGATCAGCACCTCCGGCGCGTCGCCGGGGGTGAAGATGTCTTCAGAGGAGATCTGGATCTGGAAGCCCGAGACGCCCGCCCGGGTGCCCGCTGGGGCGCGGATCTCGGCGGGGAAGTCGGGCAGGGTGGCGAGGTCGTTGCCCGCCAGCGCTGAGGTGCTGGTGAACTGGGAGCCGGTGACCTGCATACCGTCGCCAGAGTCTCCAGCGAAGCAGATGGTGACGCTGGTACGCTGCTCGACGGGCTTCTGGGAGACGCCTTCCATGCTTCTCATCCGGGCTTTGCCATGAGCGCGCCGGGGCGAGATGCGCCGCGCGCCGGGCCTGTAGGGGGTCTCGGATAACACGGGCAGGGGGCTGCCCACATCTCCGAGCGCGTGATTTTCCCCACCGATGTCCGACCTGAGGTAGAAGGGTGGGTGAGGATCATGACGATCGCTGAGGAGTAGGACGTGAGGTACCGACTGCTGCGCTGGCTCTCCTGCCCCCACTGCCCGGACGAGGACCTGGTGCTGGAGACAACCAAGACCCGCACCACGGCGACTTACACCGGCGCCTGGCGGCCGGAAGACGTCGGCGAGAAGGGCGTAGACCTCGATCGCCAGCTCCACACCGACATCTTAGAGGGCACACTTCATTGCCCGAGCTGCGCCCGCAGCTACCCCATCGTGGACGGCATCCCCCGGCTGCTGCCCGACGCCACGGCGCAGAGCCCCAGCTCCGGCCACCGCTGGACGACCTTCGACGGCACCGAGCCCGAGTACGAAGAGAACTTCCGCGACATGGCCGACCCCCTCAAGCCCCCGGACTACGTCGGCCAGCTCGTGCTCGACGCCGGCTGCGGCTTCGGGCGCCACGCCTTCTACGCCGCGCGGTATGGCGCCGAGGTCGTGGCGATGGACATCTCCGCCGACGCCGTCGCCTCGGCCCAGTCCAACTGTGATCGGCTCCAGCACGTTCACATCGTGCAAGGGGACCTGCGTAAGCCGCCGCTGAAGGCCCGCAGCTTCGATCTGGTGTACTGCTTCGGCGTGCTCCACCACATCCAGGCGCCCCAGGCGGCGTTCCGGGTGCTCGGAGAGCTGGTGAAGCCCAACGGGCGGGCGCAGATCTGGGCCTATGGGCCTCGGGCGGGCTCGGCGGCGATGATCTCCGGGGCGCTGCGCGGCGCGGCGGCGAGCATGGATGACGAGCGCCTCTACGGCCTCTGCCGGGCCATCGCCTCTAGCCTGCGCCTGTTCTCCCACACGCCCTACCGCCTCACCCGCAAGCTGCCGGTGCTGGGCGCCATCGCCTCGCACCTCCCGGCGCACGACCACCACAAGTGGCCCTTCGACGTCGTGGTGGCCGACATCTACGACCGTCTGCGGGTGCCGGTGACGGCGACCTTCACCGGCGAAGAGCTGGAGCGCTGGTTTGTGGACGAGGGCTACGCCGACATCCGCGTGACCCGCCGCGTGCGCAACAACGAGAGCTTCCGCGCGACGGGTGTGCGGCGTTAGCCGACGCTACTTGTTCGTCGGCAGGGCCCAGCGCACGACGTAGCCCACAAAGGGCGGGCCCTCGTTGTAGCCCTCCGACCGCAGGTAGGGCATCACGAGGCCGGTGTGGGTCCATTTGCCCTCGTGGCTGATCCAGGTCAACATCAGCCCCGTGCGCAGCACCTCGTCCTCGGTGTCGCCGAGCGCCATTCGCCAGTTGGTGAGTGAGCCGACGCGCAGCTTCCAGCCGTCGTCTTGGCTCGGGTCCCACTCGTAGAGCAAGGCGCCGTTGTTGTTCAGGGTGTAGTCGTTTCGGCCCACGAGCAGCTCGTACTCACGCTCGTACCAGTAGTCGCCGGGCACCTCAGAGCGCGCGCCCCAGTGGCTGAGCTCGCTGCTCAACAGCACCAAGACCGGCCCGACCTTGGCCTTGAGCGTGGGCTGAAGGCCCCAGCTCAGCGCGCTCCCTTTGCCTTGGCGGCTGGGATCATCGAGGACGTACTGCTCGATGTCGCCGTTGGTGCCGTAGCTCGCCAGCGGGTCGTCAAACCCGATGAAGGTCTGGAAGTTGCCGAAATAGCTCGTGTGGAAGGCGTAGGCCTGGAGCTGAAAGATGGCGATGGGCTCAAAGGTGACGCGGCCCCCCAAACGTACATAGGCCGGGGAGGTGAAGGCCTCGGCCTGGGCGATGAGGTAGGGGTCGGCGAAGAGCGTGCTCTCGGGGTTCACCCACAACGGCACCTTCACGCCCGCGCGCACGTTGCCCAGGAGGCCCAGACGCGCCCCCGTGATGTTGCCGCGCACCTCAACGGCGGGGGTCAGCTCCCCGGCGAGGGCCACACCGAGAGACATCAAAACAGATCAGGCTCATCACACCTCCGAAGCCCGGGATTGTACCAGGGTTCACGGCGAGGGTGACAAGTCGGTGTCAGCGCATCCAGTGCGGCTTGGGGCGCTTCCAGGCGTTGCCGTCTTCGGCCTTCTTGATCCCGTAACGCATGACCTGCAGCGAGAAGATGAGCTCAACCTTGGGGTCTTCGCGGGCCCAGATGGGGTAGGGCTTCGTCTCTAGCGTGCGTGTGCGCTGGCCCACGACCTGCTTGTGGCCACAGTTCCAGTAGATCTGGGGCAAGGCGGCGTCGGGCACCTCGTGGCGTTCTTCGTCGACGACCAAGGTGGGCAAGATGCCTCGGGGCGAGACCGCCATCTCGACGTGAGAGCGCTCGTTGGCGCGGTAGATGAAGATCGGCCCGTCCTTCCCCGGGATGGGGCTGTCGAGATCACGGACGAGGGGCCCATGCTTCGTGACCACCGCCGTGACGCCGTCAAACAGCGCCGCCAAGGCGGCCACCCGCAGGGGATCTTCGTCCTCGGAGTTGCGGGTGTGGAGGAAGCCGAGCGGGAACTTCATCGTCCGCTCGGTGAACTCGTCGAGGGAGAACATCAAGAAGAGCTGCATTTGCTCTTCGTCCACAGCGCACCTCCTCGGCGAGCCCAGGCCAGCCCGTTGACGGAACAGCCAACAGGGGATCCCCAAGCCTACCACAAGGCGCAGCGAATGTCAGCGACTCACCAGTCGGAGCGATGGCTTAGCTGGGCTCCGCCTCGGCGGGCTGAACGTCGCGCAGCACCCAGGTCACTCGGCTGCGGGTGTTGTTCGCCGTCGTCACTCGACCGAGGGTCGTGACGACGCGCTGGTTGTAGAGCGCGGTGAGCAGCTCAAGGGACAGCTCAGAGGCGACCCGGCCGCTGAGCACGACGCCCTCCGGCTCCTCCCGCAGCTCAAACTGCGAGCGCTGCTGCATGAGGCCGATGAGCCGCCCGACTCGCCGCTCCTGGGTCTCTTGAATCGTCGTCGCCTCTGCCCGATCTCGCGCCGCCTTGATCCGATCGACGTCGTCTAACCGAAGGCTCACCTGGCCCGTCTCTACCTTGAGCGTGGCTTGGGCCTCGGTGAGCACACGAAAGAAGGCCTTGAGCTGGGTCAACACCCGCCCGGAGCGACCGGTGAGGCGCTCGGTGAAGGTCTCATCGGAGTCCGCGGCGGCGTGCAGGAGACGAGTCGTCTCGTCGAGGGCGAGCTTGAGCGGGGAGGGGCCAGTCCCCACGAGCTGGTCGGGAACCTCGCTGAGCTGAAAGCCGAAGGATCCGGTCTCAACCCCGGTGATGAGCAGGCGCGGCGCCTGGGCCAGCGCGCCCCGTGGCCCGAGGTCGCTGGTCATCGCCGCCACGAGCTCCTGAAAGACCTGAACGCTCTGGCCGCCGAAGCGGGCCTCGATCCCGAGCTGGGCACGAACCGGCGCGCCGTCGAACAGCAGCTCGGCCTCGGCGAGCGTCGCGGCCTGTTGTTCGGCGAGGCGAACCTCCGCCTCGGCCTCCTCAAGACGGCTCTCTAAGTTCCGGCGCGTGATGGGGGAGCGGGTGCCCTCAATCATGGCGCGGAGCGTGTCGAGGTGCGACTGGGAGCGATCGACGGCGCGGGCGTAGATCATCGACGAGGCTCCTTTAGCTGCGCGAGGGCCTGCACATCCTCCGTGGCCTCAGCCGACAAAGTCACCTGGAGGACTCCTTTCCATCGGAGCGTGTTGCGTTGATGCCCGAACATCCCTGACCAGTATACCGCTTGCTCCACCACCTCTTCAGGGCTCGCCGTGGTGAGGTTCACATAGTAGCCGTCTACCAGGAGCCGCCGCTTCGTCTCTTGGTGACGCCAAAGCTCGGGCTGGGCGGCGTCGATCCGCTCCTCGTCCTCGGCGGAGAGCGCGTGGAACGTGACGACGTCCACGTCGTTGGGCTCCGCCTCGCGCCGCTCGACGAAGCTCCCGCAGATCCACTGGCGTCCGGTCATCCCGACCGCGCGCAGCTCCGCCCGGTATTGAATCAAGCCCTCGGCGATCTCGCGGCGCCTCGGCGTGAAACAAAGGCGCTCGACGAGCTCCTCCATCGTGCAGGCGTAGGGGGAGCAGCGCGGCCCCAACATCGGGGAGCTCCCGACGAAGGGCGGGAGCAGCCGGTGCTGATCAAACGTGGGGATCATCGGATCACCGACGCCGTCTCGCCTAGAAGTGCGACCGCAGCATCAGGTTGAAGCCCACGGCGTTCGTGACCCGGGGGTCTTCGCGCTCGCGGATACGCACGCCGTCGTCGGAGTCGACCACCCGCGACTGGTTGTTGTCGAGGTTGATGAGCAGCTCACCGAGCACGACGGTGGACTTCGAGAGCTCGTACTGGGCGCCGATCACCGAGCCGAGCACGGCGTAGGCGGGCTCTCCCGTCGGCACGCCCTCTTTGTTGCGGGCGTCGTACTGCACATAGGTGCTGCCGTCGGTGGTGGTGTAGGTCGCGGGCTGCATGAGGCCCACGCCGACGCTGGGCGTGAAGTGCGCCGCGGGGAAGTTGTGGGCCACACGCACGCGGCCGTAGATCTGCGGGGTGTGGCTGACCTTCTCGGAGATCGCCGCGCCGGAGGTGAGCCCGGGGATGTTGAACACGATGTAGGGCAGGTCTTTGTAGACCAGGTCGGCGAAGAGCTCGGTGGAGCCGAAGATCACCGCGGTCTGGATGTCACCGGCGAAGCCGCGCTCCAGGATCGTCGCCGAGGTGTCGTCGGGGTCGAGGAGGTTGTGCACCAAGGAGTTGATCTCGGCCTGGACCAAGAACCCGAAGCCCTCCAAGAAGCGGTTCGTGATGTAGGTGTCGCGCATGTACTCCGGGCTGTTGCGGTACAGCCGGAGCTCTGACGACTGGATGAAGGGGATGTCCGTCGTCGAGCGGTAGCTCACCTGGCCGCTCGTGCCCCAGGCCACGATCATCTCGCCGAAGAGCGGCGAGGACGTGTCTTGCACGTTGATGATCTGGCCTTGCTGGAAGAGGCCCGTGCCGGCCTCGATCCGCAGCTTGCCCTGGAAGTCGAGGCCCGCCCCGGCGAGCACGCTGTAGTAGGCGGCGTTGCGCGTGCCCTCCCACTCGGCGTTATTGGCCTGGTTCACGGCGGTCTTCGCGCCGAGGAAGGCGTAGGATCCGTTGTTCTGGTACTGCAGGCGCACGCCGGGCATCGCGCCGGGCTGGGGCGAGATGATCTCGCGGCCGCCGTAGCTCAGGTCGAAGGAGTAGCCGAGGCGGAAGCGGCTCGCGTCTACGGCGTAGCCGGTGAGCGAGAGGTTGTGCTTCTTGTCGCCGTTAAACGACCGGATGATGCGCACATAGCTGCCGTCATCACGGACGCTGACGCCAGGGCGGGTGACGTCGGGGTTGAGGAAGGGCGTGTACTCCAGCACAAACGCCGCCTCCGTCGTCCAGTTCGGGCGGAAGCCCTCGTCCTCGCGGTAGAGCACGAGGTGGCCCTGGCTGATGTCGTCGGTCCAGAACGCCTCGTAGTTCTCGAAGAAGATCTGGTTGCCGCGCTGCACAAAGTTCGGCGAGGGGGAGAAGTCACCTGGGCCCGCCCGGAGGTTCGTGTCCTCGATGGCGGTGGTCACCCAGATGTCCATAAAGTCGCCAGCGAGCGCCCCGTTGGAGGCCAGCGCGAGGGCAGTGAGAAACATCAGCGTCGCTCCAGATCAGGGGCTCTTGGGCCGGGCGGGGAGGCGGGAGAGGCGACCCGGAGGGCCGGAGGGGGTCAGGTTGAGGTCGGTGGCGTCGCGGGGCTGGATGATCCACTTGCCCCAGACCTCGGAGAGCGTGCCTTGCACGAGGCCGAGGGCGTCGCCGCCGCGCGGGGTGTACTCGGGCACCGCGCCGCTCTCGACATAGAGCGTGCAGCCCGTGCTCAGGGTGATCGGCCACTGCCCGTAGGCGAGGTAGTCGTCGTACTCTTCAGTGCCCGACTTGAACGAGGTGGGCACCGTGGCGCTCTCGACCCGCACGAGGCCGCCCTCGTAGCCCTCTAAGGCGTCGTTGTCGCCGCAGGCCGCGGACGGCAAGAGCGCCGGGTCGGGCATGTCAATCTCGGCCTCGTCGGAGACCTCGTAGGTCGGGAAGCTGAGCTGGGTCGTCGCCAGATACTCTTGGTTGGAGCCCGTGAGCAAGGTCAGGCGCCGCCCGACGTAGATGCCCCGTTTGCCCGTCTCCGCCGAGTCTTCGTCGGGGCGGTTGAAGGTGTAGATGAACATGCTGTTGTAGGACCCTTCGGGGTCCGCCATGTCCGTCACCCAGAAGCCGTCGGTGCCTACCGTCGTCACCCGGACCTCACGGTCGAGGCAGCGGACTTCGGTGAACTGCTGGGCGAGCTGGTTCGTCTCGTGGTCGTCGGTGCGGTTGAGCTCGGACAGGGTGGGGATGGTGAACCAGATCGGCTCGCTCACCCCCGTCGCGAAGCTCGCTTTGCGGCCGGAGTCGATGTCTTTGTCGCCGAGATCGGAGAACCACACCCGGGTGGGGCCGAAGCCGTTCTTGAAGGTGACGTCGGCCTCGATGGTGCTGCCGTCGATGGGCACCCAGGGGCTCACGGTGAGGTTGCCGGGCTTGATCTCGACGGTGAGGTCGCCGGTCATCGTCCAGGGCTGCTGGTTGATGTCGAGGAGCTCCACCCGCATCCGCCGCGTCGTCGGCTCGGAGGAGAAGGGCAAGGGCGACTCCGCGGAGCCCACCTCGCCGTCGAGCACGCTCACCATGATGAAGGTGGGCTCGACGCGGTCCCGGGTGGTGGTGTTGCTGCAGCCAGCGGCCACGAAGGAGAGGCCGAGGCCGAGCACGATCCCGAGCTCGACGCGGCGCAGGTGTCGAGGGCTCATCAGTACTCCGTCCGGATGCGCCCGTCTTCTTCGCAGATGCCGGGCTGGGGCAGCACGTAGGTGTCGGTGATCGCCGCGCGCACGGCGTCGCGGATGCTCACCCCGGTGTCGAACTGGGTCGTGTTGCGCTCCAGCATGTAAAAGCCGGAGCCGCCCCGGGCGATGTAGTTGTTCGTGGCGACCTCATAGGAGCCGTTCGGGTCCATGGGCTCGCCGTTCACGAAGATGTCCTCGGCCACGCCGTCGCGGCAGTTCATCGTGAAGGTGAGCCCGGCGACCTGGGCCTGGGAGTTGCAGCCACGATCCGTGGACCGGCTGGAGACGTAGTCCAGCGTCTCCTGCAGCTCAGCGCCCGAGAGGTACATCGTGGTGATGGTGTTGTCGAAGGGCATCGAGTTGAACAGGTCGTCGAGCGTGATCGGCCAGTTGGCGTCGCCGGACTCGATCTCCGCGCCGATGTCGGAGCGGATGCCCAGGGTGTTCGTGATCGCGATCTCGGTCTCGACGCCGGGGAAGTCCCGCATGGCCTCGGCGGCGAAGTTGCCGAGCATGGAGTCGCCGCCGGTCGAGCCGTAGCGCAGGAGCTTCTCGCTCGCCTCGCCGATGACCTGATCCATGTTGTAGGTCTGCTCGATGAGCTCCTCGTAGTCCTCCATGATCTCGGAGACCCCGGGATCTTCGGCGGGCACGGTGCTGGAGGAGATCGGGAACAGGGTGTAGCTGTGGGAGAGCAGCACCCCGTCGCGCACGACGATGTCCAGGCGGCCGATAAACTTGGCGAAGGCGCCGGAGTGAACGACGGGCACCCGTTTGCCCGTGTGTTTGTTGGTGACGACGAGCGGCGGGTCGATGGCGACGTGGTGGTGGCCGCCGAGCACGAGATCGACCATCTCGACCTCTCCGGCGAGCTCGATGTCGTCGTCTAAGCCCATGTGGGAGACGACGACGATGAGGTCCGCGCCTTGATCCCGGAGGAGCTGGCCCTCGGCGTTCACCACATCGACGTGGTGGAGCACCTTCACGCCCAAGGAGTTGTCCTCGTCGTAGATCGAGTTCAGCGAGCTGAGGTTCGCGAGGCCGATGACGCCGACCTTGAGCCCGTCGAGGTCGTAGAGCATCGACGGCAGGCTGAGGCGCTCCAGATCCGTCGCCCAGGGCTCGTCGCTCGACTCAAAGTCGTAGTTGGCGGCGAGCAGGCTGTAGCCCGCGGCCTTCGAGGCCTGCACGGCGAGGTTGTGGGCGCCGTTGTCGAACTCGTGGTTGCCGATGACCGCCGCGTCGAGGCCGGCCTCGGAGAGCGTGGCGACCTCGGCCTCCCCCATGAACTCGTTGAAGATGATCGCGCCCTGGAAGCAGTCGCCGCTGTCGAGGTGCAGCACCCGCCCGGCGTTCGCCCGCTCACGCTGGAGCACGTAGGCCATGCGCGCGATGCCGCCGTAGTTTGTGGCGCCGTCGGCGAGGCCGAGGGCGTTGTCGGTGAAGCTCGGGTCAAATCGGTAGGGCAAGAGGCGCGAGTGGATGTCCGAGGTGTGCAGGAAGGTCACCCGCACGTCTTGGCCGGTGAGGTCTGGCGCCCCGCCATCGACGGCGTGCGGCACCATGTCGCAGGCGGTCAGCCCGGCGGCGAGGCCCGAGAGCATCACGACGCGCTGCGCCAAGGATCGAAGGTGCAGCGTGAGATCACCGACCATGCTGAGTGCCTGTGCGCGGGAAGGGGGCTCGCTATCGCGGACGAGGGGGGGCCGCAAGCGGACCTCCGGGGCTGTCGCAGGATCGCCATTAACAGGCGAGGCACAATCGGCCTCTTCCGCCATGAGGCCATTGAGGTTCCTTATGACTCCGCTGATCACCCTCGCGCTCGCCATGTCGCCGCTCGCCAACGCGGGCGTGCTCGCCGACAAAACCATGAAGGCGCCGCTCTCCTCGCGGGAGATCGAGCGCGCGCTCATCCTCGGCAAAGGCTGGTTGGAGCTTGGCCTTGGCGCCGATGTGAAGCGCGCTGAAGGCTACTGGGGCCCCGAGGGTGAGGCCCTGGATTTTGACTCCGCCTCGTTCCTCTACACCCGGGAGCGGGTGCAGCTCCGCTACGGCGTCTCCGCTCGCTCCGACCTCGTGCTCTTCGTGCCCTTTCACTACATCCAGCTCACGAACGACGTCTTGGGCACCGACACCAGCGGCCTCTACCTCGGCGATCCCCGCATGGCCTGGCGCTGGCAGCCCTGGACGTCGGGCGCGGCGGGCTCGATGCGGGCTCTGGCGCTCATCGCTGAGGTGAAGGCTCCGGCGGGCAACGAGGCGCCGGGCTCAAGCATCGCCGGGCCGAGCACGTTTCAGGAGTTTGTCACCACCACGGGCACCTACGACGCCCGCCTCGGCGTCGAGACCAAGCTCCAAGAGGGCAACTTCGCCATCGGCGGCCAGCTCGGCGGCGTGGTGAGCGCGTCGAACCTCGCCCAGTTCGTCGTCGAGACCGACACCAACCAGTTCTTGGGCCGCATCAAGCCCGGCAGCCGGGTCTACGCCGCCGTCGATCTCATGGCCCAGCTCGGCCCCGTCGCCCTGGTCGTGCAGCCCGGCGTCGAGGCCCACGGCCCCACCCGCCTCGGCGTGAGCGCCGCCGGGCTCTTCCCCGGCAAAGACCTCGCCGCCGTCGAGGGCAGCGAGGGCTGGAGCGCCGATCTCGACGCCAACGTCATCGTGAACGTCTCCCGAGGGCTCGACCTCACCCTCGGCGTCAACCTGCCCCTCCGCGGCGAAGACCTGATGTTTTTCCCCCTGGAAGACATCCACCCCACCCGCGGCGTCACCTCCTCAGCCACCCTTGAGCTTCGGTACTGAGCCATGACCACGGACCCACGCCCCCTCCCCCAGGTCTTGCGCCACCTCACCACCAGCGTGCTCGTCGCCGCCACCGCCGCGCTCGGCGCCTTGTCCTGGTCGAGCCCCGCCGAGGCCAAGTTCGTCTTCCCCTACAACCACCCCGATCTCGACTGGTACACCATCGAGACCGAACACTTCTACGTTCATTACCCGGTGAGCAAGAAGACCGAGGCTGAAGGCAACGACCACTACATCAACGCGGAGTGGTCGGCGCGAAAGTCGGCGAAGATCGCCGAAGAGATGTACGAGCCGATGTGCGCCGAGTTCAACTACTTCATCAAGGAGAAGGTGCACATCGTCATCTTGGACCAGTCCGATGAGCTGGAGGGCTTCACCATCCCCTCCTGGGACTGGATCGAGATCTCCGCGCACCCCGGCAGCTACTTCTACCGGATGCGCGGCCGCATGGAGTGGTTCTCCGACGTGCTCGTGCACGAGTACGCCCACGTCGTCTCGTTGAAGGCCAACTCCTCCTTCGCTGAAGGCACCGGCGGCATCTCCATCGGCGGCCTCTACGACGACGGCATCCGCGACCAGGCCAGCGGCGGCGAGTTCAACCTCGGCGACGGCTCACCCTTCTGGTGGACTGAAGGCGGCGCGGAGTACTGGTCCGACAACACCGGCTACAACTGGTGGTCCTCGTCCCGGGACATGAACATCCGCACGACGGTCTTGGAGGGCCGCCTGCTCACCTACGACGAGTGGGTGACCCGGGTCGACAAGTCCGACTGGGGCGACGGCGAGCGCGGCTACCAGCAGGGCTACAGCATGGCGCTCTACCTGCGGGAGCGCTTCGGTGACGAGACCTTCGCCCGCTTCGCCCTGAAGTACGGCGAGGGCTGGCGGGCGAACTGGGAGTCGGTCATCCCCGAGGTCACCGGGGTAGACGCCCGCACCCTCTACGACGACTGGGTGAGGTGGCTCACCGACAAATACAGCGCCGTCTACGACCGGGTGCAGGCCGAGGGTGAGGTCGAGGGCTTCGAGATGACGCTGAAGCCCGGCGGCTGGGAAACCATCACCCCAGAAGATGAGGACGAGTGGCTTGAGAAGCGCTCCCGCGACCGCGAGGATGAGCGTGAGGCCACGGGCACCTGGGCGCTGGAGCCCCGCTTCTCTGGGGATGGCCGCTACTACGGCTACAACGGCAACGGCTACGTTCGCATCAGCCTCTTGCCCGAGACGGCGTTTTACCCCTTCACCGGGGCGTACTTAGACGACCCCGAGCTGCTCCAGCGCTCGACCGAGATGAGCGTGGCTTTGCCCTCAAACCTCGGCGGCGCCTGGGACTTCGTGCCCGGCAAAGACCAGGTCGTCATCACCGGCACTGAGCACCTCTTCGACAGCGCCTTTGAGGCAACCACCGGCCTCACCCCCGAGCTCGACGGCTACAACTGGAACCAGCTCTGGCACGTCGATCTGCGCACCTACGAGCACGAAGAGAAAGGCCGCGTCTACGAGAGCCTCACCCCGGCGCCCAAGGCCGGCCGCATGGTGTTTGACCCCGCCGCCGTGCGCCCCATCCCCAACACCTTACGCGGCTCCGACCCCGCCGCGAGCCCCGACGGCGAGCGCCTCGTGTACCTGGAGTACGGCGACGGCACGATGAACGTCGTCACCATCAAGCTCGACGGCAGCGAGAAGCGGCGCCTGACGAGCTTTCACGACGGCACCTGGTTTCAGCGCCCGGACTGGTCCCCCGACGGCAAGTCGATCATCGTGTCGATGTTCCGCAACTACCAGAACGTGCTGATGATCCTCGACGCCCAGACCGGCGAGATGACGCCGATCACCTGGGACTCCCACGAGAGCTTCGACGCCCACTGGGCCGCCGATGGCCGCATCTACTTCTCTTCAGATCCCGGCGGCATCTTCAACGTCTTCGCTTACGACCCGGCGACGAAGGAGATCCTCCAGCTCACGAACGTCATCGGCGGCGCCCAGCAGCCCTGGCTCACGCCTGAAGGCAACCTCGTCTACGTGAACTTCACGGCGCATGGCTTCAAGATCTACGGCGTCGATCGGGACCAGTGGATGAACAAGCCGGCGACGCACCTGTTCAACACGGACATCGACATGGGGGAGGTCAAGCGGTCCTTGGCCTTCGTAGAGGACTTCTCTCAGTACGAGGCCGTCACCACGACCTACGGCGTGAAGGACAACCTCATGTCGCCGACCGTGGCCCCGCTCATCCGCTTCTCGAACAACACCCAGACCAACTTCGGCCTGCAAGGCGGCTTTCAGCTCTACATGCAGGACTACGTCGAGAAGCACGTCGCCGTGTTTCAGGCCCTCGTCGGCGAAGACACCGACCTGCTCTTTCAGTACTACAACCAGTCCACCCCAGCGAACATCATGGTCCTCGGGCGCCGGGGCGTCTCCAAGTTTGACTTCGGCTACGCCTTAGACGCCGACGACGACCCGACCACCACCGACGACATCGAGACCTACCAGGGCAAAAACGTCCAGCAGTACACCTTGGGCGCGGCGGGGGTGTTCTTGCCGGTGAACAACCGCCTGCAGGTCGGCGTGATCGGCCAGGCGATGCAGTTCGGCTTCAAGGACACTACGGCGACGCGGTTTGAGCCCTTCTCGATGTCCGCCGGGGTCTCGGGCTTCCTGACCTACCAGACCATCTCCGACTACTACGGGATGAGCGCCAACCCGCCGCCGGGCAAGGTCATCAACCTGAGCTACGCCCGAAACTTCACCGACATCCAGTACAAGGCCTACTACGGCGTCGATGTCGATGACGGCCAGCTCCTCGACGAGTACAGCTTCAACCAGTTTGACCTCTCGTACACCCAGCACCTCCGGGTGCGGCCCATCGCGGGCTGGTCACCCTTCGGCCTGCTCGCCTTGGCCCAAAAACACCGCCACGCCTTCCAGTTCAACTTTCTGGGCGGGTTCGTGGACCGGAACGTGCAGAACAACGACGAGTACCGCGCCGGCGGCCGCCACCCCTACTGGTGGGGCAACGGCGCGCTCAACCCGAACACGATGTTCGCGGGCTACCCCGCGGGGAGCCTCCAGGGCGAGACCATGCTCATCTTGAGCGCGGCCTACCGCTTCCCGGTGTGGACGAAGATCAACAAGAAGATGGGCCCGCTCTACGTCTACGACCTGCACGCCCAGCTCATCGGCACCGCGGGCAACCTCTGGTCGTACCGCCCGCCGACCGAGCCCGGCACCTACTACGTCAACCGCTACGACGCGAACGTGGCCTACAACCCCGACGACGTGCGCCGGGAGATCCCGTTTGTGGACTACTCCTACAAGAACTCTCCGGTGGACCCCCTCACCGGCCAGCCCAACCCCAACTACCTGCTCTACGACGTCGGGGCCGAGCTGCGGCTCTCCAGCGCCTTGTGGCGCGGCAACTGGAACAGCTTCATGCGGGTGTCTTACGGCTTTAACGAGATCCGCGGCGTCAACGACGTGAACGGAGACAACGTCATCAGCACCTCTGACTCAGGGCTCGGCGACTCGTTCTCCAACGAGACCGAGCTGCCCGGTCTCCGCGTTTACTTCGGCTTTGGCACCGGCTGGTAGGAGCGACACCCATGCCTCGTCTTCTCTTTGTGCTCTCCGCGCTCTCCGCGCTCTCCAGCCTCACGGCCTGCGGCCTCGACGCCACCGAGGCCGACGTGAAGCTCGCCGGGGTCGGCCTCAACCCCGATGAGATCGGCCCCGAGCCCACCCTCGCCGGGGGCCTCGTCGAGCTGGACTGGTTCAACTTCGCCGGGGGTGGCCTGTCTTTGGCGGCCTTGGGCTTCTCGTCCTACGATGAGGTTGGGCCCACGATCACGACCTTCGCGCCGCCCTACGCCGTGGTCTACGGCCTCGCGTTCCTCTTCGACGACCTCGTGCCCGCCCCTGACGTTCACCACGGCGCCGTCGCCGTGCCCCCCGCGGTGAACGACACCTGCTGGACAAACACCGAGCCCTTCTCGTACCTCATGGCGAGCACGGCCGAGGCCGGCGACAAGTTCGTGTTCAGCGACGCCACGGGCGAGACCCGCTTTCAGCTCGCGCGAAACCCCGAGATCTACCCGCCCAACCCCCAAGACGTCTTCGTCTACTACAACACCGTCGAGAGCTGGCACCCCGCCGCGCTCAGCGCGCCCCTGCCCAGCGGCGGCGAGCGGGTGCTCAACCCGGCGAACTTCACCCACGGCGCCACGGTGGACTTCTCCTTCGCCGGGGGCATCCCGCCCGTCGAGGCGCCGGTCTCGTCCATCCCGCGGCCGAGCGCGTCGGCGCCCCATGAGGCCCTCACCTTGCCCAGCCGGGCGAGCGCCCTGCGCATCTCGTGGGATGGCCCGCTCTACGGCCCGAGCGGCGCGACGGGGGAGGCGGGCCCACGCACCACCTGCGTGCAGTACCACTACACCCCCTTGGAGCAGGCCGCCTTCGACGAGCTGAGCGAAGAGGAGCAGGCCGCGCTGTGTAAGACCCCGGCGCCCCTGCCCGAGACCCCAGACGAGCTCATCGGCCAGATCTACACCGGGCCCTGGGACACGGCGGACGGCTCGGTGACCCTGCACTGGGAGCCCGGCGCCGCCGGGGAGACGGTCTCGTTCAACCTGCGCTTCTTGGGCCCTCTGGACCGCGAGTCTGAGGCCTTCATCCGCGCCCAGGTGCCCATGGAGGCCCCGCCCGAGGTGCAGAGCGACTGGGATCGCCTGCTCAGCCGCGGCGATGTGGAGGGGGCGCTGCCCCAAGGCGTCCGCGCGCCCTTGCCCTGTGATGACCCCGCCGAGATTCAGTGGGTGTTTGACCCGGCCTTGGTGAACGCGAACGGTGACACCCCCGTTGAGCTCCAAGGCGACCCCACGGCGAACCTCGTCGAGGTCACCTGCCGCCTCGCCGACGACGGCGAGTTCACCCTCACACAGGCCCAGCTCGCGGGCGCTTTGGACTACGCCGCGCGGAAGGGCGCAGAGGGCGCCTTGTTCTACTTCTCTCGCTCCACCGGCGTCGACGTCAACGTGCCCCCGGTGCGTGACCAGGCCGGTCGAAAGGTCGAGACCTCCCCCGTGCTCGTGCGCAGCAGCTCCGTCGAGATCGGGCGTTTCTGGGTCTCGGGGGGCTTTGGCGCCGCGCAGGAGACCAACTGATGCGCCACCTCATCCCATCGTCTCTGCTCCTACTCGCCGCCTGCAACCAGAACGAGCGCCCGCTCTACTACGACGGTGACCCGCCGACGATCTCCGGCATCGGCGGCGAGTCCAGCACCTTGGGCAACCTCGGCGGCGCCGAGATCGTGCTCCAAGGCGGCGGCTTCGGCGAAGATCCCGCCGCCGTCGTCGTGCAGTTCGGCTCCCAGAACGCCGAGATCGTCGCCGTCTCCGACACCGAGCTGACGCTCATCGTGCCGAACGGCCCCATCGAGGGCGGCCCCGTCGACGTGAAGGTCGCCACTGAAGGCGGCGTGGCCGTCGCCGAGGGCCTCTACACCTACGAGGTCGGCGCGCTCTACGACGGCGAGGCCTCCTATGTACATGTCAACGACTACTACTACTCGTGCTACGGCGGCGCGGCGGTAGACGGCGCCGGGGTGGGCTGCCAGAACGTCACCTACCTCGGGAACACCGGCCTCGTCGGCGACGCGGCGTTCTACGACTTCGTCTTCCCCCGGGTTCACACGCCGAACATCGGCTTTTACTCCGGCACCGACCTCTCCCCCGGCGTCTGGGGCGTCACCACCCCGGCCTACACCCTGTTCACCTCCGGCGTGAGCGAGCTGCGGCAGAACGTGCCCAACTTTAAGCTCGTGAACCCGGTGATGGAGGGTGAAGAGTGGTGCGCCGACCTGTCCTCCTTGGCGGCCTGGACCTGGAACGGCACGGACACCCTCGACCCCGTGACCCTCCGCGCCGACGGTGACCTGCTCAGCGAGGCGCCAGACTGCAGCGTCCCCAACACCCGCCTCTACAACCAGGGCGAGCTCAACTTCTGCGAGGTCTCCGAGTACCAAGAGAGCCACTCCAACGACTACCAGGCCGAGTGGCCCGTCGGCGCGCCGTTCTTTGTGCCCGCGGGTGAAGGCGGAAAGGTGTCTACGGCCTCCCGAGACTGCCGCGACGGCCGCGACAACAACGGCGACGGCCTGGTGGACGGCGAGGATCCCCTCTGCCACCCCCGGGTGCGGTTTGACTCCGAAGGCACCGGCCTCGACGGCGCCGAGCTGGTCTTGCCCGAGCCCGTTCAGATGTTGCTCACCGCGGGCGTCACCCCCGCCGACGAGTCCGTCCAAGACGTCTGGGCGGTCCTCGGCTTAGAGACCTGCCCCGGCGTCGACGGCCCCTTCGACCCCGACGCCCCGGCGCTCAAGGTCGAGTGGACCCCCTCCGGCGTCACCTACTCCGACGACCCCCAGGTGCTCGCCGTCGACACCCACGTGCGCATCACCCTCACCATCGTGAGCCTCGGCTGGTTGGGCGCCGACTCCACGCCGATCCGCGCCACCATCACCGTGCCCGACGCCTATGCCGTAGACCCGGAGACCGGCCGCAGCGTCGTCGAGGTGCCCGCCGAGGTGCTCTACCAGCTCCCCGACGTCACCTTCGACACCGGCGGCTGCACCGCGGGCACCTTCGGCGGCGAGGTCTGCACCTTCGGCGACCCCACCCAGGTCGGCTTTGGCTACCTCATCCTCACCGCCGACCGCGTGACCGAGTACCGCCTCGACGCCGGCCAGCTCTACGGCGACCTCGTCTTCTCTTACGCCAGCGGCGACTTCACCTTCGTCGAGTGGGACAACCCCTTCAACAACACGAGCTGCGACAACTGCCAAGACGAAGACGGCGACGGCTGGATCGACAAGCTCGACCCCGACTGCTCCGGCGACGGTGAGGCCGAAGACGGCGCCTTAGACGGCCTCGACGGCGCGACCTGCTCCGATGGCCTCGACAACGACAGCGACGGCTTCATCGACTACGACGACGACGACTGCGAGAGCGGCCTCGACGGCGAGACCAACTGCGGCGACGGCGCCGACAACGACGGCGACGGCTGGACCGACGAGGACGACGGCGAGTGCGCCGACCCCTTCGGCGTCGAGCTCGGCGAGGACGACCCCGCCTGGCAGTGCTCCGATGGCCTCGACAACGACAGCGACGGCTGGATCGACGGCGACGACCCCGCCTGCACCTCCGGCGCCGCCCCTGAAGACGACGGCTTCACCGCCCTCGTGTGCAACGACGGCCTCGACAACGACGGCCACGGCGACATCGACGCCGCCGATCCCTACTGCCAGCGCAGCGGCGCCGACGGCGAGTCCGAGCTGCCCCGCAGCTACGGCGGGGAGTGCGCCGATGGCCTCGACAACGACGGCGACGGCTACATCGACACCTTCGACCCCGACTGCGAGTACAGCCAGAGCATCAAGGAGGACGATCCTTTCCACAGCGTCGAGGATCGCCCAGCCACGAAGGAGTGCTACGACGGCCTCGACAACGACCTTGACGGCCACATCGACGCCGCCGATCCCGGCTGCTGGAACCTGAACGACGCCTTGGGCTACGTCGCGATCCCCGATGGCTTCTTAGCCAACGAGGCCGACGACGGAGACTGCGTGGATGGCGCCGACAACGACCTCGACGGCCTCACCGACCTCGACGATCCCGGCTGCGCCCCAGGCGTCGGGAAGTCCGAGTCCGCGGGCTGAGCCCCGCCCAAGGATCCGCTCCAGGGCGATCTCGCCGAGGATCACCCTCGGACCGGGGCTCTCCAGAGACGAGGCCGGGACTGACAGGGATGAAATATTCATTCTGACCCGAAAAAGTTTCCGACCAGCTTGACGGTCCTGGGGGGGTAAGCTACTTGTGGAGGGTCGGAAGCGAGCGACGCCGAGCGCGGCGCTGCGGACGACGAAAGACGCTCTCGTGACATCTTTGGTGACCGCCGAGTCGGTTACCTCAGCCTCCCGAAAGCAAGGTCCACACAAGCCACAGGCAAGTGAGGATCTGGTCTTTGAAAAATAGATAGCAGTACTGTCGAATCTGCAAACGAGTTTTAGCTCAACCAAGAGTTGAGCACAAGGAT
>JAKLKE010000150.1 GCA_023150775.1 Myxococcota bacterium
CGGGGGCCTCTTCTTCGCCGGGGCCCTCGTTCTCGGTGACCGCGCCGATCTCTTCAGCGCTCTTGTCACCGTCGGCGGCGTTCTTGGTGTCTTCTTCAGTGCCTTCGGTCTGCGGCGTCTGGCCTTTGACCTCGGGCTCCATCTTGGTCTCGTCGCCCGGGGGCGGGCCCTCACCCTCGCCGTCACCACCGCCGCCGACGGCGTCGGTCTTGGTGGGATCTAAGGTGTCGAGGCCACCTTCACCCTCTTCTTCACCGACACCCTCGAAGCCACCGGGACCACGAAGCTGCTCTTGCAGGAAGGAGTTGTCTTGCTCCTGCCCGGTCGGCAGGAGGTCGACGTCCTGGTGGGTCTGGTGGTCGTTGGCCTGAACGGTCGGCGACGCGCGACGCCGAGAAGGTGAGGGCATGAGGGTACTCCTTGGCCCGTACTTTAGCGGGAGTCGCCGGAAATCAAAGCGAAAAAATGCCAGGATGATCGCAGAGTTGCTGCGGCAAGTCGCTCACAGCGATTGAGCGTAGTTCAGCGCCGTCTGGGGCTGGGAGAGCGCGTTGTGGATCGCGGGAGCGCGGAGTGAGCGGCGCTCAGACCCCGGTCATCCAGCTGCCGAGGGTCTCTTCAGCCTCGGTCAGGCGGCGCACGGCCTCGGGGACGCCGAGGCGCTCCCATTGGGTGCGCGCGAGGGTGTACAAGGCGCGGGCCTTGTCGGGGCGGCGGAGCTTCTGGGCGCGCTCGGCGGCGAGCTCCATCGGGAAGGCGATGTCTTGCTCGGCGATCTCGCTCGACTCTACGGCGCGGTGAACGCGGCGGTAGAGGGTCTCCCACTCGGCGTCGTCGGGGTGCATCGCCGCGAGGCGGAAGCCGTCGAGGAAGAAGCGCAGGGCGTGGCCGCCGCGACGCTCGACGTCGGGGGCGATGTGCTCGAAGTGACGCTGGGCCTCCTCGAAGCGGTCGCGGCCCAAGAGCACCTGGCCCAGGTTGAGCTGAGGCACGAGCACCTTGGACGAGCTGAGGCGGCTGTAGAGGGAGATCGCCCGGCGGTAGGTCATCTCCGCGAGGTCGAGGCGGCCTTGGTAACGGTGCAGCTCGCCCAGGTTGTTGAGGCACTCGGCCTCGCCGAGGAGGTAGCCGACGCGGCGGAAGGAGCTGAGGCCGTCTTGGTAGAAGCTCTCGGCGATGTCGTAACGTTGGCGGGAGACGGCGAGGCTGCCCAAATCCAGGCGCACACGGCCCACAGTGCGCCAGCTCCCCACGGACTCGGCCATGACCCCGGCCTCTTGGAAATACTCCTCGGCCTCCTCAAGCCGACCCATCGCGCGGGCGACGCGGCCGAGCTGTTTGGTGCAGCGGGCGACGCCGTCGATGTCGTTGCGGTCGCGCAGGAGCTCGCGGGCGTCGGTGAAGGCCGACCAGGCGTCCTCCCAGGCGCCGGTGTCCAGAAGCGCACGGCCCCGCAGGTAGAGGCCCCAGGGCAGATGAACCCGCCAGCCGTAACGCCGGGCGTACTCGACGATCTTCTGGCTGTAGCGGGTGATCTCTTGGATGAACCCGCGGTCGATGCCGACTTCAGCGCGGGCGAGCCACAGGAGGCCCCAGCGCGGGTCGTCATCGGCGGCGCCGACGGAGCGCAGAGCGTCCTCCCAGAGCTCCATGAGCCCGGCGGCCTCGTCGGGGCGACCGGCGCGGAGGTGGGCCTCGACGGCCTCACGCACGGGCTCGATGGCTTGTTCGGGCTCACCGGCGCGCATCCGGAGCACGGCCACCCGCGCCCGGTCTTGTTCGCGGCCCCGGGCCTGGAGCATCGCCGCGCAGGCCCGGCGCCAGCGCGCGGCGCGGTGGGCGCGCTCGGCGTCGATCTCTAGGCACTCCCGCAGCATCGCGTGAACAAACGCGAAGCCCCCGGCGCGGCGCTCGATGACCGCCTCCTCCAAGAGCAGCTCGTCGATGTACGGCGGGAGCTCAAGCTCGGCGAAGGCGCAGGCCTCGACCCAGTCCAGGCGCTCCACATGAATCTCGCCCATCACCGCCGCGACCTCTAAGGCGAGGCGCACGGCCTCCCCACGGCGGGCCTGGAGGCGGTCCATGCGGGCGCTCCAGCGGGCGTGAATGTGGTTGGGCAGGGCGTCGGCGGCGCCGTGGCGGAGGTGATAGCCGCCCTCTCCGGCGCGGAGGTAGTCTCGTTTGGCCCACTCGCCGACGAGCTCAATGGCGAAGGCGGGGTTGCCCGCCGAGCGACGGGCGACCTCGGCGGAGAGCGCGTCTTCGAGGTTGAGCAGGCTGTGAACGAGCTCAAAACGCACGTCGACGGGCAAGGGGCCGACGCGCTGCTCCTCGATGAGCCCACGCACCCGCAGCGCCTCGACGGCCTGGGCGGCCTCGGGGGACTCGGCGAGGTCCTCGTCGTTCGCGGTCATCACGATCACGACGCCGCAGGGGCCGGAGACCGCGCCCTCCAAGAGCGGGCGGATCAGGTGAAGGCTCGTGGCGCCCCACTGCACCTCGTCCAGGGCGATGACGACGGGGCGCACGACGCTCAGGTGCACCGTCGCCGTCAACAAGGCGTGATCGTGGAAAGGAGTGCGCTCGCCGTTGAGGGCCTCGGTCAACAAGGAGGCGCTGACCTTGCCGTCGAGCTCTTGGGCGCGGATCCACTCGGCGAGGCGGCGGCGCTGCTCGGAGTCCGCGAGGGCCTGAACCCGCAGGCGCCGGGCCAAGGCGTCGGCGAAGGAGCTGGTGTCGCCTTGTTTGTGCTCCACACGGAGCAGCGAGGCCTGACCCAAGGTGTAGGCGCGCTCGGCGAGCCAGCCCGCGAGGCGGCTCTTGCCAAAGCCCGACGGCCCGCTGAGCAGCACGCAGCGCACGCCGCCTTGGGCGACGACGGTGAGCAGAGACGACCAGAGGCCGTCGCGCTCGGCCTCGCGGCCCAAGAGCGGGATCGGGCGCAGGCCGAAGAGGCCGAGGCCGACGGTGCGCACCAGGGGCGGGGCGCCGCGGGGGCCACGGCGACGCCAGTCCACCGGGGCCGGCGGCACGACGATGGGCATCGGCTCGATGGCGACGCTCTGCGGGGCGCTCGGGCTTGAGGGGCTCGACCCACGCTCGACGTCATCGAGGAAGAAGGTGTGGGCCTCGGTCTCGCCGCCGATCAGGCTGTGCACGTCGTCGGCGGGGGGCACGAAGGTGGAGAAGTCGGGGTCGCCGAGCTGGGTCAAGGCCCAGGCGGCGTCGGCGGCGCAGGTGAACCGCTCTTCGGCGCGTTTGCGCAGGAGCCGCGTGATCCAGCGCTCAAGGCCCGCGGGCACCGCCATGCGAGGGGCGAGCGGCGGCGGGTCGAGGAGCCAGTGGGCGCGGCGAAGGGCCTCCAAGCTGTCGCCTTGGAAGGGCGGCCTGCCCGAGACGAGGGTGACCGCGAGGCAGCCCAAGGCGTAGAGATCGGTCCAAGGGCCGTGCTGGCGCAGATCGGAGGAGAACTGCTCCGGGGCCATGTACTCCGGCGTGCCCGCGGCGCGGCCCTGGATGGGGCCCTCACGCAAGGCGTGGGCGATGCCGAAGTCGGAGAGCTTGATGCCCGAGCTGGGGTCGTGGGCGCGCTCCAAGAGCACGTTCGCGGGCTTCACGTCGCGGTGGGTGACGCCGCGGGCGTGGGCGTGGGCCAAGGCGTCGAGGAGGCTCAGGAGCACGTTGCGGCAGGCCGACCACTCCAGGCGGCCGCAGACCGGGGACAACGAGCCGCCACGGCAATACTCCATGGCGAGGTAGGGGCTCCCGGAGACGAGGCGGCCCTCGGACATGCGCTCGGCGATCTCGCTCACCCGGCCGTTCTCTAAGACGAGCACGATGTTGGGGTGGTCGAGGCTCGCGACGGAGCGCACCTCTTGGCGGAAGCTCTCCAAGACCTCGGGGCGGCGGGCGCCTTCAGCGGTCAAGACCTTCACGGCGATCTGCACGCCCTCTTGGCGATGCCAGCCCGTCCACACCGCGCCGGAGCCGCCTTCGCCGCGCTGGCGCTCCAGATCGAAGGGGCCGAGCGGGATGGGCGAGCCCTCCCGGGCCAGCTCCACCAGGCGGTCGTTCACGCGGTTGAGGCCCTCGTCGTCTACGAGGCCGATGAGCTGGGCGGCGGCGATCTCCAGGGATCGGGCGGCCCGGGAGAGCTCACGCACGTCACGGGCGGCGGCGTGGCACCACTCGCCGGAGAGCTCGGCGGCCCAGGCGAGGTCGCGGTCGATGAGCCGGGTGCCCTCCAAGAGCGCCGCGGCCCGCTGGTAGACCGACTCCCACTGTTCCCACTCCCGCTCGGCGGCGCAGCAGGGCAACAAGAAGGTGAGCACGCAGCACAAGACCGCCCGGCGCACACGCTCTTCGGCCTCGGCCGCCACCTGCTCAAAGAGCTCCTTCGCCTGCCGGGTGAGCCCGCGGCCCAAGAGCACGAGGCCGAGGTTCATCCGGGGCAGGAGCGCGTCGCCGGAGCCCACCTCGTCGAGCACGGTGATGGCGCGGCGGTACTGTTGTTCGGCGGTGCGCAGCTCGCCGCGTTGGCGGGAGATCTCGGCGAGGGCGTTGAGGAAGTGCGCCTCGCCGACGCGGTTGCCCATACGCTCCATGAGCTCGAGGCCTTTGCTCAGCGCACCCTCGGCCTCGCCAAGCCGCCCTTGGCTTAGGAAGATCGCGCCGCGGCCTAAGAGGCTCATGGCTTGACTAAACCGATGGCCGACGCTCGCCGCGGCGACCTCCGCCATCTCATAAACCTCTAAGGCCTCAGCGTTCTTGCCGCTTCCACGCAGACATTGGCCGAGGTTCCAACAGGTCGTCGAGAGGAGATGCTGGTCGTTGAGCTGAAGGGCGATGGCGAGCACCTCGCGCAGGATGAGCTCCATCATCGCGGCCTGCCCACGGCGCTCGGCGATGACCGCCAGCTCGACGAGGACAAACGCCTTCACGTCGGCGGCGCCGAGCTGCTCCGCGATGTTCACGCACCGCTGAAGCATCGCCTCCGCCCGATCCAGCTCCGCGAGCTCCATGTAGATCTGGGCGAGGCTCTTCAACGTCTGGATGAGCCCGCGGTCTTCAGGGCGGCCGCTGGCGAGCTCAAGCTGGAGCGCGCGCTCGGCGACGCGAAGGCCCTCGTCAAGGCGGCTGCGCAGCCGGGCGAGGCGGGAGCGCTGGTTGAGCAGCTCGACGCGCTGGGGGTGGTCTACGGCGAGGCCGATGCGGTCGGCGAGGCGCTCTTGGGCGTGGATGAGGCGCTCCCACGAGCTGTAGGCCCCGCCGATCCAGCGGCGCTGGGCGGCCTCGGCCAAGGTCGCCATCGCCTCCTCGGGCTGGTCGCTCGCCAGGAGGTGCCAGGCGAGGCGCTCGGCGGCCAAGGACGCGCCGTAGCGAGCCCGCAGGCCCTCGGCGCAGGCCGCGTGGTGGCTGCGCGCGCGCCCGGCCTGGCCCGCCCGGGCCAACATCCGACGCCAGAGCCGCTCCGTGGTGAAGGCCCAGCCGCCGCGCCACGGCTCGACGATGCCCCCCTGCTCAAGCCGCGCGAGCAGGGCCTCGCCGCTCGGCGTGACCCGGGGCCGCAGCGCCGTCCACTCCGCGCCAGAGCACCGCATCCCCAAGAACGCGAGGCGCTCGACGAGGCGCTGGTCATCCTCTACCGCTCGATCCAGCGCCGCGTCCAAGGCCACGATCAGCGGCCCCCGCGTCGGCGCCGGGCGCCGGGAGAGCGCGAGCTCCGCCGCGCCGCCCACGGGCCGCAGGAGCTCCCGCACATGCTCTAAGGTGAGCGGAGGGCGGCTGATCTCGTGCTCGTCGGGCTCTTCAGCGTCAGTGCGCAGGGTCAACACGACGAGGATCGGCGTGGCCCGCTCGCTCTGGGCCTGGATGAGCTGCACGACGAGGCTCACCGCGGCCTCGCTCCACTGCACGTCCTCCAGCACCAACACCACGGAGCGCTCGGCGGCGATTTTACGCAAGAGCCGAACATGAAGGGTGTTTCGCTCAAGGCGTGGAACGTGCTGGTGACCCGCCCGTGGCCAGATCGTCGCCGCGAGATCCCCCGCCTCATCGGCGGCGCAGATGTCGAGGGAGACACAGCGATCGATGAGCGCCGCGGCCAAGGCGTCGCTGGACTCCCAGGACGGGGCGCCGAGCTGCTCCGCGAGCGCCGAGCCCAAGCCGTCGGAGATCGACGGGGTGACGCTGTGGTGCGCCAGAATGAACGCCGAGCGCTCCTGACGGGCCACAAAACCCGCCAGCCAGCGCACCACCTGGGACTTTCCGCTGCCCTCTACGCCGTGGATGACCACCACACGAGCCCGTCCGTCGAGGGCCATGCGGTTGCTGGCGCTCAAAAGCTCGCTGCACGCAGCGTCGAGCCCTTCGGGGAAGGGGAGGCGGATGGGGGGGCCGCGGGTCATGCGCGAGCTATCAAAGCACGACCGGCGGGGGGCTGGCAAGGGCGCGCTCAGGCTGAGCTGCGCAGAAGCCCCAAATGATCCATCCACTCCCATAACTCGGGATCTGCGCGTTCGCGAAGCCGCATCAGGAGCGGGCCGCCTTGGGGCCGGGGTCCACGCCCCAGGCCTCGGGTGAGCCGACCCCAGGCCTCACGCCGCGCCGGGCTGCCCGGGGGGGTGAGGGCCGCGTCGAGCACGCCGAGCTGGACGCGATCCGTCGCCTCCCACGGCCGCCAGTCTCCCCGGGCGGCGGCGTCGAGGTCGTGCCGCGCGGCGGCGTCTTGACCGAGCAGGGTGTGCGCCCAGGCCCGCAGCACCAGGGCCCGGCGCTCGGCGAGGCCGTCATCGACGCCACGCAGCACGTCCACCGCCTCCTGCAGCGCGGTGATGGCCTCACGATACGCGCGCTGCAACGCCAAGACCTCGCCGCGACGTAAGAGCGCCCGCCCATGAAGGCCCGGCAGCCCCGCCCCTTGGGCCGCGCGACAGACCTCCACCAACGCCGCGTGGCTCTCGTCCAGGCGCCCCAACGACATCAAGGAGCGGGCGACGGCGAGGGCGCTCTCCACCCGCAGCCGCTCGTCCCGACAGCCCTCCGCGAGGCGCACCGCGCGCTGGGCGGAGGCCAAGGCGCCGGCGTGCTCCCCGGAGCTGTGCTGGGCGTCTACCCAGCTCAGCGCCACCTCGACGGCGTCCGCGCTGTGCTGCGCAGCTTCAGCCAGCTCACGGGCCCGGGAGAGCAGCTCCAGGGCCTCCATGAACCGCCTCCGGCGCAGCATCACCACGCCCATGAGGCGCAGCGCCGTCGGCATCTGCTCCGACCACTCGTGGCGATAGCAGTGCATCAGGAGGCGCCGCGCCGGGGACGCCAAGGAGTCCACCTCTTGACGCGCCTCGGCGAGCCGGGCCCGCAGCATGAGCCAGCCGCCCCACTCCGCGCTGCCTTCAGCGACGCCCATGGACGTGAGCGCGCCGCTATAGAGCGAGAGCGCAGACTCCGCCGCCCGCAGCGACCCCCCTCGGATCGCCCCGTGAATAAATCGTAAGAGGTAGGGGCAGGCCAAGGCGGGCTGGCCCGCGCGCATCAGGTGCGTCGCCACCCGCAGGCCCTCCTCTCGCCGGGCGACGAGGGCCGCCGCGCAGGCCTCGTGGTTGGCCCGGCTGTCTTGGGCGGCCTCCCGCAAGAGCGCCTCACGCAGCCCGGGGTGGGTGAACGCCCAGCCTTGGGAGGCGCCCTCAGCGAGCTGATCGATGAACAGCCGCTGGGTCAAGGTGTCGGGGATCACCACGCCCAGACGCACGCAGGCGTCGCGCCACAGCTCGTCGTCGATGTCGGGGCCGAGGAGCGCCGCGAGCTGCAGCGCCAGGCGCGCGCCGAAGGGCAGGCCCGCGACGAGGCGGTCCACCCGCCCCGACCACACCGAGAGGAGATCGTCAGGCAAGCCGACCTCAGCGCTGAGCCCCAAGCTGAGCCCCCCCGGGGTCCAGACCTGGGGGGTGCGCCGCAGGCACTCCCGCAGAAGCTCCAGCATAAACGCCGGGTGCCCCGCCGCGCGCTGGTCGAGCTGCTCCAAGAGCCCCGGCTCTACGGGGATGACGCTCTGGGCCATCGCCGCGCACTCCCCGGGCTCCAAGGGCCGCAGCGACACCTCGACGAGCCAGCCCAGGCGCTCCAGGCGCTCTAAGGCCACGGCCTCGCGGGGGCGCTCGGCGAGCAGATCGGTCTGGGTGGTGATCACGAACAAGAGCGGCCGGGGGGTCCGCATCGTCATCAGCAGCGTGTCTTCGAGGGTCAAGAGGCTCTGCAGGCCCCACTCTGCGGCGCTGATCATGACGATGACCGGGCCCCGGCCCGCGAGGCCGATCAGCGCGTCTCGGGCGGCGTCTCGGGCCCGGCGCGGCAAGACCGACGCGCGCCCCGGCGTCTCGACGTTCTCCTCTAAGCCCGCGATGACCGACTCCAGCGCCCCCTCCCGCTGCCCCGCGCCGCCGATCACCCCCTCGATGTGGGCCCGCAGCGCGGCGCCGCTCTTCGCCTGATCCACGCCCAAGAGGGCCCGAAGCGCCTCCATCAGCGCCGCCGGTCGCACCGGGCTGTGCTCGGCGGAGATCGTGCGCGCGCCCGTGCGCCGGGTGAGCTCGGCGATCAGCTCTTGGGCGAGCCGGTTCTTCCCGACCCCCGCCGAGCCCGAGATGAGCAGGGCCGTCGTCGCCCGCCCCGAGAGCGCCGCCTCGGCGTGGCTGAGCATCGTGCGCAGCTCGGCCTCACGCCCGACGAAGCGCGGCAGGCGCTCTAGGCCGAGCCCCGGGCCAAACCAGGGCTGCCAGGCCGAGGGCGCACGAAGGGGGGCGCTCGGCGGCCCACCCTCGGGGGCGTTGACCAGCGCCACCCAGGCCGAGGGGTGCTGACCGGCCTCAAGGGCCTCACGCCACCGCGCCCACGCCTCATCAGGCGGCGGCCCCCAGGCCGACATCATCGCCCCGAGGGCCCGCAGCTCGTCGGCTTGGGGGTTTGGCCCCGTGGCGCGGCTGGGGCAGAGGTCAAACCAACGCACGGCGTCGGGCTCCTCCTCGGCGGCCGCGAGGTGCAGGCGACACGACCTCACCGCGCCGAAGGCCCCCCCTTTGGCGTGAATCGTGGCCAAGGCCGAGAGCGCCCCGCGGGCCGCGCTGACCCAGCGGGTCGGGGCCAAGGGGGCGTGCCGAACTAAATGACCCCGGGTCATTTCAACCGAGGTCCACGGCGCGCCCAGGGGCAAGGAGCGGCGGTCCAGGTGTCGGGTCATCTCGGCGGCGGCGACGCTCACCACGCCGGCGTCGAGCAAGGTGACGAGGTTGGGGTGTTGGGTCTGGAGGGCCTGGGCACGATCCGCGCGCCAGGCCCGCCAGCGCGCCGGGCTCGCCTCGCTGGGGGTGGCGACGATCACCAGGACGCCGGTGGAGCGGTCCCGGGCGCTCCATCCAGTGACCCCGTCCTCGGAGCCCACAGAGGCCAACAGATCGAGCCCACCCAGCGGGACGGGCAGGCCCTCCTCCGCCGCCCGACGCAGGCGCTCGCCCAAGGCCAAGGCCCCTTCAGCGTCCTTGAGGGCGACGCGCTGCACAAGCGCGATCTCCCACAGCCGCGGCGCCATCCCCCGCAGCCGCGCGTCGGCTTGGGCGTAGGCGCGGTCTCCGGCGAGCTGCGCGGTGTGGGCGACGTCGGGCTCGGTGAGCTGGGACTCGGCGAGGAGCGCGACGGCCCGGTCGTATTGGGCCTCGACGGCCTCCGAGTCCCCCTCGACGACGGCCATCGCCATCAGCATCAGGTGCGTCGCGGCGAGCACCCCCGTGCGGCCCCGGCTCGCGGCCTGGGCCCGAACGCCCTCCACCAAGGGCCTCGCGCGGACCACGTCCCCCTGATCCACATAGAGCAAGGCGAGGTTGAGCCGGGGCGTGATCACCTCCGGCGACCTCAAGGACTCCAGCACCCGCAGCGCCTCCCCGTAGGCCCGCTCCGCCTGCGCCCGCTCACCGCCGGCCCGCAGGATGTCGCCCAGGGTGTTGTGACAGAGCGCCACGCCGTCTCGGCGGCCCACCAAGCTCATCAGCGTCTCGGCGCCGCGCACGAGGCGTTTGGCCTCGTCGAGCTCTCCTAAACCCCAGCGCGCCACGGCCTCGCCGCGTAAGCTCACCGCGAGGCCATAGCGGTAAGACGCCGCCCGGGCGATCTCCGCCGCCGCCTTAAAGGCCTGCAGCGCCTCCTTCACCCGCCCCTGCTGGCGTCGGGCCCGGCCCAACAACGACAAGGTCAAGGCGTGGCGACGGGGGCGCCCCAGGCCGACCTCATAGGTGAGCGCCTCCTCAAAGAGCGCCTCAGACACCGACTCTTGGCCTCGACGCCCGGCGACGGCGGCGCGGTCGTGCAGGCAATCCGCCACGCCCGAAGGTTTGCCCAAGGACCGAAAGCGCTCCTCGGCGCCACGAAGTAAGGTCTCGGCGCGGTCCAAGGCGCCGGCCTCATACGCCACCTGGGCCAAGGCCCGCAGGGCGTGGCCGAGGAGCTCGGGATCCTCCGCGCGACCGGCCCGGGAGACGGCGTCTTCGCCAAGGCGCAGGGCCTCGTCGAGCCGCCCGCGCTGTCGCAGCAGGCGCACCCGCTCCAGCTTCACGGCGAGGCGGTGCGGGTCGGCGTCGCTGAGCCCCAAGGTGTCGATGAGCTGGCTGGCGCGGACCCCGAGCGCGCTCGCGGCGTCGAGGTGGCCCGCCTCACGCGCGGCGGCGATGGCGGCGGTGAGGGCGTCCAAGGCGCCGACGACGTCCCCGGCGTTGAGGCGGTGCAGCGCCACGCGGTGGGCGTCCAGGGCGAGGCCGTAGCGTCCGACCAACATCGCCGCGACCTCGGCGCTGCGGCGCTCTAAGTCGCCGTCCTCGCGGATCTGATGAAGGACCGCCGCCCGGGCCTCGGGCCAACGAAGCGTCCAGGCGCCCTCATGCTCAGCGACGTCCCCGGCGGCGAACAAGGCGCAGAGGCTCGGCGAGTCGCTGGGCGACGGCGGGTCGCCGGGGAACGACGCCCACTCCAAGGCCGTGACCGTGCTGTCGAGGGCCATGTAGCGGTCAAACCAGACCCGATCCTCGGGGCTCGTCGCCGCGCGGATCGTGAGCGCCCGCACGATGGCCTGCTCCCGCAGGGTCGGCGGCGTCGGCGGGAGGACGAGGCGACGCACGCTGAGGCCGACGGCCTCCATTCGCTCCTGCACCTCGTCCAGGCTCAGGTCTCCGCCGGAGATGAGCACCCGCTCCGTGCCCACGGGGGCGACGAGGGGGGCGAACCACAAGACGAGCTCCACCTGGGGCGGCGGCCCGTCGTCTTGGCCCCACTCCTCAAAGAGCCGCACGACCTCCTGCGCCTGCTCGCCGCGGCCTACAAACAGGATCAGCCGCGACCGCGCCGACAAGGCGGTCAAGATCCGCCGAGACATCGCGGCGCGCTCTTCACCCTCGGGCGCGAACCGCCCCGGGGTGGGCCAGAGCGCCGCCGCGAGGGCCTCGGCCTCCCCCTCCCCGTTCAGGCCCAGGGCCATCAAACGCTCCCGCAGCGTCTCCACCAGGGCGTCGCCCCGGGCGCCCTCGACCCCCAGGGCCCGGCCGAAGGTGCCGTTGAGGCCATCTCCAGGCGTCGGGATCGCGCAGAAGCGCACCACCAGCCCCACGCTCGACGCCTCCTCCTCCACCGCCCCGCGTAAGGTCTCCCGGGCCCAACAGGAGAACGCGAAGACCGAGTCCGCCTCCAGCACTGTCACCTGAGGCGCAGCGCCGAGGCCGCGCGTGGTGACACGAACATCCAGACTAGAGGGGCTTGAGTCGCTCAAGGTCGCCGCCTGGGGGCGAAGAGGTCGGAGATGACGTACACAGAGACTTCCTACTCTATCATACTGAAGATGAACCCCCTGGTGTGCTCCATGACGAGAATCTCCGCCGCGTCCGCCCCGCTCTTCGCCTTCATCCTCTCTTCTTGTCTGCCGGACCTGGGCGAGCCGGGCCCCACCGGCGCGCTGGAGTCGGGCGCGTGGTCCTTCACCATCACCGACGTCCTCCAAGACGAGTGCGGCTACGGCCTAGCCCCCGACCAGCGCCTCGACGGCGAGCTGAGCACGAGCGGCGCTACGCTCACCCTGCAGCTCGGAGACCAGCCGCCGCGCACCTTGCTGCGGGACGGCCCGACGCTCAGCGGCCAGTGGACAGAAGATGAGCAGCTCCTCGCCACCTGCCTCTACACTGTCTCGGGCCAAGACGTGGGCGAGGTCTACGATCCCTCCCACCTCAGCCTCACCGTCACCGCGAACGAGTCGCTCTCAGGCGACTGCAGCGCCCTCAACCCCATCGGATTTCCTTGTGCCTGGGCCGTCACTTACGACGCTTGGGCAGTGACCACGGAGCCATGATGCGCCTTCCGATCCCGTTTGCCCTGCTCACGACGCTCGTTCTGATCGGCTGTAAACCCTCCGAGACCCCCATCGACACCGCCGTCGAGCCCCCAGACGAGGAGCTCATCGACGACGACGGCGACGGCAGCCCCTCCACCGAGGACTGCGACGACGACGACGCCTCGGTCAACCCCAGCGCGGCGGAGACCTGCGACGGCCGCGACAACAACTGCGACGGCGCCATCGACGAGGGCCTGCTCGTCACGACCTACGACGACGCCGACGCCGACGGCTACGGTGATGAGGCCACCGCCGCCGAGGCCTGCGCGCCCGGGGACGGCGAGGTCGCGGTCGGCGGAGACTGTGACGACGGAGACGCCCGCTACAACCCCGGCGCCGCCGAGACCGACTGCGCCGACCCCAACGACTACAACTGCGACGGCTCCACAGGCTACGCCGACGGCGACAACGACGGCTACGCGGCCTGTGAGGACTGCGACGACAACGACGCCGGCGTGAACCCCGCCGCCACGGAGATCTGCGACGAGCGCGACAACAACTGCGACAGCCTCA
>JAKLKE010000151.1 GCA_023150775.1 Myxococcota bacterium
GCTCTGTTTTTGGAGCGTTCTGATGCCTCTTCTGGTCGCGCGGGCGGTTGGCGTGCCACAATGACCAGGAACGTGCTGCTGTTGAACAGGGGTGAGCATGGCCGCGGCAGGCGAGGCAAATTTGGGCTCCGTTTTCGGGATCTTGAGCGAGATAGGCGGAGTTCGGCTGGGTGATGATCCCCGCGCCGCGCTCACGCGCCTCGTGGAGCGCCTCGGCCGTGTGCCGGGGCTGTCCGGGGCCCAGGCGAGGCTCGGTGACCTAGAGGTCGTGGCGAGCTTCGGCGTGTCGGAGCCTTGGCCTGAGCCACCCGACGACGAGCCGTTGAGCTGGTCTCGCGCGCCCTCCGCCGTGGTCTTGCGGGCCAACGTCGCGCCTTCGCCGTCGTTGTCCCTGCGTTTTGACGGCGCTGACGAGGCGCCCGACGCCGTCCTCGCCGCGCTCGGCGCCCTCTGGACGCGGGTGTGGACCGACGCGCGTGTGCTCGGCCTCGCCAGGCAGCGGGTCACCCAGCTCGATCGGGTCACCGTCGAGCGCCAGCGTGAGCTGGCCCGGGCCCGGGCCCAAGCCGAGCACCTGGCGTCCTTACAAGAGACCTTCTTGGCCCTGCTCTCCCACGACCTGCGCAGCCCCTTGGCGGTGGTGCTCGGCCAATGCCAGCTCCTCGCAGAAGGGCTCATGGGCAACCTCAACCCCAAGCAGCAGAACGCCATCGGCAGCGTGCAGCGCAACGCCCGCCGGATGAACCAGATGGTGGAGGATCTCCTCGATCGGTTTCGGGCGGGGCTCAGCCCGACGGCGGCGGCGGGGGTGCGCGTCGAGGTGAACGCCCTCGTGCTGGAGGTCGTGGCCACCTGGCAAGAGGTCGCCGAGCGCCGAGGGTCCCAGCTCGTCAGCGCCGGGGAGACCTCACGCGCCGTCGTCGGCGACGTCGCGATGCTGCGGGAGGTGCTCTCCAACCTCATCGACAACGCCCTCCGTTACACCCCCGCCGGGGGCGTCGTGCAGGTCCAGGTGGCCGAGGAGGGCGACCGGGTGCTCGTGCGTGTGCGAGACGGTGGCGTCGGCTTCCCCGAGGAGCTGCTCAACCGAGACCTGGTCGCCGATGAGCGCCCACGCGGCGGCCTCGGCCTGCCCTTGAGCGCGCGGCTGATTCGGGCCTTGGGCGGCCAGGTGCTGCTCACGAACGCGGCGGAGGGGGGTGGCGTCGCGACCTTGTCGATGCCCGCCTTGGGCGAGTCCGAGACCCCGCCGCGCCTCTTGCTCGTCTCGTCGTCGTCGTTTTTTGCCGACGAGCTGACGAGCCGTCTCGCGTTCATCGGCGACATCGTGCGTGTCGAGGGCGTCGAGGAGGGCCTCGTCGAGCTCCCCGAGGTGGACGTCGTGATCCTCGATGAGCTCGTCGGGGGCCTCGACGCCTTACGCCGACTCCGGGAGAACGAGCGCGGCGCGGCCACACCGTTCGTGTGGGTCGGCGCCTCCACCGCCACGCTCGACTTCGCCTTGGCCGAGGGCGCCTTCTCCGCGGTCTCTCAGCCCCTTGAGGTCGGCGCCTTGGAGTCGAGCGCGCGCGCCGCGCTGACCCACGCACGAAGCCTCCGCGCTGAGGCCCTTCGCCGAGCCCGGGACCCGGTCAGCGGACTTCTGCCCATCGACGGCGCCACCGAGGAGCTCACCGAGCTGTTCAGCGCCGCCCAAGGCCTCATCGTCGCCGCGCACATCGACGTCGTCGGGCTTCGGGAGGTCAACCGCGCCCAGGGCGTGCCCGCGGGGGATCAGCTCCTGCTGTGGCTCGCCGGGGTCGTGGTGAGCCGCCTGCGCGGCGGGGAGCTCGCCCTGCGTCTAGAGTCCGATGAGCTGCTGGTGCTCCTGCGCCCGGCCCGGCTGGAGGCCGCGCAGGAGTGGGCGTCGTCACTGCGAGAGCAGATCATCACGGCGCGACCCCGTCTGGGCAGCCTACGCACGGCCGTCGACGTGGTGGTCACCCTGACCCCGACCCCCGACCTCGCGGCGGTGGCGCGGCTCGTCTCCGCCCAACGATCATCCTGTGAGCGCGCGACGACGTGAGATGGGCGTAAGCTGCGTGGCAGCGCCGCTTCTGCGGAAGCGAGATATCTTGACGCATTCCACAGGGAGACTCCTGTCGTGTCAGTCCAGAAGAAGAAGACGAGGCGGCCTGCTCCGGGACAAAACTCGGAGCCGACATATTTCACCACCTACCAGATCTCGAAGTTCCTCGGGGTCAGCCTCCCAACCGTGGTCAACTGGGTGAACTCCGATCGGCTTCGCGCCCATCGTACGCCAGGCGGCCACCGACGCATCACCAAGGCCGATCTGGTGAGCTTCGCCAAGGAGTACAACTACCCGCTGAGCGAGGAGCTCCTCGGCGAACGTTCGGAGCAGACGCGGGTGCTCGTGGTTGACGACGAGCATGACTTCTCCGACATGGTGCGCGACTACCTCTCCCTGCGGGGCAAGATGGAGGTTGAGGTCGCCGACTCGGGCTTCGCCGCGGGCTTCACCGTCGCGCGCTTCAAGCCCGACGTGATCCTGATGGACATCATGATGCCGGACATGAACGGATTTGAGGTCGTGCGAATGCTGCGTGGCAGCAAAGACACGGCGCACATCCCGGTGATCGCTTGCACGGCGTTCTTGGACGCCCAGGTCGAGCGGCGTATCCAAGAGGAGGAGTTTGACGGCTTGGTCCAGAAGCCGATCAAGCTCGATGAGCTGCTCTCGTTGATCCGCAGCACGCTCAACCCCGAGGAGGCGCGCTGAGCGCGGCCTCGATCGTCAGTCGTCAGCGAGGGCAGGGGGGCGGGCGACGCCGTCGCCCCCACGCGCGGGCAGCGGGCGCTCACTCATCGCTAGGGTGGGGCCCTTGTGGCGGCGGCGAACCCGGATGATCTCCGCGGCGATGGCCACGGCGATCTCTTCAGGGGTCTCGGCGCCAAGATCGAGGCCGATGGGCGCGCTCACCCGACGCAAGAGCGCCTCATCGACGCCCGCCGCGCGCAGCCGAATGAAGAAGCGTGTGATCTTCGCTTTGGACCCGATGAGCCCTAAGTAAGCGTAGTCCTTTGCGATCAGGGCCTCTAGCAGGTCTTGGTCCAGGGGATGGCTGTGCGTGACAAGCACGACGTAGTCGAGGGGGCCCAGCGCCTCGGGGATCGCCCGCCGGGGGTCGAGGAGCACACGCTCACAGCCCGGGAATCGTTCGGCGTTGAGCCACTCCTCACGCTCGTCATAGACCCGCAGCTCAAAGCCCAAGGAGAGCAAGAGCGGGGCCAAGGCGCCGCCGACGTGGCCAGCGCCGAACAGGTGAACACGCTCAACGGGGGTGATGGGCTCCACGAAGGCCTCCATAGCGCCACCGCAGCACATGCCGAGGTCGCGGGTGAGGTGAGCGGCGACGCGGCGGGCGGTCCCCTCACGGATACAGGCCAAGGCGGCGTCGATGACGACCTTCTCCCACTGGCCGCCGCCGATGGTGCCGACGATGCGCCCGTCGCCGTAGACGAGCATTCGGGCGCTGGCGCTGCGCGGCGCCGAGCCGTTCACGGCGATCACCGTACACAAGGCCGCGGGCTCTCCGGCGGCGCTGGCGGCCAAGGCGGCCTCAAAGACGCGCATCAGCGCCCCGCCCGGGCACGAACGCGGGCCAGGGACGACCGCACCCCGGCGACGGTCTCGTCCCAGTCCCAGGCGAGCACGCGGCGCCCGCGCACGAGGGCCTGGCCGTCTACCCACACCGAGTCTACGGACGCCGGGCTCATGGCGTAGACGATGGCCGAGGCCGGGTCAGGCGAGGGCAGCACCTCGGGGAGATCTGGGCGTAAGAGCACCAGATCCGCCGGGCGGCCCAGCTCCAAGCGGCCGGAGCTGAGGCCAAGGGCCTCGGCGCCCTTCGCCGTCGCCAGCTCATAGACCTGCCGCGCGGGCATCACCGTGGCGCCCAAGCGTGGCTTCTGGGTGAGCGCGGCGAGGCGCATCTCAGTGAACATGTCGAGGCGGTTGTTACACGGCGCGCCGTCGGCCCCGAGGCTCACGTGCACCCCGGCGTCGAGGAGCTCGGGGATCTTCGCGAGGCCGGACGCGAGCTTGAGGTTTGACGAGGGGCAGTGCAGCACCCGGGTGCCCGTCTCGGCGAGCAGGCGGACCTCGGCGTCGCTCAAGTGGATGCAGTGGGCGAGGCAGACGTCGGGGCCGCTGAGGCCAACGTCATGGAGATACTGCACGTTCTCCCGGCCGGTCATCTGCCGCACGAGCGCCACCTCGTCGAGGTTCTCGCTGGCGTGGGTGTGAATCAGGCAGCCCCGGCGGCGGGCCTCGGCGGCGACCTCCCTCAAGAGGCCCTCGCTGCAGGAGGGCACAAAACGAGGGGCGAAGGCGTAGCGCAGGCGGCCCCGGCCATGCCAGCGATCGGCCTCATCCGAGGCGCCGCGCAGAGATCGTTCGGTGGCCTCGCTGAGCCCGGCCTCGTTCTCCAGATCCATCATCGCCCGGCCGACGGCGGCCTTGGCGCCGCTCTCTTCGCAGGCGCGAAAGATGCTCTCGGTGTGCCGCACGCTCGCCATGTCGAGGATCGCCGTGGTGCCGCCGAGGAGCAGCTCCGTGAGCCCCAGGCGCGCCGACCAATAGGCGCTCTCTTCGTCGTGGTTGGCCTCAAAGGGCCAGATGCGGGTGCGCAGCCAGTCCATGAGCGCGAGATCGTCGGCGAGGCCTCGGAAGAGGGTCTGCACGAGGTGAACGTGGGTCTGCACAAAGCCCGGCGCGAGCCAGGCGCCGTCGCAAGGGATCTCCTCAGCGCCCAAGCGGGGCAGGCTTTGGCCGATCTCGGCGATCAGGCCGTCCTTCACCCGGAGATCTGCGCGGGGCGGCGCGCCCTCTGCGCCAGGGTGGATCAGCGTCGCGTCACGAAACAGCAGGTGCATGGGGTGGGCTCCACAGCGAAGGTAACCCGCTCTTCGTGCCCGTTGGCGGGGTGCCCATAGCCAGGGCCGGGGCGAGTTGTTAGTCTCGTGGCCTCTCGGGAGCCGTGAATGCGGGTTCTGGCGCCGCTCCTCCTCCTCGTCGCCTCCTGGCCTGGGCTCGCCCGGGCCCAGGACGACGCGCCGTCGTCGGTGGTCTACGCCGATGGCTGGCGCTGGTCGAGCGTCACGCCGAACGCCGCGCGGGGGCAGGCGTTTCGTGGCCTAGCGACGGATCCATTGCGCCCGGATCGTGCCGTGGCGCTCTCCCGCGCGGGGGCGGTCTGGCTCTCGGAAGACGGCGGATCGACCTGGCGTGAGGTCCTGCGCGCGCCCCAGGGGCTCGGCGGCGACGACGCCGTAGACGCCGAGGACGTGCTCTTACGCGCCGAGGCGATGGCTGAAGATCTCTTCTCGGAGACGATCGACCTCACCGAAGATCCCGAAGACTTCACGACCGACCCTGAAGACGTCGAGAGCCCCGCTGAGGAGATCGTCGAGATCGTCGCCGGCGAGGGCCTCGCCGTGGACCAGCTCGTGCGAGACGAGCGCGGCGACGGCCCGCTGTTGGAGGGTGGGCTCGTCTGGTTTCACCCCGGGGGCAGCTTCGTGCTGGTGAGCCGCTCGGACGGCCTCTGGCGCAGCGACGACGGCGGCCAGCGGTACCAGCGCATCGGCGCTGAGGCCGCGCTCACGGATCTGGCCTTGGGCCCTGACGGCGCGCTCTTGCTCGCCGCGGCGGGGCCGGGCTCTGACGGCGCGGCGGATCCTGGCGGCATCCGCTTCTCCCTCGACGGCGGCCGCGCCTGGATTCACATCGGCGGCCCTCTGGATGAGCGCCCCGTCGCCGATCTGGCCCTGCACCCCGCGGACGCCTCGTGGTACGCCGCCGCAGACGATGGCCTCTACGTCTCTACGGACGGCCAGACCTGGACGCCGCTCACCGCGGGCCGCGGCTTCGACACCTTGGCGCTTTTGCCCGATCCCCAGGCTCCGGGCGCCTTGTGGTTCACAAACCCCGGCGAGGTGCGCCGCACCGACGACGGCGGCCAGCGTAGCTTTCGGCTGAGCGCCGCGCCCTTGCCCACCACCCGGCAGCTCCTCGCCGGGCCCACGCCGGGGCAGCTCTTGTTGTGCGGCGCGGACGGTGTGTGGGAGAGCGTAGATGGCGGCGTGATCTGGCGCCCGGTGACCTTGGGCCTCACGAGCCCCGAGGTCTGGGCCGTGGCGCGCACCCAAGAGGGCCTGATCGCGGTGACTGAGCGGGGCATCTTCCGCCTCGACCCGCCCCAATCCGCCGCCGTCGGGCTCACCTCAAAGCCCCTGCCTTTGGGCATGGAGGCGCTCCTCGCCGCGTCCATGAGCCGCCCCGGCATGGGCATGGACGGCCTGAACATCAGCGCCCGGCGCACGGCGCTGCGGCAGGCCACCCCGGCGCTCATCGTGCGCGGCGAAGGGTACCGCCGCGACGGCCTCGACGCCGACTGGCGCAGCATCACGAACGACGGCGATCTCCAGGGGTATTGGCGCGTCACCGCCCAGCTCACCTGGGGCCAAGGCAACAGCTCCACCGCCGGAGACACCTCCTTTGACCTCGACAACGCCCCGGCGGGTGACCTCTACTACGTCGTCGGCGACGACGTGTACGCCACCGACGACTTAAGCTCCGTGCCGTCGGCGGCGGCGAACATCTCCGGCGCGTCTGTGCAGTACCGGGCGATGATGGCTGAGCAGATCGCCGAGCTCTACTTCACCCGCGTGCGCCTCACGAACGAGCAGGCCGAGCAGACCGGCGCCGATCTCCGCGCCCAGGCGCTCTTCGCGCTGCAGCTCGCCGAGATCGACGCCTTGCTCGACGCCTACACCGACGGCGCGCTCAGCCTCAGCGCCGCGGGCACCCTCCCGACCGACTCCACCGAGGAAGACTCCTTATGACCTCATCAATCCTGCTCCTGTGGTCCGCGCTCTCCGGCGGTCTTCTGGCCGTGGAGGGCGTCAATGGCGAAGAGGCCGTGGTCAGCGCGGGCGTCGAGGCGGCGCTCGTGCCGCTCAACAGCGCCACGCTCAGCCAGCTCGCGGGCATCCCCGGCGTCGGCGAAGAGAACGCCAAGGCGATCCTCGCGCTTCGCGCCGAGCGGGGCCGCCTGGGCAGCGTCGAGGAGCTGCGGATCCTGCCGTTCCTGAGTGAGGACGGCCTCGACAACCTGCGCAGCGCAACCTCCATCGACCTCGCCGTGCGCGCCGGGGCCAAGGGCGACTACAAGACCGTTGAGGACGTGATGGGCTTCTTCGCCCACGAGCCTACGGTGCAGGAGGTGCAGGCGATGACGATGGCCTACACCCACACCAACCGCGAGCAGGTCGAGCGTTGGCTCAACGCCTCCCGGGCGGCGGCGGCCTTGCCCCAGCTCCAGGCCCGCTACGAGTACTACAACCGCTACGGCGAAGACTTTGACGTGCTGGGCGGCGTCTCCGCGCTCACCCAACAAGACAGCCAGCTCCAAGACAAGATCGTCGTCGAGGTGCGCTGGCAGCTCAACGATCTCGTGATGTCCACTGAGCAGATCCGCGTGATCTCCGAGGCCCAAGACGTCGTGAAGCTCCGCGACAAGGTGCTCGGCGAGGTGACCCGGCTGTACTTTGACCGCCGCCGCCTGCAGATCGACGGGCTGTTGAACCCCCCGAACGACCTGCGCGCCCAGATCGACGACGAGCTGCGCCTCATGGAGTTCACCGCCCAGCTCGACGCGCTCACCGGGGGCGCCTTCTCCGCCGCTGTGGCCGCGGGCCTCACCCCCAAGCCCCTCTGAGCCATGTCCCAGCACCAGCTCGTCCTCATCCTCGACTTTGGCTCGCAGTTCACCCAGCTCATCGCCCGGCGTCTGCGAGAGGAGGGCGTGTACTGCGAGATTCAGCCCTGCAACGCCAAGCCCCCGGCGTCCCGGCCAGATTCACTCATCGGCCTCATCCTCTCCGGCGGCCCCGACTCCGTGCTCTCCGACACCGCGCCGCCCTTTGACGTGGCGTGGTTGGGCCTCGGCGTGCCCGTCCTGGGCGTCTGTTACGGGATGCAGCTCCTCGCGCACCTCGACGGCGGCGTCTTGGGCCAAGGCCAGGCCCGGGAGTACGGTCGCGCGGTGCTGGAGCGGGTCGGCGCCGAGAGCGCGCTCTTGGCGGCCTGGCCCCAAGAGAGCCAGGTGTGGATGAGCCACGGCGATCACGTCGAGGCCGCGCCCGCGGGCTACGTCGTCACCGGCCGCACCGAAGGTTGCCCCATCGCCGTGATGGAGGACGTCACGCGCCGCCGCTTCGGGGTGCAGCTTCACCCCGAGGTCACCCACACCCAGCACGGCAAGCTGCTCCTGCGCGCCTTCGTGTTTGAGGTCTGCGGCGCGCGGGGCGACTGGAGCATCGGCAGCTTCTTGGACGAGCAGACGGCCAAGGTCCGCGCGATGGTCGGCGCCGACAAGGTCATCTGCGCGCTCTCCGGCGGCGTAGACTCCTCCGTCGTCGCCGCGCTCTTGCACCACGCGCTCGGCGATCAGCTCCACTGCATCTTTGTGGACACCGGGCTCCTGCGCAAAGGCGAGCGTGAGGCCGTCGCCGCCGAGTTCTCCGAGCTGAACCTCACCGTCGTGGACGCCTCGGCCCGCTTCTTGGGCGAGCTGGCGGGCGTGAGCGACCCCGAACAAAAACGCCGCATCATCGGCGCGGCGTTCATCCGGGTGTTTGAGGAGGAGGCCCGGCGGGTCGGCGGCGCGCGCTGGCTGGCCCAGGGCACGCTCTACCCCGACGTCATCGAGTCCGTGAGCTTCCGTGGCCCCTCGGCGACGATCAAGTCCCACCACAACGTCGGCGGCCTGCCCGAGCGGATGGACCTCAAGCTCATCGAGCCCCTGCGGGAGCTGTTCAAGGACGAGGCCCGGGCGCTCGGCGAGGCCCTCGGCCTCTCAGAAGGCCGCGTGTGGCGCCACCCCTTCCCTGGCCCCGGCCTCGCCATCCGCATCATCGGCGACGTCACCGCCGAGAAGGCGGACTTGTTGCGAGAGGCCGACGCCATCTACCTCGACGAGATCCGCCGCGCCGGGCTCTACCGCGACATCTGGCAGGCCTTCGCCGTGCTCTTGCCCGTGCAGACCGTAGGCGTGATGGGCGACGACCGCACCTACGAGCGTGTCTGCGCCCTGCGCGCGGTGACGAGCGTCGATGGCATGACGGCGAGCTGGTTCCCCATGCCGTATGACGTGCTCGCGCGCATGTCCGACCGCATCGTGCGGGAGGTGCGCGGCGTCAACCGTGTCGTCTACGACATCTCCTCGAAGCCTCCGGCGACGATTGAGTGGGAGTGAGTTACCAGCCACCTTCCCCCTGCACCTCCGCGCAGGGCGGCGGATGAGGTGCTTCGATGGCTGGCGTAGCGGTGCTGGGCGCGACGGGCATGGTGGGGCAGCGGCTGGTGGCGATGCTGCGGGATCACCCCCTCTTTGAGCTCAAGGCGCTCTGCGCCTCGGACCGCAGCGCCGGGCGCGCTTACGGCGACGCGGCGCCTTGGCGCCTGGAGGGTGAAGACGCGGAGTGGGTCGCGGACTGGCGGGTGCGGGAGTGTCGCCCCGAGGCCCTGCCCGATGACGTCGACATCGTGCTCTCGGCCTTGCCCACCAACGAGGCCAAGGCCATGGAGCCGGTCTTCGCCGAGGCCGGGTTCGTCGTCGTCTCCAACGCCGGGGCCTACCGCCAAGATCCCCGGGTGCCGCTGATCATCCCCGAGATCAACCCCGACCACCTCTCGATGACCTCGACGCAGCCCTGGGCCGGGGCGCTGATCACGAACCCCAACTGCTGCGCCGTGCCCCTGGCGATGGCCTTGGCGCCTCTACACGCGGCCTTTGGCGTCGAGGCGGCCTGTGTGAGCACCTGGCAGGCGGTCTCCGGCGCGGGCTACCCCGGCGAGTCGGCCTGGGACATGGTGGGCAACGTGCACCCGCACCCCGGCGACGAGGAGGACAAGCTCGGCGTCGAGCCCCAGAAGATCCTCGGCGCCCCCGGCGCCCCGGCGTCGTTCGTCACCTCGGCGCGCTGCGTGCGGGTCAACACCGCCGACGGCCACCTCGTCTCCGCCCAGCTCCACCTGCGCGGCGACCCCAGCCCCGAGCGTGTGCTGGAGGCCCTGCGCGACTTCACCCCCCGGGGCCCCGCCTTGCCGTCGTCGCCGACGCCGCTTCTGTACCTGAGCGACCGCCGCGACCGCCCCGCGCCGCGTTTTGACGCCGGCCGGGGCCGGGGGATGACCGTCACCATCGGCCGCGTCGAGCGCTGCGCGGTGATGGGCGTCAAGCTCTACGCCTTGGCCCACAACACCGTGCGCGGCGCCGCCGGGGCCGCCTTGGCGAACGCCGAGCTGTGGACCCTACAAGCCCGATGATCCGCTGATGCCCAAGCACCTCCTGAGCCTCGCCTGGGCGGCCCTGCTCACGATCACGGCCCTGGCGTACGAGTTTCAGCTTCGGCTGGGCTTCACCGACACCGACGCCTTGGCCGACTACGCCGCCGCCCGGGCCGAGGGGCTCTCGGGCTGGCTCAACCAGCTCACCCTGCCGCTCACCGCCGGGGTGGGCGGGGCCAACGCCAACTTTTGGCGACCGGGGGTGATGCTGCACTACGCCCTGCAGCGCGCCCTGTTTGAGGACAACGCTCGGCATTGGCAGGCCTGGGATCTCGGCCTGCACCTCAGCGCCGTCGCCGCCTTGGGCCTCACCGCCCGGGCCCTGGGCCTGAGCTCCGCCGCCGCGCTCTTCGCGGGGATGATCTTCGCCCTCCACCCTCTGGGCGTGGAGATCGTGCCCGCCGTCGCGCGGAGCATCGACATCCTCGTGGCGCTGTTCTCTCTGGGCGCCATCGCCGCGGCGGGGCAGGGCAGGGCGGCGCTGACTGTGCTTCTTGGCCTCTGCGCCTTGAGTTTTAAAGAGACGGCCCTCGCCGCCATGCCCGTGGCCCTCTTGGCGCTCTTCTGGCGCTCGGGGGTGAGGAGCGCGGCCAAGGTCGCCGGGGCCTGGGCTGTGGGTGTGCCGCTCTACCTCGTGGCGCGCACGTCGGTGCTCTCGGGCATCGGCGGCTATTACGAGGAGGAGCGCACCTTCACCTTGGGTCGCCTCGGCGCCGCCCTGCGCGCCGCCCCCTGGGAGAGCCTCTTCCCCGGGTTTAGCCTCAGCTTAGAGCCGATGGGTGAGCCCCTGCGTGTGCTCGGCGCCATGGTCCTGTTTTTTGTGCTGCTCGCCGTCGCCGTCCGTCGCCTGCGTGACGGCGCCCCCGCCGCGGCCTTGGGCCTCTTGTTGTGGGGCCTGCCGGTCTTGCTCTACGGCCTCACGGGCACCTACTCCCGGCGCCTTCTGTACTTGCCCACCGCCGGGCTCTGCCTGACTGTGGCGGAAGGGCTCGTGCTCTTGGCCGCCCCCGGCGCCCGTGGCCTCGGCGCCGTCTGTCTGGGCTTGGCCCTGAGCCTCATCCCGGCGAGCCCGCTGGTTCACGAGTACAGCGACTGGGCCGAGAACGACGCTGTGACACGCTCTTTGACGACCGCCGTCGCGCCAGAGCTCGCGGCCTTGCCCCCGGGCAGCGTCATCTGGGTGATTGACCGCTGCGTGTGGATCAACAGCGAGCCCCTCCGCGCCCGCACCTTCCAGGGCAAAAAGACGCTCAACAACTGTGTGGCGACCTACTCCCTGCAGGCCTGGGCCGACGATCTCTTCGGCCCGGGGCGGCTCACCCTGCGCGCCTTGACCAGCACCCAGCCCGAGGGCCCCTTGCCTCCACCCGACCACTCTGTAGAGGATGGCGCCTTGGTGCTTCATCGTGAGTCGATGCGCCGCGCGTTGACCGGCTACGCCAAAGAGGCGGGCTGGACGCTCGTTCGTGAGGAGCGCAGGTCTGCGCTGACGCCCCCTCCCGCCGCCTCGGGCCAGTGGGCGCTCATCGCGGGCGGGGAGCGCGGCGCGCTCGTGAGGTTGCCATGAGAGCGCCCCTGATCGCCGTCGCCGCCGTGTTTGTGCTCGTCTGGAGCGCCTTCTACGCCGTCTCCGAGCCCGGCCCCCGGGTGAGCCCCTGGGTGAGCCCCTTGCCCGCCCACGCCGTCTCCGCGGGCTACCGCGCCTTCGTGGCCACGGCGCCTGGTCGGGCGATCCCGGCCTGGCCCGAGGCGGTGATGGAGCGCTGGCCGCCCCAGGCCGACGGCCCCATCCTCATCGATCGACGCCACACGGTCAAACAGCCCGAGACGAGCGCGCTCGGCCTCAGCAGCTACGCCTACGATGACATGCACGGCTTCTCCCGGGCGTTTGATCCCGCCCGCCGCGCGGGGGTGCCGCTGGTGCCCTTCACCGGGGAGATCACGCCGATGCGCCTCGCCGGGGCCTCGGCGGTGTTCATCAACCTGCCGAGCGGCGACCGCCCTGGCTTTCGGTGGTCCGAGGTGCTCGCGTTAGACGCCTTCGTGCGCGCCGGCGGCGGCCTGATGCTCATCACAGACCACACCAACTGTTATTTCCACGGCGAGCTGCTCTCTCCTCTGGCCAGCCGCCTCGGCCTCACCCTGCGCCCGGTGACCGCCGCCGACCGTGGCCCCGAGCGCACCCTGTCTCCGTCGACCGTCGCCTGGTTACGCATCGCCTCGCCACCCTCGGATCATCCGGTGCTCCAAGGGGTGTCAGCCTTCGGGTTTATGACCGGCGGCAGCGCCTTGGGTGACCCCGCCCAGGGCTGGCGGGTGCTAGCGACGACCTCGCCGAGCGGCTGGGCGGATGTCTGGACGCCCCACCGCCGCGACGACAGCTCAGGCTTC
>JAKLKE010000152.1:0-7209 GCA_023150775.1 Myxococcota bacterium
AACGCCTCGGACGTCGCCGCCTGCGGGGCCGTGCCGACCCTCGCGCTGCTCTCGCTCTCTCTGCCCGACCCGGTAGACCGCGCCTGGGTGACGGACTTCGCCGAGGGCCTGCGGGAGGGCCTCGCGGCCTGCGGGGCGGCGCTCATCGGCGGCGACACCACGCGCAGCGCCGGGGGCGTCGTGGTGAGCCTCACGATGATCGGCAAGCTCAGCGCCGAGCCGCTCTTACGCCAGAACGCCCAGGTCGGCGAAGACCTGTGGGTGAGCGGCACCTTAGGCGACGCCAGCCTCGGCTTCGCCAGCTCGGCCCCCGGCGGCTTACGCGCCCTTCGCCGCCCCAGCCCGCCCCTGCGCCTCGGCCCCGCCCTCGCCGAGCGGGCGCTCTCCCGCGCCGCGATGGATCTCTCCGATGGCCTCGCCACCGATCTCCCCCGGCTCTGCGCCGCGGCGGGGGTCGGCGCCGAGGTCTGGCCCGAGGCGCTGCCGGCCTCTGACGAGCTTCGCGCCGCTGAGCCCGACCCGATCCCCCACCAGGTCGGCTTTGGCGATGACTATGAGCTCGTGTTCACCGCGCCGCCAGCGCGCCACGATGACCTCCTCGCTCTGGGCGCCGACCTCGGCCTGCGCCTGAGCAAGATCGGCCGCGTGACCCAAGGCCCCGAGGTGACCCTTCGGGGTCGCCCCTGGCCCTTGAGCTGGCAGCACTTCCCTGGACCTCAATGACCGACCCAGTCCCCTTATCGGGGCTCCTCCCGCTCATTGGCGGCGCCGCCGCTGAGATTGACCTCGCCCCCGCGCTCGCCCTGGCCGCGACCTTGCTGTGCTTCTCAGCGATGTTCTCGGCGTCAGAGACGGCGATCTTCTCTTTGCAGGCCACCGACCGCGAGCACCTCAAGCGGGAGGGCCTGCCCGGCGCCTTGGTCGAGGCCCTTCGCAGCGACAAGCGGCGCACCTTGCCGTCAATCCTCATCGGCAACGAGCTGGTGAACATCTCGCTCTCCGCGGTCTTCGCGAGCTTGATCCTCACCTTGAGCCCCACGCGGCCCTGGCTGAACCTGCTCGTGGCCACGCCTTTGCTGATCCTCTTCGGCGAGGTGACGCCGAAGACCTTGGCCATGGCCAACCCCCGCCGGGCGGCCTTGTTTCTGGCGCGGCCCCTGACCTTCTGGTCGCTGATGATCACGCCGGCGCGCTGGTTCTTGATGCTGATCGCCGACTTCTTCACGCGCATCTTCGGCGTCGACACGAGCCCCCGCTCCGAGGTGATGCAAGAGGACGAGGTGCGCCAGCTCATCGACCAAGGCAGCAAAGCCGGGGCCATCGGCGCCAACGAGCGCGCGCTCATCGACCGCCTCTTCGACTTCTCCGACACCACCGTCTCCCGGCTGATGACGCCGCGCCCCGACATCATCGCCTTCCCGATCAACACCCCCCTGGAGCGCCTCATCGACGAGCTGCAGCGCAGCCGGGTGAGCCGGGTGCCGATCTACCAAGGCCGCATCGACAACATCTTGGGCCTGCTCCTCACCAAAGACCTCCTGCGCTTCAAGGGCCAGGTCACCCCGGGCTCGGGAGAGCTGCGCGCGCTTCTGCAGGAGGCGTTCTACGTCCCGGCGAGCAAACGCGCCGCGGACATGCTCAAGGAGTTCCAGAAGCGCCGCAGCCACATGGCCATCGTCGTCGATGAGCACGGCAGCGTCGTGGGCCTCGTCACCTTAGACGACCTCTTGGGTGAGCTCGTCGGTGAGCTTTTGGACGAGCAAGACGAAGACTCCCAAGACGCCGTGCCCGTGGGCCACGGGGTGTGGACGGTCATCGGCTCCATGGACGTAGACGACTTCCAGGAGCGTGTGGGCATCACCCTGCCTGAGGGGGAGTACCACACCGTCGGCGGCTTCATCTTGGACCGCGTCGGGCACATCCCCGAGAAGGGGGAGCGGGTGGTGCACGAGGCCCACGTCTTTGAGGTGATCGGCGTCGATCACCGCCGCATCACGAAGGTGAGCGTGCGGCCCCTGGAGCCCGTCGAGGGTGAAGAGGTGGCGACATGACCCTCACCCTCGCGCTCACGCTCCTGGCCCTGTTCATCGTCACCGAGGGCTTCTTCTCCGGCAGCGAGCTGGCGATGGTCAGCGCCGACCGCCTGCGCCTCCAGGCCCGGGCTGAAGACGGCGACCGGGGCTCGGCCCTGGTCTTAAAGATGTTGTCCAAGCCCAGCCACCTGCTCGGCACCTGCCTCATCGGCACCAACATCAGCGCCGTGTCGTCGTCCACCGTCGTCACCGCGGCGATGGTGCACGCCTGGGGCGACGACCTCGGCGGCCTGCTCGCCGTGGCGACGCTCGTGCCCGTGGTGCTGCTCTTCGGCGAGCTCATCCCCAAGAGCATCTTCGAGACCTACGCCAACACCCTCGCGCCGCGCCTGGTGTTCCCGCTCTACGTCTTCTCGGTGCTTTTTTACCCGGCGCTCAAGCTGTTGGAGCTCATCACCGACACCCTGCGCCGCACCCTGGGCGTGAGCGGCGAGGGCCAGGCGATCAGCCGTGAGGTCATCCAGAACCTGCTCGACAACGAGCGCACGACGGCCTTGGACGAGGGCGACCGCGAGCTGATGCTGCGGGTGTTCGAGTTCTCTTCAGCCACCGTCGAAGACGTGATGAAGCCGCTCATCGAGGTGGTGTCGATGCCCGAGAGCGCCACGGCGGCGGAGGCCATCGCGCTGATGGTCGAGCACGGCTACTCCCGGATGCCGATCTTCCAGGGCCGCGTCGATCAGGTCACCGGCATGTTGCACCACAACGACCTGCTCTTCTTGAACGACCTCTCGACGCCGATCCGCGAGGTGGCCCGCCCGGCGATCTTTGTGCCCGAGAGCAAGAAGATCGAGGAGCTCTTCCAAGAGATGCGCCGCACCCGGCAGCGTGTGGTGGTGCCCGTGGATGAGTACGGCGGCGCTGTTGGCCTGCTCACCATGGAGGACATCCTGGAGGAGCTCGTCGGCGAGATCGACGATGAGTACGACGAGCGCACCCGCGCCGCGCGAAAGGTCGGCCCGGACACCTGGGTGATCTCCGCCCGCGCTGAAGCCGAGCTGCTCGACTCCTCCTTGGGCTTTGAGCTGCCTGAGGGCGACTTCGACACCCTCGCCGGGCTCATCCTCGTGCGCCTGGGCCATGTGCCCAAGGTCGGCGAGAAGATTCTGGAGGGCCCCTGGGAGCTCGTCGTTCACAAAGCGAACGACCGCGCCATTCTAGAGGTGAAGATGCGTCGCCTCGACACGCCCAAACGTGCGGATCGGACGGCGTCTGCGGAGCGAGCAGGATAGGCTTAGCACGGGCGATGAAGGCCCACGAAGGAGCCACGGATGAGAGCCATCGTCTTGGAGGCCGACTGGGACCCGCGCCCGGGCTCCCGTGTGAGCGCCGCCGAGCGTGAGGCGAAGAAGGCGATGGGCAGCGCCGTGTGGCGGCATCCCCGCTTCGCCGCCGCCCAGGTGCCCGACCCGACGCTGGGCCCCCGCGAGGTGATCATCCAAGTGCGCGCCTGCGGGGTGTGCGGCTCCGACACCCACTGCTACGAGACCGACGCCGAGGGCTACATTATCTTCTCCGGCCCGGTGCGCCTCCCGGTGATCCCCGGCCACGAGTACACCGGGGTTGTCGTCGCCAAAGGCGCCGAGGTGCGCAACCTGCACGTCGGGGATCTCGTCGCCGCCGAGGGGATGCTCAACTGCGGGGTGTGTGAGGCCTGCCGCGTGGGTCGCCCCAACCAGTGCCCCCACCTGGAGATGGTCGGCTTCTCGGCGCCGGGGGCGTATGCGGAGTACATCGTCACCGAGGAGCGCTTCTGCTGGAGCTTAAACGGCCTCGCCCAGCGCCTCGGCGACGCCCAGCGCGCCTTAGAGCTCGGCGCGCTCATCGAGCCCATCGCCTGCTCCTACAACGGCATCTTCGTCTCCGGCCGCGGGATGCGCCCCGGCGATCACGTCGTCGTGCACGGCTGCGGCCCCATCGGCCTCGGCGCCATCGCCTTGGCCCGCGCCGCGGGGGCGGCCACGATCCTCGCCTTCGACGTCTCCCCGGCGCGCTGTGAGGTCGCGATGATGATGGGCGCCGATGAGGCCCACGACCCGCGCAAGCTCAACGAGGAGGGCTCGACCCCCGCTGAAGAGGTGCGCCGCGCGACGAAGGGCTGGGGCGCCGATCTCCAGATCGAGGCCGCTGGCGCCGCGAAGTTCACCATGCCCGAGATCGAGCGGTCGTTTGCGCCAGGGGGCCAGATGATCTACCTCGGCCGCACAGGTGAGCGCGCGCCGGTCATGCTCGACGCGCTCGTCACCGGCGCGTCGAGCATCTCAGGATCCCGCGGCCATGTCGGCGGCGGCTGTTTTCCCCAGGTGATCCGGCTCTTGGAGCGGGATCTCTTGCGGGCTGAGCCTATGATCACCTCACGGCTGCCCTTTGACGAGGCCCTCGGCGCCCTCGCGCAGAGCTGCACGCGCCAAGACGGAAAGATCATGCTCGTGTACGATCAGGCGGCTCAGGTCCTCTCTGCGGAGGGCATGACCACTTAGCGACGGATCAGAGCTACACTCTGGCCCCAAGATCTTCATCGCCCCCTCCAGGCTCTCTGGAGAACGGGTTCATTGACGTGTCCAGGCTGTCCGTGGTAGTCAGCCCTGGCAGACTCTCTTCATCCAGGCAGGCAGCGGTCCATGGGCAAAGCCATCGGAATCGACCTCGGCACAACCAACTCCTGCGCGGCCATCTTCGAGAATGGCCGGCCGCGGCTGATCACCTACAAGGGCGGTGAGACCACCATCCCTTCGGTGTTCGCCATCGACGAGCAGGGGAATCGTCTCGTGGGTCACGAGGCGAAGCGCCAGGCGCAGCTCAACCCGAACAACACGGTCTATGGGGCCAAGCGCCTCATGGGCCGCAACTACCACTCGAAGACCATCGACAAGATTCGTCAGGTCTTCACCTATGAGCTGCGCGAAGGCGAGCAGTCCGAGGTGCTCATCAAGGTGAAAGATCAGATCTTCACCTTGGAGCAGATCTCGGCGGCGATCCTTCGCAAGATCAAAGAAGTGGCCGAAGAATCCCTCGGGGAGCAGGTCGATCAGGCGGTCATCACCGTCCCGGCCTACTTCAACGACCGGCAGCGCCAAGCGGTTCGCACCGCCGGGGTGTTCGCTGGGCTCAAGGTGCTGCGTGTGCTCAACGAGCCCACGGCGGCGGCCTTGGCCTACGGTCTCGGGCGTAACCTCGAGTCCCGGGTCGCGGTCTACGACCTCGGCGGCGGCACCTTCGACATCTCCGTCATCGACATCAAAGACCGCATCTTTGAGGTCGTGGCCACCGGAGGCGACACCTTCCTCGGCGGCATGGACTTCGATGATCGTGTGATGCAGAAGATCCTTGAGGACTTCTACAAGAAACACAACATCGACCTGTCCATCAACCGCGTCGCCATCCAGCGCATCCGCGACGCGGCCGAGCAGGCGAAGATCAGCCTCTCTGAAGTCACCTCCTACACCATCGAGATCCCCGCGATCACGACCACGGAGGAGGGCAGCTTCAGCATCAACATCACGATCACCCGGGACACCCTCAACGAGTGGTGTATGGACCTGGTCGATCGTACGATCGCCACCTGCACCCGCATCATCAAAGAGGCCGGCTGCACCGTGAAGGACGTCGACGAGATGCTCCTCGTCGGTGGCCAGTCCCGGATGCCCCTCGTCCAGCAGAAGGTGACCGAGTTCATCGGCAAGGCGCCGTCGAAGGGCGTCAACCCCGATGAGGCCGTGGCCATCGGCGCGGCGATGATGGCGCACTCGTTGTCGAGCTCCAGCTCCGAGCCCGAGAACAGCCTCACCTTGCTCGACGTGCTCCCGATGCCCATCGGCATCAACAAGGTGGATGGGACGATGCACGTCCTGTTCAACAAGAACCAGCCCCTGCCGGACTACAAGACCCGCACGCTGACCACCTCCAAAGACAACCAGCGCTCGATCATGCTGCGGCTCTACCAGGGCGACAGCAAGATGTGTGACGAGAACGAGCAGCTCGGCACCTTCATCTTCTCGGGCATCCGCCCCGCGCCCAAGGGCCAGGTGCAGATCGAGGTCACGTTCCACATCGACTCTGAGGGCATCCTGAACCTCACGGCGAAGGACAAGGCCACGGGGCAGACGGTCCAGCAGACCCTCCAGATGGGCGGCAACATCACGCCCGGCGGGAAGTCCTCCAAGGTCAAGACGGCGGCCTCGAAGCCCAAGAAGCCCGCGGCCAAGTCTGGCGTGGCGCCGAGCCCCCTGATGATGGGCTCCTCCTTGGCGAACAGCGTGGCCCCTGCGGGCGGCGAAGATCCCCTCTCGGACGTCTCCGACGTGCCGTCGTTGCCCCAGGCCGTCACGGCCGAGGACACCGCGGCCGCCGCCGAGCCCACGGCCACGGCGCCGAAGGTCACCCCGCCCGCCGCCAGCGCGACGCCCGCGACCCCCTCCACCGCCGTCACGCCGACGAAGCCCCCCGAGAAGAAGGGCTTCTGGGCTTGGCTCAAGAGCCTGTTCGGCCTGGGATAAACCTTGTCGAGCGACGTGGACGTCGCGCCCCAGGTCTCAGGGGCGCGAATTGTCCTGGTTCACCCGCTGTTCCCCGGCAACGTGGGAGCGGCGGCCCGCGCCATGGCGAACACGGGCGTCGATGAGCTAGTGCTCGTCGATCCGCCCGCGTTTGACATGGAGCGCGCCCGGTGGATGGCGACGGGGGGCGTGCCGCTGTTGGAGCGCGCCCGTTTTGTCGGTGACGTGGCTGAAGCCGTCGAGGGCTGCGTGCTCGCCGTCGGCACCTCGGCCCGGCCCCGGCGCTGGGGCTGGCCGGTGTGGTCCCCCGAAGAGCTCGCGCGCCGGGTCCATGACAGCCCCGGGCAGGTGGCGATCCTCTTTGGCCGCGAAGACTCGGGCTTAGACAACGAGAGCCTGGGCCGCTGCCAGGCGATCCTCAAGATCCCCACGGCGGCCGAGCCTAGCCTCAACCTGAGCCAGGCGGTTTTGATCGTCTGCTCGGCGATCTTTGAGGAGGGCCGCCGCCGGGGGCTCCAGCAGACGACGGAGCGGCCCCAGACGCCCAAGCCCAAGGCCCCGAGCGACCGCGCGCCCATCGACCTTCAGCGTAAGCTCATCGAGGCGACGATGGAGGCCCT
>JAKLKE010000152.1:7219-12749 GCA_023150775.1 Myxococcota bacterium
ACCCCGATCAGGTCTTCACGACCTTGTCGATCCTGCTAGAGCGCGCCCAGCCCACCCGGGCCGAGCTTGACGTGCTGCGGGGCATGGTGGCCAAGACGAGCTGGTCGCTCAAGAACGGGCCCAGACAGCGCTGAGCCCGCTCTTTCGGGTGAGGCCCGCGGCGGCGGCGCCTCAGTCGCAGACGGTGGAGGACCAGGACTCGACGTTGTTCGACTCCTCACACTCAAAGATCGTGCCCGCGCCGACGTCGTCCTCATCGGCGGTGACCACCGGCGTCTTGCCCTTGAGCTTCGAGGCGTCGGCCTCAAAGGTGATGAGCTCGCCGCTGGTGCCCGCGGGGATCGGCGTCGTCGTCCAGCCGATCGCCAAGACCTCGCCGCCGGCGCCCGCGCGTAGGGTCATGAACACGCCCGCGGGGGCCTCGACGTTGCCCGCGTTGAGCGCCCGCGCCGCGACCTTCACCACGCCCGACTTACACTCCTCCTCACACACATCGAGCACCTCGGCGCGCAGGTCGATGAACTCGCTGGGGGGCAAGCCGACGTCGCCGGAGCGGAAGCTGTTGTAGCTGGAGAAGTTGTTGCCGACGCCGGAGGGGATGCCGCCCAGGGCCTCGACGTTCGTGATGCTGTAGCCGTGCTGGTTCCAGATCTTCCGGCCCGGGGGCCAGGTCTCATCGGCGTCGCCGTAGACGGTGATCGCGCCGATGCTGGCGTTGCCGTTGCAGTGGCCGAGCACGATCTCGACCTGGTCGTCGTTGTCGACGTCGGCGACGATGGGCGTCTCCAGGATGGTGTAGGAGGCGTGGTCGCCGCTGGTGAACTTCACCGAGCCGTCGAGGCCGGAGAAGAACTGGATGCGGGTCTCGTCGGCGTAGAGCACCTCGGGGTAACCGTCGAGCTCAAAGTCGAAGAGCACCGGGCCCGCGGCGCCGGAGCTGTCGGCGATGCTGGCGCGCCACATCTCGACGCCGCCCCACTTCATCGCGATCAGGGCGTTGCTCGCGGCGAAGACAAACTCGGGGAGGCCGTCGCCGTCCATGTCGTCGGCGGCGGGGGCGCCGAGGTTGCCGCTGTAGGTGCGGGGGCCCCAGGCCACGGAGCCGTCGGTCTCTAAGCCGTAGACGTAGATGCCCGAGGTCTTCACGAGCTCGCCTTGGCCGTCACCGTCGAAGTCGGCCACGGCGACGAGGCCGTCGGGGGTGGAGGAGGACCAGATCGTCGCGCCGTCGGGGGTGTAGGCGGCGTTGCCGACGACGAGCTCCATCACGCCGTCGTTGTTCATGTCGACGGGCACAGACATGGCGCCGTAGGTGCTCGACCCGCTGCCGCCGTAAGGCGCCGCGCCTTTGCCGAGGGTGCCTTTGCCGCGCACCTTCCCATCGACGCCGCGCAGGATGGCGTTGCCCGCGAGCACCTCGATCTTGCCGTCGCCGTCCATGTCGGCGATGGCGGGGTAGTTGTAGCCGTAGGGGTCGAGGTTGGCGGCGAGGCCCGTCGTGCACCACTTCTGGGTGCCGTCCTGGCCGTTGAGCGCGCAGACCTGGTTGGCCGCGGCGGTGACCACCTCGGGCCAGCCGTCGCCGTCGAGGTCGCCCACGGCGAAGCCGCCGTCTTGTCCGAAGCCCGAGCCCGACGTCGCCCAGTAGGGGCCGCTGCCGTCGCCCTTGAGCGCGAAGACCTTGTTGTTCTGGTAGACGAGGATGGCGGGGAGGTCGTCTTGGTCGATGGCCCCGGAGCTGTTGGAGTCGACGATCTGGGCCACGGCCGCCGGGCCGCAGAAGGGGGTGTTGCCCCACTTCCACTCCTTGACGGGGTTGAACTTGCCGGTCTGGAGATCGACGTCACACTCGGCGTTCAGCTCGACGCTGACCGGCGTGGGGGTCTCGGGCTCTCCGCAGGCGTCTAGAGGCTCAGCGCTGTCGTCGGTGCCGCTCTCGCCGAGGGGGCCCGTGTCGTCAGCGCCCGAGGCGTCCTTGCTGGGATTGACCGTGTAATCGATGCAGGCGGTCAACGAAAAGAGCGCGAGGCTGGCGCTCAAAAAGGCGGTTCGCATGGGATGACTCCATCAGCGCGGCAGAGAAGCTCAGGATAGCCTCTTCGGTGTTCACCCGCTCGGTTGATCTGGCGACCGGGGCGCTTCGTGCCCTCTCTCGTTATGATGGCGGCGCCTGGATGGTGCTCAGGAGCGCTCGTGCAAGACAAGCTCATCTTCCTCATCGGCCCGCATGCGGATGGTCTCGACCCACTCCCAGATCTACAGCCGCCCCGAGCCCCACCTGATGACGCCGCTGGCGCACATGGGCGTCTACGACAACGTCGATAAGGCGCCCTATGACCAGCTCCAGTCGGCGCAGTCCATCGCCGAGTTCATCCGCGACCTGCCCGGCGGCGAGGCGGACTACCTCGACGCCGTGCGCGCCTTCTGCGACGTCATGTATGGCCGGATGCTCAAGACCCAAGAAAAACCCTACTTCTTGGACAAGACGCCGGCCTACAGCCTCATCTTGCCGTTTCTGGTGAAGGTCTTCCCCAAGGCCAAATACATCGTGCTCACCCGGCACCCCTGCTCGGTCTGGGACAGCTACGCCGAGAGCTTCTTTGACGGCGACTACGCCGCGGCCAAAGACTTCAACCCCATCCTGCCGCGCTACGTCCCCGCCATCGCCCGCTTCTTGCGGGAGAACGCCGTGGAGCACGTTCATGTGCGCTACGAAGACATCGTCTCCGACCCCGAGCCCCAGCTCCAGCGCATCTACGCCCACATCGGCGTGCCCCATGAGCCGGAGACGGTGAACTACGGCCGCCAGAAGCCCAAGGTCGAAGGGGGCCTGGGCGACCCGCTCGGCGTCAACAAACACAGCCGCCCGGTGACCTCGTCCATGGAGAAGTGGGCCCAGAACGCCGCGGCCGAGCCCGGTCGGGTGGAGATCCTCCGGGAGATCTGCGGCAGCCTGCACCCCGACGACGTGCGCGCCTGGGGCTACGACCCGGCCACCCTCTTTGAGCCGCTGGACCGCGTAGACGTGCCCAAGGCCCAGCAGAAGGCGCTGGAGGCCAAGAAGAAGGAGAAGTGGGACCGCTACCGGGTGCAGCGCCGCGCCTTGGTCGTGCTGCGCCGCGACATCCACAACAAGGCCCTCGGCAAGCTGCTCACGAAGGTGCGCTTCTTCTGCGATGTGCTCCTGCGTGGGGGCGGCGAGAGCTTCAACCTCTACAAAGACCTGCAGTACGGCGAGCGCGGGGCTCTGCCCAAGGCCCGCCAGCCTGAGCCCGACGACGGCGAGTAGACCGGCGAGTAGACCACCGGTTTAGCGTACCGGAGGGCGCTCACACCCACTCAATGCGCAGCTCCTCGATGAGCTCCAGCATGGCGCGGATGGCTCTGCGGGCGCGCTCGTCGTCGTTGCGGATGGCGGCGCGCTGCACGTCGCGGACCTGGCGGGCGAGGTCTTGCATCCCGTAGCGCTCGGCGCGGTCGTGGAGGGACTGGGCCAAGGTGGCGAGGTCGGGGAAACGCCGCTCGGAGAGCGCGGCGCGCATGACGGGCAAGGATCCGCGACACTGGCGCAGAAAGGCGGGCAGCTCGTCTTGGTAGCGGCTCTCGACCTGCACCCAGACCCCTTCAGCGGGGGCGGCGGCGACGGCGGGCCGGGACTCCGTGGGCGGGGCGGACAGCGGGCCGCCGGGGAGGCTCAAGAGGCGTCGCACGGCGTCGAGGAGCTCTTGGCGGCGCAGGGGCTTGACGAGGTGCTCGGTGCAGCCGGCCTCAGCGCTGCGGCGGCGGGCGTCGTCTCCGGCGTGGCCGGTGACCGCGAGGATGGGCACACGCTCGCCGCCGGGCAGGCCCCGCGAGCACAGGCATCTCCATGTCGAGGAGCACGAGGTGCACGGGGGTGGACTGGGCGATGTCCAGGGCCTCGCGGCCATGCCGGGCGAAGAGCACCCGCAGGCTGGGCTCGGCGCGGAGGTAATGCCCGAGGAGCTCGCGGTTGGAGGCGTCGTCGTCGACGACGAGCACGACGGGGCCCTGCTCGACGAAACGTTCGACGGCGCGGATGAGGCGGCTCGGGGGGATGGGCTTGGTCAAGAACTCATCGGCGCCGGCCTCTAAGCAGCGCTCGCGGAAGTCTTGGGTGGCGTGGGCGGTCAACATCGCGATGGGCGTGCGGGTGAGGCCGAGCTCTTCTTCGAGCGCGCGCAGGCGGCGGGTGGCCTCGACCCCGTCCAGACGGGGCATGTGCACGTCCATCAGGATGAGGTCGTAGCCGCCGTCGGGCGCCATCTCTAAGGCCTCGATGCCGTCGTTGGCGATGCGCACGCTGTGGCCGCGCTGCTCCAAGGCCGCGGTGACGACGGCCTGGTTGTCGGGGTTGTCCTCGACGACGAGGATCCGCATCTTCTTGGGCGCGGGCCGGGGGGCCTGGGCGGCGCCGAGGTCGATGTCGAGGCCCTGCTCGACGGCCTCGCCGCGCAGGCTGGCGAGGGCCTCAAAGATGTGCTGGCGGCGCACGGGCCGGGCGAGGCGGGCGCTCAAGCCGGGCAGCTTCTGGAGATCGGCGGGCGGGCGGCCCATGGGCACGAGCGCGATGGCCCGGCAGCGCGCGGCGTTGGGCAGGAGGCTCACCCGGCGCAGGAGCTCGGGGAGCTGGAGCACACGCCAGTCGATGATCAGGCCCTCGGGGGCGTCGCTGAGGGTGTCTAAGGCGCGAAGGGCCTCGACGCCGCTCTCGCAGGGCATGGGGATGGCGCCAAAGGCGGAGAGGGTCTCGTCCAAGAGCGCGCGCTCCTGGGCGCTCGGCGAGACGATGAGCACCCGGCGGCCGGTGAGCACCCGGCGCCAGACCCCGGCGTGGGGGCCCTCCCGCTCCTCCACGGGCAGATCGAGGTGCACCTTAAACTCGGAGCCGAGGCCCAGGGCGCTCTCCAAGACGACGGTGCCGCCGAGGAGCTCGACGAGGCTCTTCGTGATGCTCAGCCCCAGGCCCGTGCCCCGGGCGCGGAAGCTGTGCTCGCTGCGCGCCTGGAAAAACTTCTGGAAGACCATGCCCCGGTCGGCGTGGGAGATGCCGACGCCGGTGTCGCGCACGGAGATGGTGAGCTTGGCGCGGTCGGGGGGCGAGTCGTCGTCTAAGGTGACGGTGAGCACCACCTCACCCTCTTGGGTGTACTTGATGGCGTTGGAGACGAGGTTCGTGAGGATCTGGCGCAGGTGCCGAGGGTCGCTGAGCACGCGGCTGGGCACCTTGGGGCTCACGAAGCAGGACAGATCGAGGCCCTTCACCGCCGCGCGCTCGCCGAGGCCCAAGGCGGCCTCCTCCACAAGATCCCGCAGGCGAAAGGCGGTGATCTCCAGGCCCATCTGCCCGGCCTCGATCTTGGAGAAGTCGAGGATGTCGTTGATGAGGTTGAGCAGGCTCTCGGAGTTGGACTGGATGGTGGTGAGGTACTCGCGCTGAATCGCGCTCAGCTCCGTGGTGAGCGCGAGGTCGCTCATGCCGATGATCGCGTTCAGCGGCGTGCGGATCTCG
>JAKLKE010000153.1:0-6833 GCA_023150775.1 Myxococcota bacterium
AGGCCCCGCGACCCTCCTTGAGGTAAGGCGAGAGGTCGATGAGCGACTCCACCGCCGCCCCGCCCGCGCCGGTCACGGCGACGTCTTTGGTGGCGAGGAGCTGGCCAGGAAGGGCCTTGGGGCGCTCAGCCCAGCGCTGATCCCGCTGCCAGAGCGCATAGGCCGGCCAGTCTTGCGGGCCGACCCGCCGCACCTCCAGCTTGAGCGTCTTCTGGCCGACGCTGATCGCGGTGAGGGCAGGCTTGGCCTCGGGGTCGAGGGTGATGACGTCGCCGTAGCCCCAGCTCAAGCGGGGGTCCGCCGGGCCCACCTTAAAGGTGAGCTTCTTGGTCTCGCCGAAGGTCTGCCCGAAGGTGTCGGGGAGCTCGGGCTTGATCGTGACGGTGTAGGTGGTGTTCCCCGCCTTCTCGCCGTAGACGTAGACCCGGTCGCCATACGCCGCGATGTTCATGCCGGGGATCGCCGGGCTCACCTCGACCTGGGCTTTGGTGAGCAGCTTGGCGTCGATGGGGTTTGAGAAGCGCAGCTCAAAGGGTGTGCCCGGCGTGCAGCGGTCTTGGTAGCCGCAGCGGCTCTCCTCCAAGATCAAGGGGCCGTAGGTGCGCAGCTCGGCGCTGTACTCCTGGGTGGTGCGGCGCGGGCCCTCGGCGGAGGCCGTGCCGATGGGCATCACGAAGTCGTAGAGCGTGTCGCGCTGCAGCGACTGCGCCGGGCGCAGGGCCACCCAGCGGCGGGTGTGGCCGGTCTCGGCGGCCTCGTCCCGGGCGTTGGCCGCCGAAGGATCGTCAGCGATCTCCTGCTCCGTCGCGAGCCGCAGAGGCACAGCGCCTTTGCGGCTGGTGAGCTTGAGCGTCGGCACGAGCACAGCGAGATCGACGTCTTGGTCAAAACGTAGGACGATCGTGGGATCTAAGCCCACCACATTGGCGAAGGGCGCCGCGGAGAGCATCGTGACCGGCGGCGTGCCGAAGCTGAACTCCGCGGCCTGGGCCATCACCCCGCCCGTGGCCGAGCGGGTGCCCTCTTTGACGGTGACCTTGTACTCCGTGGCCATGGGGAAGCGGTCGTCAGGCTCAAAGAGGAGGGTCTGGGTGCCCACCCAGCGCCACTGGCCCGGAGGCTCGGGGCTGAGCGTGACGGGGAGCGTCTTCGTGGCCTCTTGCACCGAGGTCAAGGCGACCATCGGCTGAGAGAAGGTGACGCTCAGGTGGGGGGCGAGGGGCACCTCCCCCTCGGGGGCGTAGCGCTGCACCGTGAGGGGGCCCGTCTCGATGACGGGCTTGATGACCTCGACCGCCGGGGGGAAGTCCATCGACACGTTGGCGCCGGTGCGCGGCGGCGGCAGGCTCTTCTCTCGCAGGTGGAGGGCTTTTTCGTCCTCCGGTGTGGTCGGCAGCTCCGGGAGCCGGGCCACGAGCGCGCTGAGCTCGGCGGCGCTGAGCGGCGTCGTGGCGGCGAGCGGCGCGGCCACTCGGGACTCCGCCGCGGGGTCGGCCTCGGTGAGGCGCACCAGGAGGCCCTCTTCTTGAGGATCGGCGTTGAACCGAACTGGATCTGCGGCGCTCACGGGATCCTCCGGGGTGCTGGGGCCGCTGGCGCGTCTGCACGGGCCAAAGGCCACGAGCAGGGGGAGCGCGAACCAAGGAGAGAGGCGCATCGAGGGCTCCGATTCGTCAGGACTGGGGCAAGCCGCGCGGTCGGACTTGCGGACGAGCCCGATCTGGGCTTTGTTCCCAGAATGACCCGACCCTTCGTCCTGGCGGTGCCGCTCGCCGCGCTTATCTTCGCATGTGATCCTGCGCCCTCCAAAGATTCGGGGGCGGACAGCGGCTGGTCTGAGAGTGATCCCCCGGACAGCGAGCCGCCTGACGAGACCGGCGAGACCGACACGCCGCCCGACGACTCCGCCGACCCCGACGACACCGGCGAGGCGCCCCAAGACGACGACGGCGACGGCGTCTTCACCCCCGAGGACTGCGACGATGGAGACCCCACCATCTCGCCGGGCGCAGACGAGGCCTTCAACGGCGTGGACGACGACTGCGACGGCCAGATCGACGCCAACGGCCCCTGGTCGGGCACCGTAGACCTCGACGCCACGGCCACCTACGAGGGCAAACGGTACACCTTCGCCCTGCGCTGCCCGGTCACCATGGACCGCGACACGCTCTACGCCGAGTGGGAGGTGGTCTGCAGCCCCGACACCGACGACGAGTGGGCGATGCTGTTGTTGGGGGAGACCCTGACGATCGCCCCGTTGGACGCCTATTGTTGGGACCTGGCGCTGTGGGAGGGCGCGCTCATCGTGCGCTCGTCGAACGGCTGGGACTCCGAGGGCGAAGGAGAGCTGCGATTCACCAGCCTCAGCCGGGCCACCCTTCGGGGAGAGCTGCGCTCGGTCTTCTTAAACATCGACGTCGAGGGCGCGCTCAACCACGACTGAGCGCGCCCAAAGCCCCGGCTCAACGAGTCACGCCCCGGGCTCAAACACGAAGGGGTAGCGGACCTCGGTGTCGATGTCGCGGTCAAACCTCCAGCCCTTCACCCGGCCGATGACGCAGGCGACGAGGGCCTCTGAGGGGATGTTGGACTCGTCCACCCGCACATCGAGCGCCTGCCCGCCGCTCACCATCCACGAGAGCACCAGGCGCCCGGAGAGCTCCGGCTCTTGTTTGAGCTGGCTCTCGTAGCAGGCCCGCACCTGGCCGATCTGCTTCTTGACCTGCAGGCGCAGCGTGTCCGCTTGGCCCTTCTCCAAGGCGTCCGGGGTGGTGGAGCCGGCGTTGGCCTCAAACCGCACGGCGCCGTTGACGGTCACCCCGGGCCCCTCGTTGACCGTCGTGCCGCCGACCCGACCCCCGCTGAGCTCGCCGATGTCGACGCCCTCGCGGCCGCCGGCTTGGCCGTCCCGAGCGACGAAGCCACCCGTGGACACCAGCTCCACCCCGTTGACCTGCCGGAGCGCCTCGTTGAGGTCGCCATCGCTGCCCGCGACCTCGTTGACGTAGTCCTCGACGGTCCAGCTCTGGCCGCCCGCGCCCCGGCCGCCGATCATCGCGAGACGCAGCTTGTCGGCGAGGTTTGGCCCGGTTGCCTCCGCCCGACCCCGAGGCTCCACCGACGCCCCAGGCGTGTCCTCGGCGGGGCGGGGCTTGGAGTCCCGGGGCCTGACCCGGTCGCCTGCGTCGGCGACGACCCGCTCCAGCTCAACCGGGTCCGGCGGCGGGGTGGCCGCGAGCATGACCTCGGTGACGGCCCGAGGGAGGTCGGCCATGGTGACCACGCTGGTGCGGGGCGGGGTGACGTTCACCAGCACCGAGAACGCGAGCGCGGCGGCGGAGAACACGCTCAAGAAGCCGTAGTAGCTCGGGTCCTCCAGGTCGAGGAGCCTCGGACGAAACGATTCGGCGTTGATCGTGACGAGGGCCGGGAGCACGAGCTGAAACAGCAAGGTGCCCTGCTCAAAGCTCAGCTTCCCACGATCCGAGTCATCGAGGATCAGCCGATCCCCGACCTTGAGGTTGATGACCTCGCCGCCGCGCATCACCCGCGCCGTCGCGCCCGGCGGGAGCGTGAGGGTGACGCGCCCAGCGGCGTCAGGGGTGAAGAGCGGCTGGGTCGGGCCGGGGAGAAAGATTTGCGGAGTCGCGTAGGCTTCGCCGGGAGACAACACACGCTCCGAGACCAGCGAGCCGTTCTGAACGAGACCGATACGAAGCACCTTCACAGGGGCGGAGCGCAGAGACATGGCGTCCCTCCGAGCTTATCGTGGGTGGAAGATGGCCTCCTGCGGCGTCGCCCGAGAGCCCCCGCCGCGGTGGCTGGGCGCATCGACAGCCCCTCCTCTCCCCGGTTCCGCGAAACTCCGGCGCGCGTGTCCCCGCCCGTCCGTGCTACGCTCCCCTGTCCGAATCAACCTGGAGTCTCCGCCATGCGCGCCGCCCTCGCCTTCGTCGTGTTGCCCCTGATGTTCGGCTGTAAAGAGGCCATCGTCGCCCCCACCGAGCTGAATGAGCTGAGCCGCTTCTTGTTCTTGGAGTGGGACAACGAAGATCCCGCGGTGATGACCGCCGGGGTCACGGCCTTCGACGCCTGGGCCGCTGGTGTCGAGACGAGCCCCGACGCCAAGCTAGAGGACCGCTTCTACAGCATCAACCCGCTCACCCGGCCCGACGTCGAGGGCCTCGTGAACCACGACCTTGACCCCGCCGCCGCCCCTGCCGTGGCCGTCATCACCACCTCGGCCTTCGCGGTGGCGGACCACGCCGGGCTGTTCAGCCTCGCCGACCAGACGCCCCTGGAGCCCTCGTCCCCCGACAAGTACGACCGCGAGATCACCGAGGGCGACGCCGCCTGCTTCGCCGAGCGCGGCGAGGGCTGCGAGACCTTGGCGTCTTCCAACGACATCAACCGCAAGAACGTGCTTGTAGACGTCGACTACATCCTCACCAAGGTCTGGCGTTGGGTGGACCTGGAGGACGGCCGCCAGGCCATCGCCGCCCGGGCCTACACCCCCGATGAAGGCACCAGCGAAGACCCCGAGAAGTACATCAAGCAGGTCTACACCATCGAGATGTGGGTCCCCACGGCGACGGGCACGGGCACGACGCGCTGGCTGGTCACCTGGCAAGAGGCCGAGCTGGGCCTTGATGAAGACACCGTCGAGAGCCTCGTGGCGAGCTCGATGGAGGACTCCTACAAGGCCGTCGAGGACTACCTCAGCGAGGGCGGTCAGTGAGCTGAACCCGCGCCGAGGTGCTGAGGTGTAAGGCCTCGGCCTCGGCGTCGAAGGTGCAGAGCTCGACGGCGTGAAGGTCGAGCGGGATCAGCGGCAGCGCACGATGGGGCCGGAGCGCCTGGGCGAGCGGCGCCCGGTCGCGGCTGTGAATGAACCGCCCGGCGGTGACGTGGGGGTGGTAGGGGCCAAAACGGAGCTCCTTCCCCTCATTGTCGAGCAGCGCGCGGATCTCCGCCAAGACGCCCTCGGGGTCAAACACGTCGAGCACGGCGCAGGTGAAGAAGGCGTTGGCGCCGCCGATCTCTACCTGAACCGGCCCGCGACCCCCAAGACGGGCCTGGAGCGCCTTCACCTGACGGTCCAAGACCGCCTCGGCCACGTCATCGTCTAGGCTCGGCGTCTGCGTCGGGAATCCCGCGACCCAGAGCGTGATGTGGGCCTCCCCCGCCGGGGTGGGCTCCACCGCCTCACCCAAGGCCTCGGCGACGAGGCTCAAGCGCTCAAGCACTGGAGGCGCCTGCACCCGGGCGAGCCACACGGCGTAGCGCCTCCGACCCCGCGCCCAGGCCTCACGAACGCCGGGGCTCGGCCCCCAGGTGGCGCCCGGGGCGCAGAACTCGGCGAAGAGGGGGTCCGTTGATCGCGCCATGCCGCCGCCTTAGCGCCGTGATGGCGCCGCGACCAGGGCCGTGTAGACTCACAAGATGCTGATCCCGCTCCTGCTCCTGGCCTGCGCTCAGGATCTCCGCCTGCCCCCGCCCTCCCGCGGCGTAGACGAGGCCGAGGCCGCCTGGGGAGAGGCCCTCGCCGCCCTGGTCACCCCGGCGGGGCGTGTGCGCTACAGCGCGCTCCCCGAGCATCAGGCGACCCTCGACGCTTACGTCGCGGCCCTCGGCCCGGCCTGGGCGCCGCTCTCTGACGACGCCCGAGACGCGCGGCTGATCAACGCCTACAACGCCCTGGTGCTCAAGGCCGTCGCCGACCAGGGCCTCACGGCCTCGGTGCAGGACGTCCAGATCTTCCCCTACTCGCTCATCGACGGCGCCAGCTTCTTTGTGGGCCTGCGGTTCCCGCTCAATGGCGAGATCACGAACCTCTACGATCTTGAGCACGACGTGCTCCGGCCCACGCTGGATGACGCCCGGCTGCACGGCGCGCTCAACTGCGCGTCTGAAGGTTGCCCGCCCCTGCGGCCGAGCCTCTACCCCGCCGAGGGGCTCGACGCGGCGCTTGAGGAGGCCGCCGCCCGCCTCGTCGCCGAGCGGGCGCACATCGACGGTGAGGTGGCGGTGCTCAGCGAGATCTTCGACTGGTTCGAGGACGACTTCTTGGCCGAGGCCGACTCCCTCTGCGCCTGGGCCGCACGTTTTGACCCGAGCTACGCCGCCCTGGCCGAGGCGGGCTGCCCCCACCGCTTTGAGGCCTATGACTGGACGCTCAACAACGCCCGGCCCCCGCCGCCGCTGACGGAGGCCCCCGCCGCCTGGACCTTGCCCGCCGCCGACTGCCCGCCGGGCATGATCTATGTGCCGCCGGGCACCTACACCACGGGCATGAAGCCGCCGATCCCCTACGGCATCGTCGATACCAACCAGATGGCGGTCGTGGACGCCCCGGAGCGCGGCTGCGAGGCGGCGATCCACGGCACCCCCGGCGCCTCGGCCTGCTGGGTGCAGACTGATCTGAAGGACCCCGTCGTGCCGCTCCACGAGGTCACCCTGAGCGGCGCCTGCGTGGAGCGCCTGCCGTTTCCCGGCGGCGGCCTGTACACCCCCGACGGTCTCACGCCCCGGGACGTGGCCTTGATGGAGGCGCTGCTGGCCTCGGGGATCTTCGGGCCGCGCCGCCTGTGCAGCTTCTCGGAGCTGGAGGTTGCCGCCGCTGGGCCGACCTTAAACCTGCGCTTTTTGACCGGCGACGCCGCCGAGCCCCAGCGCTGCGCCGCCGATGAGTCCGTGCCCATCGGCGCGCGGCCCCTCTGCCAGAACCCTGAGACCGGCCTCGGCGAGTACGGCGCCGTGATCAGCCAGTGGGTCGTCGCCGACGCCACCTTCGCCCAAAACGCCTGCCCTCCCGGCGAGCCCTGCCTCGCCGC
>JAKLKE010000153.1:6843-12700 GCA_023150775.1 Myxococcota bacterium
GGGGCCGCCCGATGCTCAACGACCAAGGCGAGCCCAACGTGCGTTATGTCGTCGCCGGGGGCACCCGCCGCGCCCAGACCCGCCAGGCGCCGCTCACGCCGCACACCTGGCACGACCACGGCGACCCCGGCGGCCAAGCCGGCTGCGAGTCCTTCGGCTGGGACGACGGGCCCGCGATCTGCGCTGATCCCGATCCCCGCTACCGCGCCTGCGCTGAAGACCCCGAGGGCGAAGGGTGCCTGGCTCTGGCCGCCGCCGAGGCCAACTACGAGGCCTGGCGCCTCGGCTGCCAGAACGGCACCATGACGGCCTGCCTCAGCCGGGGGCTCAGCGTGGTCGTGGGGGACGACTGGCAGATCTGCCGGGAGCCCTTGGGCCCAGGTCAAGGACTGTGAGCTCTGCCCGGGGCGGGCCGTCGCCCAAGATCAGCCGCCCGACGCTCACGGGCAGAGAGAAGCGCCGGGGCCCGGCGCTGCCGGGGTTCACCACGAGGGTGCGCCCGGAGCTCGTCACGCTGGGCCTGTGGGAGTGGCCGCAGACCACGACGTCGGCGTCGTAGGGCGTGGACAGCTCGTTTACGTCATGCACGACGAGGATCGACACCCCGCCAAGCGTGAGCCGCAGGCGCTCCGAGGCCGCGCCCCGGGGCAGGTCGTTGTTGCCTCGGATGGCGTAGACCGGCCCAAACGAGGCCAAGGCGCTCAAGATCGCCTCCTCGCCCAGCGCCCCGCCGATGTCCCCGGCGTGAATCAGCGCGTCGTCTCCGCCCAAGGCGGCGAGGGCCTCGGGGCGTAAGAGGCCGTGGGTGTCGGAGAGCAGGCCGATGTGCACAGCCTTGGGGATAACCTGCCGACGAGCTCTGAGTTGTCCACAGGCTGGGGGTAACTCTGTTGACAGGTCAATCCTTTGACGAGGGGACGCCTGAGGGTTGGGCGAGGCGCGCTGCCGAGCCCCAAGAAGCCCATCAAAAGCCCAGCAAAAGCCCTTGGAGTCGGCCACAAAAGTGAATAAACTGCGCGCTCGTTCAACATCCCCTGCCCCTCGGAGCCTTCATGCGCCTCCTCCCTCTGCTCGTGCTGTCCCTCTTCGCCTGCAAAGGCGGCACCATGGAAACTGACGACACGGGCACCACCGGCGCAGACAGCGGCGGCGGCGGCGACGACACGAGCGGCGGTGACGACTCCGGCGGCGGCGGGGATGACACGAGCGGCGGCGACGACACCTCCGACCGCGAGCCCGTCGCGGAGCTGGCTCCGCTCTCTAGCGGCGAGTGCCCCGACATGAGCCGCTCCAACACCGACACCTTCCTCTCCAGCGGCACCGAGCGGAAGGTCACCTCGCTCATCCCCTTGGGCGGCGGCGACGGCGCCTCGGTGGTCGTGTTTTTCCACGGCCTCACCTCCCCCGACGCCAGCCCCGAGCCCACCGTCGAGATGGCCGAGCTGCTCGACCTCCAGAGCCTCGCCGACGCGACGAACACCATCATCCTCTTGCCCGAAGCGCCCCTTCGGGACGCCTTCGGCACGCAGTTTTACCTCTGGGACGTCGAGCAGGCCGGCGACGCCGACCTCGTGCTCTATGACGACCTGCGGAGCTGCGTCGCCGAGGCCTGGGCGGTGGACCTCTGGCGCTTCTCGGCCATGGGCTTCTCCGGCGGCGCCTTGTTCACCACCGTCGTGGCCTCAAACCGCGCCGACACCCTCGCCACCTTCGTCGAGATGTCCGGCGGCTCCGACATCGACGTGATCCTGTTCGACGAGCCCATCTCCCGCTGGGACACCCCCGCCCGGGTGCTGCCGGGGCTCTTGTTCTCCGGCGGCGCCAACGACGTGTGGCCCAACACCAGCTTTAAGGTGGTGGACTTCGTCGCCGCGACCGACACCCTGGAGCAGAAGCTCATCGACGGCGGCCATGAGGTCGTGCGCTGCAGCCACGACAGCGGCCACACCATCACCCAAGACGAGTACGAGCTCACGCTCCGCTGGCTCGCCGCCCACACCTTTGGTGAGCCCTCGCCCTTCGCGAGCGAGGGCCTGGGCGATGACGCGGACTGGTGTGTGGGCACCTTCCCACAATGAGCCCAACAGAGTAAGCTCTGGCGCGCTCAGGAGCTTTCCGTCATGCGTCGCTGCCCTATGTCTGGCGAAGAGATGACCCAAGAGGTCTTTCACACCGTCACCATCGACCGTTCGCCCCACGGCGTCTGGCTTGACAAGGGCGAGCTGTTCCGCATCGCAGAGGACCTCCGCGACGAGACGGACTGGAAAGACTACGCCATCGCGATCTTCCACTCCTGGTTCGCGCCCCAGGCTCGCCCTGAAGAGCACGGCGAGGGCACTGAAGAGCGTGGGCTCCCCTGCCCCATCTGCGCCGAGCCGATGCACCGCGACACCTACCGCGACACCTACATCGACCGATGCGACAAACACGGCGTCTGGCTCGACGCGGGCGAGCTGGAGCTCATCCTCCAGCGCCTGCGCCACGATCGCGACTTCTTGCGCGGCATCCGCCTGCGGCTCTCCGACGTCGAGCTCTAATCCGCCAAGCGCGCGGCCAGCGGGAGGCGCGCGAGGGCCAGAGAGTCAGGCTATGATGCCCGTCCCTCTGATTCGGAGCGCACGATGCGCCTGCCCCTGCTCCTTGGTCTCTCGTTCCTCTTCGCCTGCAACGGAGAGGACAAAGACGCCGTCGTAGACAGCCAGATCGCCGCCGGCGACGACGAAGACGGCGACGGCGTGACCGACGACGTGGACTGCGACGACAACGACCCCAACGTCACCGCCGGTCCCACCTGGTTTGTCGACGCGGACGCCGACGGCTTCGGCAACCCCGGCTACCCCCTGGCGGCCTGCGAGGCCCCCACGGGCTACGCCGAGAACGACCTCGACTGCGACGACGGCGAGGCGACGGTGTACCCCGACGCGCCGGAGTCCTGCGACGGCCTCGACAACAACTGCGACGGCGCCATCGACGAGGAGCTCACCGAGACCTGGTACGCCGACATCGACGGCGACGGCTTCGGTGACCCGGCCCAGGTCTTTGAGGGCTGCCTCGCGCCCACCCCGCTCTACGTCGCCGAGGGCGGCGACTGTGACGAGGGTGAGGCCACGATCTACCCCGGCGCGCCGACGCTCTGCGACGGCCTCGACCGCGACTGCGACGGCCTCATCGACGACGACGGCGACTTAGACGGCTACGCCGACGCCACCTGCGGCGGCGACGACTGCGTAGACGACGACCCGACGATCTACCCGGAGAGCGGCCTCTGCGCGCTCGGCCAGAGCTGCCTCGACGTGCTCAACGACGGCCGCTCCACCGGCGACGGCGAGTACACCATCGACCCCGACGGCGCCGGGACCGGGGCGAGCCCCCTCGTCGTCACCTGCGACATGACCACTGATGGCGGCGGCTTCACCGTGCTCGCGGATCTGGACTTCTCCACAGACGCCTGCCCCGGCGAGTGGCTGCTGGATGGCTCCAAGCCCTACTGCCGCCGTGACTCCGAGGTGGCCAGCGCGGCCTCGGCCAGCTTCCCCAGCTTCGGCGTGCCCTGGACCGAGCTTCACACCACGCTCACGGCCTACCAGTACGCGAGCATGAACGCCTTCTACTACGCCGAGGGCCGCGGCCTCGACGATCTCTACGTCGATGGCCTGTCCATCACCCGGGGCGCTGAAGGCAGCCGGGAGCACCTCTACACCTTCGCCATCGGCATGACGACGAAGGGCTCAAGCGACTACGACTGCCCCGCCCAAGGCGGCAACCCGCCGCCGGACTACGTCGGGGAGGCCTACGCCTGCGGCTCGGCGAACACCACCTACGGCTGGATCTACGCCTGGTACTCAAGCCCGGTGTTCAGCGCGCTCTCCACCTTGAGCACGGCGAGCGCCACCACCACCGACGACGTCGAGCTGCGCCTCATGGCTGACGAAGAGAGCGGCACCCACAACAACAGCGAAGACATCGGCCTCTCAAGCCTCAAGGTGATGGTGCGGTAGATGCCCAAGAGCGGCAAGAAGCGCCGGGCCGAGCTCTTGGAGCGCCGCCGGGAGAAGAAGTTGCCCAAGCCGCCGGAGGCGCCCAGCCCTCCGCCGGACTCGGCGCCGGTCGACGCCAGCCAGCTCAAGCCGTTCAACAGCTACGGGGCGCCCGTGTGGCTAAGCCGGGGGTACTACGAAGACATTGAGTTCCGCTGCCGCGACTGCCACCAGGAGCACACCTGGACCGCTCGGGCCCAGAAGTGGTACTTCGAGCAGGCCAAAGGGGTGGTCTGGGGGCAGGCCTCACGCTGCCGCGACTGCTCGGCGAAGGAGCAGCTCCGCCGCGCCGAGGCCCGCCGGGTGTGGGCCGAGGGCCTCGCCAAGAAGCGCGCTCGGCAACAAGAAGAGCAGAGCTAGGCGACCACCTGACGCACGAGGCGCACGGCGTTGGGATCCCCGGTGAGCCGGGTGGTGTGCTCGACGATGGCGGCGAGCTGGGGCTCGGAGAGCGGGCGGTCGAGGAGGCTCACGTCTACGGCGACGCCCCAGGGCTCCAGGTCGTCGTGGGCCGAGCGCAGGTTGTCCGCGCCGGCCTCGTAGATCGCGTCATCCAGGGCCTTCTTGGTGCCGCGGGTCGTGGCGTGAACCACAAAGAGCACCGCCCGGCCGCTCTGGTGATCTTCAGACATCGAGATGCGGGTGCGCGGCGAGAACACGCAGTCGCGGACGGCGCCGTGGTTGGAGAGGTCGAGCTGGGTCTGGGCCACACGTCGGGCGATGCGCGGCTGGGCCTCTTGGGTGGCGGCGCCGATGTGGGGCGTGGTCGCGATCCGCGGCTCGTGGGCGTAGGGGTTCTCCCAGCCGGGGCCGTTCTTGCCCGGCTCTTTGGGGAAGACGTCCACCGCCGCGCGCCGCACCCTCCCGGCGTGGATCGCGTCGAGGAGATCCTCGGCGCTGTGTAAAAAGCCGCGAGAGAGGTTGATGAACAGCCGGGGGCTCGACTCCGGGCGCTCGCTGCCCAAGAGGAAGAGCAGCTCACGGTTGAGGCGGCTGCGGTTGGACTGGCCAGCGACGTCGGTGGCCGAGAGGTGAACGGTGACGATGTCCGCCCCGGCGAAGAGCGCCTCAGGGCTCGGCGCGGCCTCCCAGCCCATCTCGACGCCGACCTCACGGGCCAAGGCGCGGCTGTCGAAGAAGCGCACCTTCATGCCCAGGGCCTCGGCGACCTTCGCCACGGCGCGGCCGATGTTCCCCAGGCCATAGATGCCGAGCACCTTGCCCTGAATCTCAAAACGATCCGTCGAGGACTTGTCCCAGACGCCGGCGCGGCCCTGGTCGTAGCTCTCGTACAGGCGGCGGGAGAGGCCGACGAGGTGCCCGACGACGAGCTCCACGACGCTGCGGCCGTTGGAGACGGGGTCGTTGAACACCATGACGCCGAGCTCGGCGGCGGCGCCCTTGTCTACGGAGTCATCGCCGATGGCGCAGAGCTGCACGACGAGCAGGTCCGGCGCGCTCTCCAACACCCGCCGCGTCACCGGCACCTGAGAGCGCTTGAAGAGGATCTGGCTCTTGTGCTCGCCGAGCAGGCGGATCAGCTCGTCCTCATCGGGGGTCTTGTCGATGCGCACGACCTCCATGCCGCCCTCGATGAGGAGCTGATCGAGCTCCTTGTGAGGGTTCTCGACGATGAGCGCGCGGCGCAGCGGGCCGTTCACGATGCGGGGCATAGAGACTCCAGCGGGGGGCTGACGGCCCCTCAAGGGCGCGTCACGCGGGCGAGCCTTAGCCCGGGCCGCGCCAGGCCACAAGGCGCCGCGCGCCCCACGACGCTCGGGGGGATCGACCCACAACCCCGCCGCAACGACGCTCACGAC
>JAKLKE010000154.1 GCA_023150775.1 Myxococcota bacterium
AGGACAGGTTCGCCTGCTCAAACACGGAGAAGCTCTTCACGAGGAGGGTCTGCAGCATGGCCGTCTGTGTCGCCTAAAACATGGGGTCACGGAACCCTAACCGGAGATCTCTTGGATCTCGCGCGCCGAGGCGACAGAGGTAAGAACAACGTCCGTTTTGTAATGAACGGCTCAGGGGCTCGGTGAGCGCGTCGGGAGGCTCAGGGTGAAGCGGCTGCCGCGCCCGGGCTCGGACTCAACGGCCATGGCGCCGCCCATACGCGCCATGAGCTGCTGGGCGATCCACAGGCCGAGGCCCGCGCCGCCCGCGCGCCGGGTGTCGCCGCGCTCGACCTGGCTGAACTTTCTGAACAGGCGCGGCACGGCCTCGGGGGGGATGCCGCGCCCGCTGTCCGCGACGCAAAGCTCGATCTGGCCGAGGGGGGCCCGGCCCTCCACACGGATGAGGCCGCCCTCGGGGGTGAACTTCTGGGCGTTTGAGAGCAGGTTGCCCAGCACCTGCCGCAGCCTGAAGGGATCGACCCGGGCGCGAAGCCCCTCCACCGCCTCAAGATCAAGCTCCAGACGCTGTCCGCGGGCCTCTACGCTGGGGCGCATCGCCTCGGCCACCTCGGCGGCGAGGGGCCCTACGGCGACCTCCTCCAGCTCCAGCGGCAGCTCATCCCGGTCGAGGCGTGTGGCGTCGAGCAGGTCTTGCACCAGCCGACGCAGGGCCTCGGACTGATCGCGCACGGTCTCTAAGGCGAGGCGCTGTTTATCAGCCAAAGGCCCAAGTCGTTCGGCCAGAAGCAGCAGCACGAAGCCGTCGATGGAGGTAAGGGGCGTCTTGAGCTCGTGGGTCACCGTGGAGAGAAAGTCCTCTTTGACCTGGGCGATCTCCATCGCCTCGCTCACGTCCCGCAGCACGGCGATGTACGCCCGGCGCACGCCCAAGGCGCGGTTTCGTGTGGGGAACACCCGCAACGAGAGGTGCCGCGCCCGGTCGGAGCGGGGGAAGATCGACAGAGGCAGGGCGGTCTCTTCGTTGAGCGCGGCGCGAAAGAGCTGCTCGGGGAGCTCGGGGAAGACGGCCTTGAGGCTCACCCCCTGGTGCAGGAGCGCGCCGACGCTGGGCAGGCCGTCGAGGAGCACCGCGGCCTGGGGGTTGTACTCCAAGGCGCGTAATTTATCGTCGAGGAAGATCACGCCGTCGCCGAGGGCGCCGAGCATGGTACGGCTGCGCTCGTTGGAGCGCTGGGCCTCGGTCATGGCCTCTTGGAGATCCTGCCGCATCCGCTCCAAGGCGCGGCCGAGGTGCTCAAACTCCTGGGCGCCGCCGATCTCGCCCACAGGCTCGTCGAGGCCCCCGTCTGCGAGGCGCCGGGCGGCGACGCTCAGACGAAGCAGGGGCAGGCTGAGCACCTGCTGGAGCTGCAGGGCGCTGGCGACGACGCCCACGGCGACGACCATGGCCAAGGCCAGAATCAGCGGCAGAAACCGCACGATGCCCTCGGTGGGCCCCTCGCCGGGGAGCTCGTTGAGGTGCGCCACGAGGGCGCCGATCACGCCGACGAGCACCACGGCGTTGAGCGCGGAGGCGAGCAGGACGACGCTGAGCCGAAACCGCGCGGAGTCTTTGGGCAAGGCGAGGGGGGAGCGCGCGTCCTGCGCGTCGGTGAGGGGGGTGAGCATGGCCCGAGTGTATCGGATCCGGGCGGCGCCGGGCGTAAACCCGCTCCATCCTTGGCTCAGCCGAAGGGCGCGCGCTCTTCTTCCCACACGATCCGCTCCCAAGGCCGCGCCCAGAGCTGCAGCGCGCGCACCACGCTCGCCGGCAGGCTGTGCCCCACCCGGGACTCCAGCACGCTGAGTAAGGTCGTGAGCGGGACGTAGCCCAAGGCGCGCTCAAGCTCGACGCGGCCCAGACGGAGGCGGTCGACCACGTCTCGGCTCACTGGGCTCGTCGCGAGCTCCACCACAAACCGCTCCCAAGGCGGGAGCGCCCCCGGCGGCACGACCAGCTCCAGATCACCGCTCAACGACAGGCGCGGCGTCGGCCCCGTGGGGTCGAGACCGGCCCACACCCGACCCTCGGCCGTGGCGGCGAACACCCCCGGCGCCCGGGTGACGAGGCCGAGGCGCGCCAAGGCGTCGATGGCGCGGCTGAGCAGAGGGCCCTCGACCTCGTCAAAGCCCTCGTCGTCGTAGAGCGTCGGCGTGGCCTCGGGCGGGCAAGGGTAAAAGCGGTCGCCGACCTGGCCCCAAGGCGCGAAGAGCAGGTCGCGGTGCTGCTCGGCGAGCAGAGCCCGTAGCACGACCTCGTCGATGGCCTGCTCTCCGGCGGCCCGAAGCGCGGCCCGGAGCGCGGGGATGAGCGGGCGGGCGTCATGCTCCACCACACGCCGGGCCAGGCCGTCAAACCGCGCGGCGGGGCCCTGGCTCAGCAGGCGCTGAACCCGCTGGGCGGGCAACAAGGCCCGGCTGAGCGGAGGCGCGCCCCGTGGGCGTCGGGGTAACCGTCTACGGTGCGGCGAACGCCCGAGGCGGCGAGACCCGCCAAGAACACGGCGAGATCTTGCTCCAGAGCGAACAACGACGGCCCCCGCCGGGCGAGATCGTCCGTCGGCGGCATCACCGCGTCCTCAAAGTTGTAAGGGACCGGCGCGGGCTCGGGCAGGCCCGGCGCGAGGCGGTAACGGCCCCAGCGCGGCAGGCTCTCGTCATCCAGGGCGGTGATCAGCCCCACGTTCACCAAGGCCTCTACGGCCCGGGCCTCGCTGTGGGGATCCCAGGCCCGGGTGCCCAAAAACACGCCCTCTTCAGCGAGGCGTTGGGCCCGGGTGAGCACGCTCTGGAGCTTCGGCGGCAGGTCGTCTACGGCCCGGCGGGCGGGGGCGGCCTCGGTCTCGCTGGGCTCTTCAGGGGCGAGCACCCGCACGCGCAGGGGCTCTCCCCGGGCCTTGAGCGCGCGCTCTAAGGGCCCTTTGAGCCGGGTGCCGACCCGCCGTAAACAAGGATCAAGCTCGGCGATGCTGTGCTCAGCGACGGGGGCGAGGGCCTCCAGCGTCGCCCAGACCGAAGGATCAGCGACGCGGAGTCGGGCGAAGGCGAGGGGGAGCGGGATACGGACCTCTGGCGGCTCCACAAGCTGCGCGCCGTCGGCGGCGGCGGCAAGGGGCCCCTCAAGGCTTCGTGCTCGGCGGCTCCTGGCTTTGGCGCTCGATGCGCTCCCGGATGCTCTCCGAGTCCCAGCCGTCCTCGTCCAAGGCGCTCTCCCGGGCGCGGTCGGCGGCCAAGGTGCGCTCCAGGAGCGCGACGCGGTCCCTGGCGGTGCGCATGAGCCGCTCTTGATCGTGTCGCACCGCCGCCATCTCGACGATGCTTCGTTCGTCTACCCGGCGGAACATCTGCGCCGCGCGATGGGCCCGGTGGGAGGAGTGCCCGAGCAGGCGCATGGCGTCGACGCCCACCCGCAGCGCCGTGTCGAAGGTCTCGCGGTACACGCCCTCCACCTTGGCCTCCATGAGATCATAAGCCTCAGCGCGGCCCCGGGCTCGGGCGAGGATGGCGAGGTTCGGGAAGTGGCTCTGTGCGAGGTGAACGATCTGCATACACTTCTCATGGTCGTCCACCGCGACGATGAGCAGGCGTGCCCGGGCCGCCCCGGCGGCGGTGAGCAGGTCAAGGCGGCTGGCGTCGCCGTAGTACACCCGATTCCCGAATCGCCGCAGCATGTCGATCTGGTCGCCGTCTACGTCTACGGTGGTGGTGCCGACGCCGTTCGCCGTGAGGAAACGACCGGGGATCTGCCCAAACCGACCATACCCGGCGATGATCACCGGCTGGCCGTGGTCCTCGACGTCAGACTCCCGGGCGGGCGGCGCCACGGCGACGAGCCGGGGCAGCACCACACGCTCCACAAAGAGCAAGAGCAGAGGCGTCGCCGCCATCGACAGCGCGGTCACCGCCAGAAGCGGCTTGGTCTGTTCCGGGGTGAGCACACCCTCCCGGGAGGCGAAACCAAACAGCACAAAGGCGAACTCGCCGACGCCGGCCAGCGCCGCGGCGAAGATGGCCGTCTGGTCCTTCGCGACGCCCCAGGCCCGGCCCAAGGCGAGGAGCAGGGCGCCCTTGAGCGTGAGCACCCCGAGGAGCAGGCCGAGGATGACGAAGGGCGACCTCATCACCACGCCGACGTCGATGGCTGAGCCCACGGCGATAAAAAACACGCCGAGCAAGAGGCCCTTAAACGGCTCGATGTCGCTCTCCAGCTCGTGGCGGTACTCGCTCTCGGCGAGCACGACCCCGGCCAAGAACGTGCCCAAGGCGGCGGAGAGCCCCACGAGGGACATGAGCTGGGCCACGCCGACCACGAGCAGGAGCGAGGCCGCGGTGAACATCTCACGAAGGCCGGTGCGGGCGACGAGGCGGAAGAACGGCCGCCCCAGAAAACGCCCGCCGATGACAACCGTGGCGACGGCGCCGAGCACCAACAGCGCGTAGGCCCAAGGGGCTAGGCCGTCGGCGAAGGACGCGCCGTGGTGGTCATCACCGCCCATCGGCGTGTGGGTGGCCAAGGCGGGCAACAGGGCGAGGATCGGGATGACGGCGAGATCCTGAAACAAGAGCACGGAGAAGGCGCTCTGCCCCGACTCCGCCCGGCTGAGCCCCCGCTCGTTGAGCGACTGCAGGGCGATGGCGGTGGACGACATCGCCAAGATCAGCCCCAGGCCGACCCCCTCTCGCCAAGAGAGGCCCAGGAGCGTCGCGCCGATGGCGACGAGGGCGGCGCTGCCGACCACCTGTAAGCCCCCAAGCCCGAAGATCGGCCCGCGCATTCGCCACAGTCGGCTGGGCTGAAGCTCAAGGCCCACCAAAAACAGCATCATCACCACGCCGAACTCGGCGAAGTGCTGCACCTCCTCGCCCTCATCACCGATGAGCCCGAGGCCCCAAGGCCCGATGGCGAGCCCCGCGCCGAGGTAACCCAGCACAGATCCCAGGCCCAAGCGGCTGGCGATGGGCACGGTGATCAAGGCGGCGGCGAGGTAGACCGTCGCCTGGGTCAAGAAGTCGGCTTGGGTCATGGGCTCACCTCGGCGGAGAGGGCGCGGATGCGGTCGGCGTAGCGGTGACCGGCCTCGGCCAAGAGGGTCGGATCGTGGCGATGAACGCCGTGAACGACGAAGGGCTCAGCCCATTGCAGCTTGCAGAGGTGCGCGGTCTGCTCAAAGGGGCGCAGCAGCTCGGGGATGGTGAAGCGGTTCACGCCGTCGGGCTGGTAGGCGGCCTCGCCCCCGCCGGTGGTCAAGGCGCAGAGCAGGGTCTTGCCCTCCAAGGCGCGGCCCCCAGGCCCATAGGCCCAGCCGAACTCCAGCACCAGATCCATCCACTGCTTCACGAGCGCCGGGGCGCTGTACCAATAGAACGGGAACTGCAGCACGATGAGCGAGTGTGCGCTCAGCAGCGCCTGCTCCCGCTCAGCGTCGATGTCGAAGTCGGGGTAACAGTCGTACAGATCGTGCACGGTGACGCCCGTGACGCCCCGGGCGGCCTCGACGAGGGTGGCGTTCGCCCGGCTGCGGTGCAGGGTCGGGTGGGCCAAGAGCACGAGCGCGCGGCCTGAAGGCTCGGGCGGTGAGCGGAACGAGGGTCGGGAGGGGTGGCGCATCGGGCACGTTTAACTGATCTTTGGCCCGTGGTGACCGCGGCGGGCGCAGCCTGACCCAGAACCTCTCGGAGCCCGCTCAGCGAAGCATCCAGACCACGACGAGCCCGATGAGGCCGAACAGACCAAGAATCCAGCCCCATGGGGTGGGCCCGGTCGGCTGGAGCTGCGCGGCGCGCAGTCGCGCCCGCCGGGCGACCCGCTCCGGTGGGTCAAACACGGCCACGTCCTCGATCGTCCAGCGCGCCGCCGGGGGCACCTCAATGGGGCCCCCCATCACCTCCAGGCCCTCCTCTGGGCGCAGGGTGAAGCCGGGCGCGTGGCGTCGGGTCGCCGTGGCGCCGCCGGGGAGCTGGGCCCGGTCGGTGGTGGCGCCCTCCAGCGCGGCGACGATCTGCGCTCCTTGGGCGCGGTCACGCTCGGCCCAGGCGGCGATCTCGGCGAGCTCCTGCTCGAAGGAGGCCAAGTCAGCGGGGTCGATGCGCGCGGCGTGATCGGCCATATCGGCGTCAAAGAGGGACCACTCACCGCCGGACATCGCCAAGAGCAGGCGATCGTAGAGGAAGCCGATGTCATCCTCCAGCGGGTCGTCGCCGTCGCCGTCGTCGTGGTCGGGGTCGGCGTAGGCTGAGGCCCCGACGCTGCTGTTGTCCCCGGAGAAGCCCCGGGCCACGCCGCCTTGATGAAGCGTGATCCCGCCGCCCCCGGCGCCGCGGTGGTAAGCGATGAACAGCGCCGTGTCCCCGGCCTCCAGGGCCTTCATGGCGACGTGCTCGGCGACAAAGACCAGCCGCGCCTCACGAAGCCGCGCGTCGAGCAGCGGGAGGTGGGCGACGTTCAAGCGCCGCTCCGGGGGCACCACCCCATGCCGCTCGGCGACCTCCCGAGGCAAAAACCAGCGCTCGGTCTTCCACTCCAAGATGTCTAGCCGCTCAGCTTTGCCCGCGAGGGGCCCCATCACCACCTCGGCGGGCCCGACGCCACCCCAGAGCCGAGGATCGATGGCGATGAGCCCGGGGATCACGAGGGGATCAGGCATCTACGCTCCTTTGGCTGGGCTGGCGCTCCGCAGCCGCTCTAACCCGTCGAGGATCAGGCCCAAGCCGAAGTCTAAGGACTGCAGGCCGTCGTGGCCCCCCGTCGCGACCTGCACGGTGAGCGCGTGCATCGCCGGGTACTGCTCGACGGAGAGGCTCGGCAGGTAACCCGCGGCGGCGGCGGCGTACTCGTTGGGGGCGAAGGGGAAGTTGAGCCGCTGCAAGGTGAAGCCGTAGATGAAGCAGTCCATGGCGTTCCAGGCGTGGTCGGCCATCGGCAAGGAGAACCCGGCGCGGGTGAGGCAGGCCAAGGTGGCGTTGATGTAGCTCAGCATCGCTGGGCTGACGTTCACCCGGCTCATGAGCAGGCCGCAGGCCCAGGGGTGGCGCATGAGCACGCCGTGCGCGGAGTGGGCCCGACGCTCCATCGCCTCACGCCAAGGCGCGGCGGGGGAGGGCGCCTCAATCTCCGAGACGACGAGCTCGACCATGCCGTCCAGCAGGTCCTCCTTGTCCTTCATGTGGTTGTAGAGCGACATCGCCTTCACGCCCAAGGCGGCGCCTAAGGCCCGCATTGAGAGGGCGTCTAAGCCTTGGGTGTCGGCGAGGGTGAGCGCCGCGCGCAGCACGCGGTCGCGGGTGAGCGGGGCGCGGGGCGGCGAGGCCTCGGGCGCGGCGGGGGTCTTCAACGGGGGCTCCTCGGCGAGTCAGCGCTAAGGTTTACCACCACCTTGCCCCGGGTGCGGCCCTCGCCCATGTGGTCGAGCACCTCGGGCAAGGCCTCCAGGCCGAGGCGGTCGCTGATGTCGGGGGTGACCGCGCCCGAGGCCACGAGGCCGCAGAGCAGCTCCAGATCGGCGACGGTGGGCTTGTTCATCAAGGGCACAAACCGCTCCGTCGAGCCCAGGTTGGAGAGCAGCCCACGAAAGATCGGGATCATCGGGCCAAAGAGGGCGTTGTCTTGCCCACCCGAGCCCGAGACGAGGCGGCCGCCGGGCTTGAGCAGGCCCCGAAGAGAGTGGAGGGGCTCGGCGCCGACCATGTCGAGGATCACGTCAAAGCGGCCCTTGTGCTCCCCGAGGCGCTCGTCGCTGTAGTTGATGACGTGGTGCGCGCCCAAGGCCCGGACGCCCGCGACGTTCTTGGCGCTGCACACCCCGGTGACCTCGGCGCCAAGGTGGCGGCCAAGCTGCACCGCGAAGCCGCCCACGCCGCCGGCCGCGCCGATGACCAAGAGCGACTCCCCGGCCTTGAGCTGGCCCGCGTCGCGGAGGCCCTGCAGCGCAGTCGTGGCCGAGACGGGCAGGGTGGCGGCCTGCTCAAAGCTCAGCCCGGCGGGCTTCTTCGCCAAGGCGCTCGGCTCCACACAGACCCACTCGGCGAAGCCGCCGCGGTTGATCTCCCCGAGCACCTCGTCGCCAGGCACAAAGCCGCTGACCCCGGCGCCGACGGCCACCACACGCCCGGCGATGGCCATGCCGGGGATCGGGCGGGTGGGGCGGAGGAGACCATAGCCCGCGAGGCGCACGGCGTAGGGGGTGCCGGTGAGCAGGTGCCAGTCACCTCGGTTGAGCGCGGCGGACATCACCCGCACGAGCACGGCGCCCGGGGTGAGCGTCGGCGTCGGCACCTCAGCGACCTTGAGCGCGGCGGCGCCGCCGTAGTCCGACTGGACCAGGGCGCGCATGGTGAGGGGGGCGGCGGACAGGATCGGAAGGTTCACGGGCACCTCTTGCTTACACTGTAAGTTTAGAGCTTAAACGTACAGTGTAAGTCTGTCAAGCAGGCGCCGACGAGGGCCTCGGCTCAGCCCTTGGCCATCGAGTCCCAGCGGCGCTGCATCTCCGCCGGGCTGACCTCCTCGACGCTGTGGCCGACCATCCACTCGTGGCCGAAGGGGTCGCGGAAGCTGCCGCCGCGCTCGCCGTAGAACTGCGTCTGGGCCGGGCGCAGGAGCGTGCCCCCGGCCTCGACGGCGCGGCTGAGCAGGGCGTCGGCGTCATCGACGTGCAGGTGGATGCCCAGGCCCCCGGGGCCAGCGGGCGCGTGGATGCCCTGCTCGGGGTAGGCCGCCGAGAGCATGATCACCACGCCCGGGGCCAGCTCAAGCTCGGCGTGGCCGATGCGCCCGTCGTCGGGGTCGACGAGCCGGAACAGCTCCTTGGCGCCGAACACCTCGGTGTAGAACTGAATCGCCGCGCGCCCGTCGGACACGCGCAGGTAGGGGCCGCCGTGGCGCCGCGCGCGCCAGCCCGTGGGGGTGACCCCGACGATGGCGCGGAACTCGCGGCAGAGGTGGGCGTGATCGGCGAAGCCCGCCCGGGCCGCCACTGTGGACCAGTCGGGCTCAAGCTCGGCGAGGCGCAGGGCGCGCTGAAGGCGGCGCAGACGGGCCCAGGCCACGGGAGAGAGGCCGATGGCCTCGTCAAACCAGGCGTTTAAGGTGCGAGGTGAGCGCCCGATCCCCTTGGCGGCGGCGCCGATGGAGGCCCCGCCGTCGATGGCGGCGAGCGCCTCCCGTAGCCCCGGCGGGCGCGCCGCGACCCGTCGCCGCGCCACGAGCGCCTCCTCGACGAGGGCCAAGACCGCCTCATCGGCGACGGCCTCATCGAGCCGCTCCTGCAGCCGCGCCGCGTGCGCGCCCCACAGGCTCTCCAGGCCGGTGTGTTGCCCGGCCAAGGCCCGCGCCGTCTCCCCGAAGAGCGTCGGCGCCGCGCCAGGGCACAAGATCAGCCCGACCGACCGTGTGGGGCCCGGGGTGTCGTGAACGTGGGCCTCTGTCCGCGCCCCGCCGAGCACCCCGGCGCGCTCCACCTGCTCCCCGGCGGCGCCCAGACGAATCGGCGCCCCGCAGGCCCGCCAGGCGAGGTGAAGCTGGCCGGTGGGGATCACCAGCTCTTGGGCGGAGACGGGCGCGGCGCGGCCGACCCACAGAAGCTCCACCACGCCGCGCAGAGCGGGGTGTCGTGGTGGCCGGGTGAACATCAGGCCCGGGCCGTCATGGCTGAGCGCCCAAGGAGCCGATCATGTCCTCCAGCGCGGGCGTGTCGTAGAAGCCGAGCTCCACCAGGGCCCCGCCCTCAAGGCGCACGAGGCGCACGCCGGAGACCTCAGCGACCAAGGCCAGGTCATCGGGGCCAAGGGCGATGGCGCCGGGCAGCTCAGAGGGCAGCACGTCGAGCACCCCCTCGGCGTTGACGGCGAGAAGCTCATCGCCAAAGCCCGAGCTGACGATGGCCCCGCCCTCGACGGCGACGATGGCGTAGGGATCGTAGACGTCAAACAGGCCGATGGGGGTGATCGTGTCGCCCACCGTCGCGACGGCGACACGGTTGGGCTCGCTGGAGAAGGCGCTGTTGTCGCCGACGTAGATCGTGTCGCCGAGGCGGTCGGCGCCGCCGACGATGGCGTCTTCATGGCCAAACAGCGCCGTCGCCTGACCGAGGGCGCCGCCGGGGAGGGTGATCGTCTGCGCGGCGGCGTTCGCGATGAGCACGTCGCCCAGGAGGTGCTCTCCGAGCTTACTCTCGACGACCAGGCCGATGAGCGTGAGCGCCCCGGTGGCGCAGTCTACGGCGACCTCGTACACGCCGCCGCCGTTCTCCACCCAGTTGCCGTCGATGACCCACAGAGTCTCGCCTTTGGGGTCAAACATCACGTCCCCGGCGTAGAGGCCCTCGCTCCAGGCGGCGTGCACCACCTCCCCCTCGGCGGTGAACACGCCCAGAGAGCCGTCATCTTGTACGGCGACGCCTAAGGAGCCGTCGGGCGACCACACGACGGCGTCTCCGCCGCCTCGGCCCATCTCAAACGTGACGCCCGTAGCGCTGAGCGTCTGATCCTCCAGGCGTAAGAGCGTCCAACGATCCGACGCGGCGCCTTCGGCGGTGTAGGCCAAAGACGCGGCGACGAGGCGCGGGGCCTTCTTGGGCAGGGGGGTGGCGCGGCAGCCCTCGACCACCACGACGTCTTCAGCGGTGTCGTCGGTGGGGGTCTTGTCGTCACCCGCGCAGGCGACCAGGGCGGCGAGGGTCAGGATCGATCGGCGCATGAGCGGTGTCCACGGGAGCTTGGGGGCCGCGCAGCGTATCGTGTTCTGCGGCGGGTGGGAATGGCCTCAGGTCGAGCGCCCTTGAAGCCGCGTCGTGGCCTGCACGACGGCCTCCGCCGCGGCGACGGACACGGGGCTCTCGCAGTTTGCGGCGCTGAGCTGCGCCTCGACGTTGAGGGTCGCCGCCGTCACCTCCTCCAGCGCCCGGGCGGCGGCGCGGGCGGGGATCCCGACCCGCTCGGCGAGGGCGAACAAGTGGGCGCGCTCGACCCTGATGCCGACGCCCGCCACCGTCGTCGCGCGCTCCCCCCGGGGCTGGGGCGCGTAGGTGAGGTCGTAGCCCGGGGCGAGGCGCCAGCGGCCCTCGGCGCCGACGATCCACGCGAAGTTTTTGAGGTGGTCGTCTTCGTTCACTGTGGCGACGTTAAACACCGCGAGGCGGAACATCGCGAGGAGCTGGGCCTGATCGTGGCGGCAGATGAACGCCGTGGCACGCAGGAGGTGCTCGTAGTCCGCCGCCGCCGTGCGAAAATCGGCGTTCAGCGCCCCCGCCGCCGAGAGCATGTGCCGCCGCTGGCCGCCGCCTGGGCGATCAAAACGCCGCACGGCGAAGGCGTCTCCGACGCCCTTCAACGGCAGCACACGGTGCTCGGGCACGTCGAGGCCGGCGGCGCGGGCCATGGTCATCCACGCGGCCTCGCGGCGCCCTACGTCGAGGTCGTCTCGCGCCATGGGGAACTTCACCAGCCAGGCCTCAAAGCCCGGCGGCAGCTCCCCTTCGCCGTAGACCACGCCGGGGCCGCCGTCTGTGGGCAGGCCGACCAGGGCCTTGGGCCGCGCGCCGCCGGAGGGCCCACCCGCGAGGACGAGCTGGGGCAGCACGTCCACCGCGCGGTCATCCCACACGGTCTGGGCGTGGGCGGCCAAGGCGGCGAGCTCGACGGCGTCGTGCAGGTCACCCACGGGGCCGGTCGTGGGCTCAAAGCTGAGCGCGCCCATGGTGTGCGCGCCGAGGTAGGCCAGCTCATCGAGGGGGGAGACGGCGCTGGCCGCGCGGCCCCGGGTCTGAAAGCTGCGGTGGAGGAGCTTGAGGCCCCAGCCATCAGGGCGCGCGTCGTTGAACACGCCGGGGATCGGCGCCCCGGCGCTGGGGGTGTGCTGGACGAGGCCCGGGCGCAGGGGCAGCTTGAGCGGCGAGAGCTCCAGGCCCCCATCGACAAACGACGGCGTGTACTCAAACCACACCTCGCGGCCCCGCTCGGCGAGGGTGCCGACGTCTCGCACGTCGTCCGGCGAGAAGCGCAGGCGCACCTGGAGCTCCCGAAGGCCGCCGGTCTTCATGGGCCGCTCAGGCGGCGCAGGGCCTCCATCGTGCGCGGCGGCGGCGGCTTGAGCAGGGCCTCAAAGTCGTCCAGGCGATCGAGGGCCGCGCAGAGCCGCACGAAGGAGCTGAGCTGGCCTTGGCCGCTGCGCTCTAAACGGGCGATGGTGGCCACAGAGACGCCGCTGCGGCTAGCGAGCTCGGCCTGGGTGAAGCCCCGGGCCCGACGCGCCTCCCGCAGCCGCTCGGCCAAGGCGCGCTCGACGTCGCGGGGGGTCAACATCATCAGCAGCTCGTCCATGAACACCTCAGTTCTGACGGATTTTAACCCGATTCGGGCATGAATCAATCAGTTTTGAGTGATTGAGGCCCTCGATGTGTGGCCCCGATCCCACGCTCGGCCGCCGTGCTTAGCCTTGGGGCATGAACCCCGACACCTCGCTCTACCGCCGCCCGCTGCCCGCGGAGCTCATTGACTTCTCTTCGCCCCAGGGGCGCAGGCTCCTGGCCGAGGCCATCGCCCTGGGCACGGCGGAGTCGTTCTTTCCCCTCGTCGCCCAGCTCCACACCCAGGCCGAGCCCGCGTGGTGCGGCCTGGGCACCCTG
>JAKLKE010000155.1 GCA_023150775.1 Myxococcota bacterium
CGGCGCCGCCTCCGCCGCCAGAGCAGGCCGAGGCCGAGGCCGAGATTGAGGCGCTGAGCGCGCCGCCGCCGCCTCCTCCTCCGCCCATGGCCCCCGCCGTCGACGAGGTCGAGGCCCTCGCGCCGGAGCCCAGCGCCGCGCCCCCGGCCAGCGCCCCGCCGCCGCCCCCGGCCATCGCCACGAGCACCCTCTCTGAACGTCTGGAGGCCGCCCTGCGCGCGGCGATCCTCCGTCACCCCCAAGGCGGCTGGACCCAAAACCTCCCCGCCCGGGAGGCCATCGCTGAAGTGCTGCACGCCGAGTCGCCCCAGCTCTGCGGCCCCTTGGCTCTGCACGTCGTCGAGGATCAGGTGAAGGCCGTGGGCCCCGGCGCGGAGTGGTTTGAGGCCTGGATTCGGGATGACGTCGCCGTAGACGCCGCCGCCGGGATGCTCTTGGGCGGGCTTGAGCTGCCCCCAGGCGGCTTCACCCCCGAGAACCTGCCGCCGCTCTCGGGCCCGGCGCTTCGTGCCTTGGCCCGGCGTGTGGAGCGGCGGCTCAGCCAGCCTTGATCGGCTCCGGGCCACGATCCGCCGCGTCGATCTGATACCTTAGGCGCTCATTCTGGAGCGCCTGGCCATGCACGATCTCGTCATCCGCGGTGGAACCCTCATCGACGGGAGCGGCGCCCCCGGCCGCCTCGGCGACCTCGCCATCGACGGCGGCCTCATCACCCAGGTGGGTGAGGTGCCCGGTCAAGGCCGCCAAGAGCTCGACGCCCGGGGCCTCATCGTCACGCCGGGCTTCGTGGACATGCACACCCACTACGACGGCCAGGCCACCTGGGATCCCCACTGTACGCCATCGGGCGAGCACGGCGTCACCACGGTGATCATGGGCAACTGCGGCGTCGGCTTCGCCCCCGTTCGTGAGGCCGACCGGGAGTGGCTCATCCTCACCATGGAGGGCGTCGAAGACATCCCCGGCAGCGCGCTCTCTGAAGGCATCCAGTGGGCCTGGGAGAGCTTCGCGGAGTACCTCGACGCCTTGGAGCGCCTGCCTCGCTCCATCGACATCGCCACCCAGGTGCCCCACGCGGCCCTGCGCGGCTACGTCATGGGCCCCCAGGCCGCCGAGCAGGGCCAGGCCACCGACGCCCAGCTCGATGAGATGCGCCGCCTCGTCGCCGACGCCCTGCGCGCCGGGGCCTTGGGCATCTCGACCTCTCGCACGCCGATTCACAAGACCGCCGAGGGCGTACACATGGCGGGCACCCACGCCGAGGTGCGTGAGCTGCTCACCCTCGCGGAGGCCATCCCCGAGGCCGGTCACGGCGTGTTTGAGCTGGCCCTGAACCACCGCGACGTGCCCCAAGACATGGACTGGCTCCGCCAGCTCGCCCGCGTCACCGGCCAGCCCGTGCTGTTCAACCTCAGCCAGATCGACGAGCTCCCCGAGCTGTGGCGTGAAGATCTGCGGCTGATGGAGGCCGCCCAGGCCGAGGGCCTGCCGCTCTACGCCCAGGTCGCCGGGCGCGGCATCGGCATCTTGCAGAGCTGGCGCTCGACGGTGAACCCCTTCCGACTGTGCTCCACCTACGCCGCCATCGCCGCGCTGCCGTGGGAAGAGCAGCTCACGCACCTGCGCGACCCCGACTTCCGCACGAGGCTCACCGAGGAGGAGCCCTTCTCTTTTGGCGCCTTGGAGGACTTCGTCACCCGGGCCTTCCATCGGATGTGGGCCTTGGGGGAGAACGAGTATGAGCCCCACCCCGAGCAGAGCATCGCCGCCCGGGCCGCCCGTCTGGGCATGAACCCCGCGGCCTTGGCTTACGACATCCTCATGGAGAACGACGGCGCGGGCTTTCTGTATTTCCCGCTGTTCAACTACGCCCAGGGCAGCCTCGACGTGCTGCACACCCTACACAGTCACCCCGGCACCCGCATGGGCCTCTCTGACGGCGGCGCCCACGTCGGCACCATCTGCGACGGCGGGATGCCCACCTTCATGCTCAGCCACTGGGCCCGAGACCGCGCCCGGGGCCCCAAGATGCCCCTGGAGTGGCTCATCCACCGCCAGACCCGCCAGACCGCCGAGCTCTACGGCCTGCGCGATCGTGGCCTGCTCGCCCCCGGTCACCGCGCGGACGTGAACCTCATCGAGCTGGACCGCCTGCGCCTCACCGCCCCCCGCGTCGTCGCCGATCTCCCCGCCGGGGGTGTGCGCCTGCGCCAAGGCGCCGAGGGCTACGTCGCGACGATCTGCGCCGGTCAGATCACCTGGCGCGACGGCCAGCCGACGGGCGCGCTGCCCGGCGCCGTCGTGCGAGGGCCACAGGCGCCGCGCTGAGCCCGAGCGCCGCCGCGCCGCCACCTGCGCCGCCGCCGCAGGCGCAGCCCTCGGGCGCGAGGGTGATGGCCGGGCCCACCTTCAAGGCCAAGGCGGCGCCGTGCTCCTGGGGCCCGCCGTGGTACGCGCTCGTCGAGCTGTCTTGCACCTCGACGGTGATCGTCGTCTCGACGGTGGCCGTGGGCACCCCGGAGAGCAGGCCCTCGGCGGAGAGGCTGAGGCCCGGCGGCAGGGCCCCTCGGCGCAGGGTGAAACGATACGGCGGCGTGCCACCCCAGGCGGTGAGCGTCGTGGCGCTGAACTCACCCACCCGGGCGTCAGGCAGGGCGGTCGTGGTCAAGGCGAGGCCCGGGCTGAGGAGCGCGGAGAGGCGCACAAGCTCGTCTTGGGCATCAGGGTCATCGTGAAGGCTCACAGACTCCGTCGGATCCGCCTGCAGATCGTACAGCTCAAGCTCCCCTGTGGCGTGCTGCACGAGCTTGTGCTCGTCGGTCACGACGGCGGCCCACTGGGGCAGGCTCACCGGCCAGAACTGCAGGTTGATGTGGTCCCTCACGGGGGCCTGGGCGTCACACAGTCGGGCGCCGAGGTCGAGGCCTTCGCCCTCAACGGTGAGCCCGGCGACGGACTGTATGAGCGCGGGCACGTCGAGGTTCACGGCGACGAGGCCCCTGTCTTGCCGAGGGCTCAGGCTCGGGTGCGCGATGAGCAGAGGAACCCGCACAGACTCCTCATAGGCGTAGCCCTTGTCAAACAGGCGGTGCTCACCCCACATCATGCCGTTGTCGGAGGTGAGGATGAGCAGCGTGGACTCGCGGCGGCCAAGCACCTGGAGCTGATCGAGGATCGCCGCCACGGCCCGGTCGACGCTGAGCAGGCTCTCAAGCTGCTGCTGGTGATCCAGATCAGCGGCGGCTTGGGCCTCGTCGTCTAGGATCGGCCAGGCGCGTAACCACGCGGGCTTGTCGGCGACGTCGGCCTCCATAAACGCGCCGCCTCGGTACACAAAATCGGCGTAGGCCCCGACGTCGGCGACGGCGGGGGTGTGGGGCGAGTGCGGCGCCAGGAACGTGAGGTAGAGGAAGGAGGGCGTCTCTGGATCCAGCTCGGTGAGCCGCCGCAGCGTCGCCGCGCGCTGGGCGTCGACGACGTAGGCCGCGTAGGGGATCCGCTCGCCGACCCCGGACGCGCCGGGGGTGCTCGTGCCCTCGACCACCTCAAAACCTTGCCAGGGCTGCTCGTCGAGCCAGCCCCACCAGAACGACCAGCCCGGGGGCACATAGGGCTCCAAGGCGTCGTAGCCGTTCATGTATTTGCCGAGCAGGGCCGTGTCGTAGCCCAGCTCTTGCAGGCGTGTGGCCAAGGTACGCCCGTCGTCAAAACGGTGGGCGCCGCCGTAGCTCCCCGAGTTGCTCAGCACGCCATGTTGCGGCGCAGCATAGCCCCCAGAGAGCAGGCTCGCCCGGTCGGGGCAACACATCGGCGTGGTGACATAGGCGCGCTCATAGACCTGGGCGTGGTCCGAGACCCGGCTCAAGGTCTCGGTGAACACGCTGAGCTGGTCCGCGCGCATGTCGTCCATGAGCACGAGCAAGACAGACAGGGGCGCGGCGGGCAGGCAGGGCGTCATGCCGCCTAAGGTAGCCGCTTCGCCGCGCCGCCGCCCAGACCCTCAGGGGCGCTTCGGCTTGGTGGCGACGCCGAGGGCCAAGCCCATGTACGGCACCACAAAGTTGGTCAGGCCAAGCTCGGTGGCGATGTACAGCCGCGAGCCGCCCGGGGTGATGCGCGCCCCGGCGCCGCCGGAGAGGATGGGCATGACGATGTTTTTGTCGGTGTCCTCCTCGATGCCGAAGATGAACCCGCCCGCGACGCTGCCGTAGAGCTCAATCTTGGGGTTGACGGGGTACATGTAGCGCCCCTCGATGAGCGGCCCAAAGGCCCAAGGCGCCTGGCCGTAGTCGAGGACCTGGGGGGGATCCTGCTGGTAGGTGAAGCGCAGTCCCAGGCTCAAGTCCGAGGGGAAATGAATCCCGGCCTCGGCGGAGATCGGGAAGGCGAGGCCCTTCGCGTTGATCGGCACAGACACGCCGCCGCGGCCGCCGACGTAATAACCGTTGGGATCCGGCGGCTCCTCGGCCAAGGCGATGGAGCAGAGCGCGGCGAGGGTGAACATCATGGAGGACCTCTGGGGGGTGAGGGTGTGGTCGCACTAGACTGTGTTTTGTGTGCCTTGTCACTGCGTCAGGTCAGCGAAAGGCTCGATCGCAGGGGGCTTGTGCTGTGATTCCAGATCCAGGTCAGGGCAGAACGGGTTTTGTCCCGATGCCAAGGGCCAAGCCCATGTACGGCACAGTGAAGCTGGTGACGCCGATCTCCGGCGCGATGTAGACCTTGGAGCCGCCCGGCATCACCCGCGCGCCGAGCCCCGCCGAGCCGATGGGCATCACGGCGTTGCGGCCCGAGGGCTCATCAACGCCGAAGATGAAGCCCAAGGCGAGGTCTCCATACAGCTCGATGTTCTTGTTGATCCGAAAGAATCGACGACCATCGATCAGGGGGCCCACCGCCCAAGGCGCGTCATACCCGAACATCTCGGGCGGGTCTTGCTGAAACGTGAAGCGTAGGCCGACGCTCAGGTTGGAGGGGAAATGAATCCCCGCCTCTAAGGAGGTCGGGAACGCCATGCCGACGGTGTCGATGGGCACCGCGACCCCCGACCGACCGCCGAGGTAATAGCCGTTTGGGTCGGGAGGAGCGGCCTCTTCGGCGAAGGCGAAGGCGCTGAGCGCGAGCATCGTGGTGAACATTGTTGTCTCCTGGGGGGGGCGGTGTGTGATGACTAGCTAGCCACCCCAGCGCCGCCCGCAGCCCGGATCAACCCAAGCCTGATCGCCGTCTGTGTCTCCTCAAAATCCCCCTTGTCGCCTCAAGATCTGTCCCTAAGGCGCGCCAGATCAGGGCGCGGAGAGGCCGGCTGTGTTCGCCACGCTGCCGCGCTCCTCAACGCCGGTGTCGTCTCCGCCGGTGTCGTCTCCGCCTGTGTCGTGTCCACCGGAGTCTTTACCGCCGCCCGTGTCCCCGCCGCCGCTGTCCCAGCCGCCGCCCGTGTCCCAGCCGCCGCCCGTGTCCCAGCCGCCCTCACGATAAATCGCCAGCTCCGCCCGGGCGTCCTCGACCCGGTCCTCGTGGAACTTGAGGTAATGGGCGTAGGCGCTCACGTCTGGCCCACGCCACATGCCCTCGGGGTGGTCTCCCCAGGGCGCCGAGGCGCTGAGCAGACGATCGGCGAGGTCATGGATGAGCGACACGCCGTCGAGGGCCTCCAGCGCGTCGATCATCTCCTCGCAGGTGTCGTACATCGCCTCGCGGCAGCTCTCGTCTAGGCGGCAGCCGTCGCTGAGGCTCGCGAAGCCCCACAGCGGCGTCTCGCTGTAGGCCCCGCCCCAGGCGTACCCGGCGTTGATGTCGGTGGAGTAGGGCAAGAACCGGAACAGTCCGTCCTCACCCTCGACGATCACGACGTTGTTTGTGTTGTGGACGTAGTCGTCGCCCACCCACAGGAGCCAGTGAGCGCAGCTTGAGCGCATGAAGGCGTCCCAGTCGAGGTAAGCCGCCGTGGACTCGTCAAAGTCTTGGCTGCCGTAGCTGACGTTGATGAGCTCGGCCAAGGCGTCAAACGTCGTGGTGTCGTCACAGTCGCCATAATCACACTCAAAGTTGATCGCCGCCCCGGCGTAGTTGATGTCGCCGACGCCCTCTCGCACGCTCACGCAGCCGCCGCCGAGGAGCGCCGCGTTCTCTTTGCAGAAATCGCCTTTGTAGACCTCACGGGCGATCATCGGCACCAGCAGCTCACCGTCCTCCCAGCCCGTGCCGCCCACCCAGACGTAGGTCGCGCGGGCGGCGGGCACGCCGAGGCCCCGGAAGATCTCCAAGGCGCTCACCTCACCAAACATCGAGCCCACCTGGGCGTTGTTCAGGCGGATGTGCTCGACGCCGCCGAAGGTCTGACCCTCAACAAAGTCGTCGCTGTCGAGGCGGAAGTTGGGGATGGTGGCGCTGGTCCAGGCCGAGCCCGTGCTCTGGCCCACGAGCTTCACGTCTACGAGGCCAAAATCGGCGATGTCACCTTCAGGGTTCATCACCAAGAGCGTCTCGGTGCTCAGGCCGCTGGGGCCGCCGTCGGGGTCATACACGCCGTTGCCTTCGGGGAAACCGCCGCCGCCGTCTGTGTAGGCCGCGTTCAGCGCGTCCAAGGTCTCCGGGCTGACGCCGATCCAGAAGAGGTTGTTGTCTTCGTGGAGCAGGTCCAGGCGCAGGGCGTCGGGGGTGGTCGTGGCCGCGACGGGGGGCTCCGGCGGCGCCTCTCCGCCGGGGGTCGGGTCTACGTCGTAGTGGTGGTGAATGTGGGTGACGGTGTCGCCGCAGCCGATGAGGGCCAGCAGCGGGATCGAGACGAGGCGCATAGACACTCCCTGGATGTTGGGATGTCACTATGCACAGCTCGTGCCAAGTGGCCTCTAAGGGTGAAGCGCGCGCCAAAGATCATGGCCAATCCGTGATCTTTGGTGATCGTCTCACCCAATGTTAACGGCCCTGATCGCGGCGCAGATGTCAGCGGTTGACAGCTTGCGCCGCGCGGTACGTCTCCAGCTCGGCCCGGGCGCTCTCGGCCCGGGTCTCGTAGAAGCTGCGGTAGTGGTCGTATGCGGCGTCGTCGGGCTCACGCCACATGCCGTCAGGATAGTCACCCCAAGGCGCCTGGGCGGCGCGGAGGCGGTCGGCGAGGCCGTCGATGATGCTCACCGGATCCATCGCCTCAAACTGATCGATCACCTGCTCGCAGGTGTCGAGCTGGGCCTCGCGGCAGCCGTCGTCGGCGTAACAGCCCTTGGAGAGCAGCCCGTTGCCGAACAGCGGGGTGTTGGCGTAGGTGCCGCCGAAGGCGTAGCCCGCCGTGACGTCGGTGGAGTAGGGGAGCAGGCGGAAGCGGCCGTCTTCACCCTCGGCGAGCACGACGTTGTTGGAGTTGTGGATGTAGTCGTCGCCTACCCACAGAAGCCAATGCACACAGGCCGAGCGGTGAAACTGTGGCCAGTCAAAATAGGGCTCGGTGCCCTCGTCAAAGGTCTGCTGGTTGAAGTTGGAGATCACCGCCGTCGCGAACTGGGCCAAGCCCGCCATGTCTGTGCAGTCGCCGAGGTCACAGTCGGCGACGGCCCAGTTGGCGAGGTTCACCACGTCTCCGGTGCTCTCGCGGATGGTCTTGCAGCCGCCGCCGAGCAGCTCCGCGTTGTCCTCACAGAAGTCGCGCTTGTAGGCCTCACGGGCGAGCATCGGCACGAGCAGCTCGTCGTCTTCCCAGCCCGAGCCCCCGGCCCAGGCATACGCCGTGCGCGCGGCGGGCACGTCCATCGCCCGGAAGACGATGAGCGAGCTGGCCTCACCGAACATGGTGCCCACTCCGGCGTTGTTGAGGCGAATGTGCTCCACCTCCCCAAACCGCTGGCCCTCGACGTACTCATCGGCGTCGAGGCGGAAGTTGGGGATCGTGCTGGATGTCCACGGGGCGCCGGTGGACTGCCCGATGAGCTTGAGCCCAACCTGGCCGTAGTCCGCGACCTCACCCTCCGGGGTGATGATGAGCAGGTTCTCTGTGCCGCCGCCGCCGCCGCCGACCTCATACTCGCCATAGCCGTAGCTGCCGCCGCCGAGCCACGGGGCGTTGATGTCGGAGAGGGTGGACTCCGAGACCTTGAGCCACCAGGTGTTGTCGTCTTGGCCGAGCACGTCGGCGGGGAGCTGGTTTGCGCTCATCGTGGGGGCGACGGGCAGGTCCGCGTAGGGGTCAACGGCGGGCTCACCCGTGTCGCCCTCTTCAGCGAGCACGTAGGTGTTGTTGATCTCGTAGACGATGCTGTCGGCGCAGGCGGCCAACATCAGGGGGAGCAGGGCGAGCGGCAGGCTCTGGCGGGCGGGGGACATCGAGACTCCGGGCTGGAGCTGACAAGCTACCCGTCTCCGCTCGGGGTCGGCGAGCGCTTCGCCGCAGAGAGCAGACACTTCGTGTAGGCTTGGCCAAGCCTTGACGAGCGAGACCCTAGCGTGGGCCGGACAACGGCTCAGTCAGGCCGCGTCGCCCTCAACGATCCCGTCCAATACAGCGCCACGCCGTCATTGGGGCCGGTCTGCGGCACGAAGGGCGCGATCGGGCGCAGGCGAAGCTCTAGCTCCACCAGATCAACCCCGTCCGGGGCCCCGGCGCTGCACGACACCTCGTACACCCTCGACGCCCCCGGCGCGAGGCTCACCGTTCTCGACTCATCCAAGCTGCGCTGGCCGCCGACCCCCACGGTCGACATCGACCCGGCTTCTACGCCAACGCCCGCCCTGTCCCGCCACCAAAGGCTGCACGAGGTGAGCACGGCGCTGTCCTCTTTGGGCACCCGCAGGGGCAGCTCCGAGACGTTCGTGACGACCGCCCGGGCGGTCACCCCCTCGGGGCTCACCTTCACCCGCTTGAGCTTGGCGGTGAGGGCGTCCTCGGCCTCGACGCCGAGGGCCTCGGCGATCACCTCAAACTGCACGCTCACCGGGGGCGGCGCCGGGAGGTGCTGATCCGCCGCGGCGCCGGTCACCGAGCGCGGCGTGAGGCTCAGGCTCAGGTCGTAGGTGCCAGCGGGGCAGCCCGGCGCGCAGCGGCTCAAGACCTCGCCCAAAGGCAGCGCCCGGCGCAGGGGCTCGCCGGGGTTTAAGGTCGTCCACACGATGTCGTCGGCGGGGACCGGCGCGCTGGGCGAGACCACGCCGACGATCCGCTCCGGCGGGCCGCGCGTGATGAACAGCTCGCCGGTCACCTGCAGCGCGCTCAAGGTCTCGACCGGCACGGAGAGCGCGCCCGGCCCGCCGTGGCTGTACGCCACCTCCACATAGACCCGCTCGCCAGGCCGAGGGTGGCTGGGCACGATCCGCGCCGTGAGCGTGTCTTGGGCCTGGGCGACGGGGGCAAGCCAGAGGGCGAAGAGGGGAAGGGGGCTCATCAGGGGCGCTCCGGTTGGTCCTAAGGTGACCTCCTGCGCGGCGGGCGGGCCGTCCAGGCCTCGTCAACTCCACGTTCCCCCTGGACAAGATTCAATGAACGTGTTCATTGAACGTATTCATCCAATCAAGGAGTGAGCCGCCATGACCGTCTTCAAGAGCGAGGCCGCCCGTCTCTCCCTGCTGGAGCACCTGCCCACCTTCAAGGCCCGGGTGCTCGCGCTGATCGACGAGGTCGAGGTCCAGACCCAGTTTGGCCGCACCCACGTCTCGATGGCGGGCCCCGCCGACGCCCCGCCGCTGATCGCGGTGCACGGGGCGATGGCGTCGTCCTTTCACCTGCTCGCCGAGCTGGGCCCCCTGCCCAAGACCCGCCGGGTGATCGTGCTCGACGTGCTGGGCCAGTCCCCCTTGAGCGAAGACGCCCGCCTGCCGCTCACCCAAGCGGCTGCCGGGGCCTGGGTCACTGAAGTCATGGACAAGCTGAACATCCCCCAAGCCGACCTCTTGGGCGTGAGCTGGGGTGGGTTCTTCGCCTCCCGGGCCGCCGCCGCCCACCCCGAGCGGTTCAAGAGCCTCACCCTGCTCGTGCCTTCAGGCTACGTCGATGGCCCGGCCTTTGAGGCGATGTGGCGCCTGGCCCTGCCGATGTTCGGCTGGCGTGTGTTCGCCCACGAGCCCTCCTTGCGCCGCATGACCGCCGCCTTGTTCACCACGCAAGACGAGGCCTGGGTGCAGTGGCTCGGCGCCTGTATGCAGAGCTTCAACACCCAGCTCGTCGCCCCGCCCCTGGCGAACGACACCGAGCTGAGCGCGTGGCGCGGCCGCACCCTCGTCGTCGCCGCCGAGAGCGACCTCAGCTTCCCCGGCGAGGCGCTCTTGGAGCGTGTGCGGGCGCTGCACCCCGGCGTTGAGACCGAGCTGGTGAAGGGCGCCCGGCACGCCCCGCCGTTTACGGATGAGTTCCGGGCGTGGCTGGCGGGGCGGGTGGAGCGGTTTTTGGGCTAATCACCCCGCCTTAATCTCCGTCCAGAGCTGATCCCAAGCCTGCGCATCCGCGCCAAGATCCTGGATGTACTCCAGCTTCGCCATCTCCTCCGGCGTGGGGAACGGCACGGGGCGGGCCAGAAGCGGCGCGGCCTTCTCGTTGGGGGTGCCGTAGCCCGTGGCGTTGGAGATGGCGGCGCCCACCTCGGGGCGCAGGACGTAGTTGAGGAAGGCGTGGGCGGCCTTCTTGTTCGGGGCGGTCTTGGGCATCACCATGGCGTCGAGCCAGATCGAGCCGCCCTCTTTGGGCAAGACGAAGGCGATCTGGTCGTTCTCGGCGGCGGCCTGGGCGGTGTCGCCGTTCCAGAGCTGGGCCACACGCACATCCCCGGAGATGAGCTGGGCCTTCACCGGCGCGGAGAGGAAGCTCTGCAGGTTCGCCTTGGCCAACACGGCGTCGGCTTTGGCCTGGGCGAGCTGGGCCGGGTCTTTGCTGTTCAGGGAGTGGCCCCGGAAACGCAGCCAGGCGCCGACGACGTCGCGCATGTCGTCCATCATCGTCATCTTCCCGGCGTGGGCCTTGTCGTGGAAGATCGCCCAAGAGTCCGGCGGCGCGGGCAGCAGGTCTTTGCGGTAGGCCACGCCGGTCGTGCCCCACTGCCAAGGCACGGTGAGCTCGTCGTTGGGGTCGAAGCTCGTCTTGCGGAAGGTCGCGGCGATGTTGCCCAGGTTGGGGATGCGGCTGGCGTCGAGCTTCTCGATGAGGCCCAGCGCGCTGAGCACGGTGATCGCGTAGCCCGAGGGGCAGACGAGGTCGTAGCCCGAGACGCCGGACTGCAGCTTGGCGATGAGCTCCTCGTTGGACTCGTAGGTGTCCACCGTGGCCTTCACGCCGAACTCCTTCTCGAAGTTGGGCACGGTGTCTTCAGCCAGGTAGTCCGACCAGATGTAGATGCGCAGCTCCTTCTCTAAGGTGTTGGCGTCGGCGGCGGGATCTGCGCCGGGGGCGGGTGGGCCGTCGCCCGCGCCTTCACCCTCGCCGCCGCTGCAGGCGGTCAACACCGAGCCCACGACGCTGAGGCTCACCCCGAGGCCGAGGGCCTGGAGCACGAAGTCGCGGCGGCTGAGGCGGCCCTGCTGGAGGTCTTCAGCGAGCGTCTGAACAGGGGGCTTTGTGGACATGGGGGGCTCCGAAGGGTGGGTGTTGAAGGTTTGGCTCTTGACGTGTCAGTCGAAGGGGCGAGTTGGCGCTTAATGGCCCTTTGGAGCGCCCTCTTCGCCGCCCACGCGGTCCGCGAACCACAGGAGCAAGGCGGTCACCACGAGGATGACGGCGCTGATGGCGTTGATGGTGGGCTCGATGTTCTTGCGCACCATGCCGTAGACGACGATGGGCAAGGTGGACGAGCCCGGCCCGGAGACAAGGGACGTGATCACGAAGTCGTCGAAGCTCATCGTGAACGAGAGCAAGGCGCCGGAGAGGATGCCCGGCCAGAGCTGGGGCACGGTGACACGCCAGAAGGTCGTCCACTCATCCGCGCCCAGGATCATCGCGGCCTCTTGGAGCGAGCGGTCCATGCCCTCTAGTCGAGCGCGCACGACGATGGTGACGAAGGAGATGTTGAAGGCGACATGGGCGATGAGGATGGTCGAGACGCCCATCTGAAAGCCCATGGCCACGAACAGGATGAGGAGCGAGATGCCGACGACGATCTCCGGCGTCACCACGGGCACATAGAGCAGGGCCTCGACAAAGGCCCGCCCCGGAAAACGCCGCCGGGCGAGGCCCATGGCCAAGAGCGTGCCCAAGGCCGTCGCGATCACCGTCGAGCCCACGCCGATGCCTACGGAGAGCTTGAGCGCGTTCAGCAGGTCCGCGCGCTCAAAGAGCCGCTCGTACCAGTGGAGTGTAAAGCCCTCCCAGCTCGTCGAGAACTTGGAGTCGTTGAAGCTGAACACCACGAGCACGAGCAGCGGCGCGTGCAGAAAGACGTAGACGAAGGACGTGAGCGCGATGACCCAGCGCGGCGGGAGGTGCTGGCTCATCTTAGGCCCCCCTCTTCGTCATCCCGGCTGCGCAGATACGCCACCACCGCGATGAGCACGAGGCCCATGACGATGAACGACGCCGCCGAGCCGAAG
>JAKLKE010000156.1 GCA_023150775.1 Myxococcota bacterium
GCGGTCCCAGATGCCCAGCCGGAAGACCTCGATGAGATCCGAGAGGTTGAGGGTGTTGATCCAGCCGAAGGACGACGAGCCGCCCCGGGAGGGCGCGTTGCGCTCCCGAAACTGGAACGAGACGTTGAGCTCGGCCCAGGCGGCGTGGTGCTCCAGCACACGAATCTGGCCCTTGAGGGACTCGATCTGGGCGATGAGGCCGTTGATCTCACGCTCGACGGAGACGACGGCCCCGGCGCTCGCCGTGGGCAAGAGGTCCATGTAGCGCTTGAGCGCGGCCTCTCTCGCCGTGAGCCGGGCCCGGGACTCAGTGAGGCGGGCGGAGAGGTCTTCGCTGCTAAAGCTGCGCTCGACGACGAGGCCCTGGGCCAAGGCGAAGGAGATCATGGCGTCGGCCTGGTCCCGGGGGACACGTAAGGAGACGCCGTTGTCGGAGAGCCCGGCGAACCAGCCGCCGAGGCGCTGGGCCTCGGTGATGAGCGCGTCGGTGGCCTGATCTCGCTGGGGCACCTTGAGCACGAGGCTGGCGACGACGTGGGCCGGGGCGGCGTCATCGGCCTGGGCGAAGGCGGGGCTGAGCCAGGCGAGGGCGGAGAGGGCAAGCGCGGTGAGGGTGACCATCAGCCCACCTCCCCGGCCAAAGCGGCGCGAACGGCGGCGCTGTAGCGCTCTTCTTGGGCGGCGCCGGGGTAGACGATCTCCACGAGCTGGAGGTGTTTGCCCTCGACACGCACGGCGATGAGGTAACGGTAGGGGTCGTCCGCGCCGGGCTCGACGAGCCGCAGCACCTGAAAGCCACCGATCTCGCTGCGCTCGGCGCTGGCGAACTCAGACGCGAGGCGGTCCTGAATCGCGGCGATCCAGAACGCCGAGTCCCCGGCGGGCTCGTTGTCAAGTTTGGTCGCCCGCAAGATGGCGCCGTCTGCGCTCTCGGCGGAGAAGTGCTCCCGGTCGTTTAGGGCGACGAAGCCCACGGGCACGGCGAGCTTGAGCAGCTCCCCCTCATAGTTGACGTCGGCGCGGAACGGCGAGAGGCGCTGAATGAAGTCGAAGCCCTCGATCTCCTCCCGCACGGCCCGCTCGACCAGGGCCTGCCGGGGCACCCCCTCGACGGTGAGCCGAGAGAAGGCCGCGAGGCTGCCCAAGGTGCGGAGCTGGCTCTCGATGAGGTCGATCTCTTCGCTGAGCCGCTGAATCTCCCGCAGGATACGCAGCTTCTCTTGCTCTTCAGTGGTCTTGGCGAGGAGCTCTTGGTAACGCACGAGCATCGCCTGATGCGCGGCGAGGCGCAGCTCGACGTCTTGGAAGGCCTCGGTGACGTCCTGGGCGGTCAAGGACTTGGACATCACCTCGCCCAGGCCCAAGGCCTCACGCCAGGCGTCCTCAAACTGGGCGACGGGCACCCGCACGGTGATGGTGCTGAGGCTGCGGCGCTCGACGAAGCCGCCCCGGGCCTCGGCGGCCTTGGCCACGGCGTCCACGAGCTCTTCAGGGCGGGTGACCCGGAGCTGGGCGTAGCCGGTGTAGAAGACCATACGGGTGGACTTGGGCACGGTGACGCCGCTGCCGCTGCCGCCGCTGTTGCCTTTGCCTTCGCCGCCGCTCGACGCCGTGGGGCTGGTGCTGGCCTTGTATGAGGCGGAGGAGCTGCCAGGTGCCATCGGCGCCGGGGCGGAGCGGCTCCGCGACAGCTCCTCACGCTCGTAAGACTCGTCGGCGCCGCCGTAGTCGGCGGCGACCTCCGCAGCGTATCCGTAATACGCCTCGCTGGGCGCCTCAGCCCGTTTGGCGCAGGCGGTGACCCACACACAGAAGAGCACGCTGAGCATTAAGGTCAGCAGATGTCTCGACATTGAATCGCTCCCGACAGAACCGCCCCATCCTACCCCAAGCCGCGGCGGCGTTGGCTATAGGGGCCGCATGTTCTTGTCGGTCGCCCCGCTGCTCACGCTCTTGGCCTGCGCCGACCCTCGGCCGTCCATCTTGCTCGTCACCTTGGACACCACCCGGGCCGACCGCCTGGGCCCTTACGGCTACATGCTCGCTCAGACGCCGACGATCGATGGCGTGGCCGCCCAGGGGGTCGTCTACACCCGGGCCTACGCCACCTGCCCGCTGACGATCCCGTCCCACGCGAGCCTGTTCACCGGGCGCACGCCGCCCTCCCACGGCGTGCGGGACAACGGCGACTATGTGCTGCCCGAGAGCGCGATCACCCTCGCCGAGCGCTTCGCTGAGGCGGGCTGGCGCACGGCGGCGTTCACCTCGGCCTTCCCCACCCAGGCCCGCTGGGGGCTCAACCAAGGTTTTGAGCGGTACCACGACCCCCTGCGCCGCCTGCCCACCCAGCTCGACTGGAGCGATCAGCGCGCCGCCGACGAGGTGATCACCGACGCCTTGGCCACCTTGCCCGCCCTGGCCGCAGACGGCGAGCCCCTCTTCGTCTGGGTGCACCTCTTCGACGCCCACTGGCCCTACGAGCCCCCCGAGCCCGCGCTCAGCGCCCACCCCGGGCGGCCCTACGACGGCGAGATCACCTTCGCGGACGCCGAGCTAGGCCGCCTCATCGCCTGGTTTGACGAGGCCCGGCCCGGCGGCGTGGTGGTGATCACCGCCGATCACGGCGAGGGCCTCGGCGACGGCGGCGAGCGCACCCACGGATTTTTGCTGCACGACGGCACGGTGCGGGTGCCGCTCATCGTGCGCGCGCCGGGCGTGACGCCCAACAGCCGCGAGGACGATCCGGTGAGCCACGTCGACCTCGCGCCGACGCTGCTCAACCTCGCGGGCCTCGCCCTGCACGACGGGCTTCAGGGCAAAGATCTGCGCGAGGGCGGCAGCGAGCGGCCCTACAGCGAGGCGCTCACCGGCCAGCTCGGCTTGGGTTTGGCGCCGATGTTCGCCTACACCGACGCCGCCGGGCGGTACATGGAGGGTGGCTGGGGCGCGTTTTACCCGGCGGAGGGCGAGCGGGTCTCGACGAGCGCCCGGGCGGGCGGCGTGGCGGACGAGGCGGCGACCCTGGCGGCGATCCGGGCGGGCATGGAGGCCGTGGCCACGGCGGAGGCCTCCTTGAGCGCTGAAGAGCTCGCCCAGCTCTCGGCCTTGGGCTACCTCGGCGGCGACGCCGACGCCCCGGCGGGGGTGGTGGATCCTCGGGACGTGATCGGCGTCATCCCGATCACTTGGGAGGCCCGCCGCCGCCTGGGGCAAGGCCAGCTCAAGCAGGCCGAGGCGCTCATCGTCCGCCTTGAGGCGGAGATGCCCGGCACCTACGGCGTGGCGCTCTTACGCGCCCAGCTCACCCGGGCCCAAGGCAAGGTGGGCGAGGCCGCCGCGCGCTACACCGATCTGTACCTTCGGGCGCCGTCCAGCACCCTCGCGCTGCAGCTCGCCGACTTTCACGCCGCCTGGGGCGACTGGCGCGGGGCCGAGGGCTGGTACCAGTCGGCCCTGGAGCACCAGCCGATGAGCCCCGAGGCTCTGCGGGGTCTGGTCGAGAGCGCCCTCAAGCTCGGCGAGCCCGAGCGGGCGGAGTCTTTGGCCATCGACGCCTTGGCCCTGTACCCCGACCACGCCGAGGTGGGCCTGATGCTCGCCGCGCTCTACCTGCAAGATGGCCGCGCAGAAGAGGCCCTCGCCGAGTCCAGCCGGGCGCTCATGTTGATGCCCCGGAGCGTCTGGGCCCTGAGCATCGACGCCGAGGCCCGCTGGGCGCTGGGTCAGGCCGACCTCTCCATCGAGCGCCTGCAAGACGCCCTGCTCATCGACCGCCTCAACCTGCCCCTGCGCCTGCGCCTCGCCGCGCAGCTCTTGGAGCTCGGCCGCAACGCCGAGGCCGTGCGCGCGCTCGGGCCCTACGCGGCGATCTTCCCCGAGTCCGAGGAGCTTCGGGCGTTGTTGAGCGCGGCGCAGGGGGCGTTGTCGGTGGAGAACGAGGGCAACGCGCCCGACCGCCGATGATGCCCCTCCGCTGCTCAGTTAAGCTCGCCGTGTCGGAGCGCGCGTGACCCCAAATCAACAACAAGAAGAGATCGGCAAGGCGTATGTCCACGCCGTCGCGGCGGCGTGCGGCTTCGCCGTCGGTCAATGGTCCCAAGACCAGGGCTGCATCGACGTGACGATCAGCGCCGATCGAGTGTTGGGACAGGGTCCGTACAGCAAACCCAAGGTCGATCTCCAGCTCAAGGCCACCACCCAAGACGTCGTCAACGAGGAGCACGTCGCCTGGAGCCTCGACATCACCCACTACGACAAGCTCCGCGCGAACGCGCGTGTGCCGCACCTCTTGGTGGTCCTGGCGCTCCCCGACGACGCCCAGGACAGCGTCACGCACACCATCGACGCCTTGATCATCCGCAAGTGCGCCTATTGGGTGAACATGACGGGGATGCCCGAGGTGACCGGGCAGGCCTCGAAGACCGTGCACATCCCCCGGGCCCAGGTGCTCTCGCCGGAGGGTCTCACGCAGATCCTCACGCGGGTGAGCGAAGGAGCCACCTTATGAACCACGACCTCCAAGCCCAGCTCCGCGCCGTGAGCCCCCAGGCCGTGCGGGAGCACCTGCTCAGTCAGGGTTGGGTCTTGACCCAAGACCTCTCCGAACGTTTTGGTGTGCTGATCTTCTCCCGGGGTGACCTCACCCTCGACCTGCCCTTGGACCCAGACCTCGCCGACTACCCTCGGCGGATGTTGGAGCTTCTGGAGCCCCTCGCCGCGTCAGAGTCGGTGAGCGTGCCCCAGCTCCTCATCGAGCTCTCTGGCCCGGCGGGAGACGTGCTCAGCGTCCGCGTGATCTCTGAGGCCACCGCCGGAGGCACCTTGCCGTTGCTCGACGCGCTTCGGGTGCGCGAAGGCGTCAAGAACCTTGTGCTCGCCGCCGCCCACAGCGCGCTCAGCCCGCAGCCGTTCTTCCCGCGCATGACCCGAGCGGAGGCCGTCCAACTGCTCAACTCTGTGCATGAGGGTCAGACCCAACGCGGCAGCTTCATCGCGCGGTTCATCGTGCCCGTGGAGCCCGAGGTTCAGCTCACTTTGCCTGGGAACCTGGAGCCCACCCCGCCGTTCGCCCGCCGGGTGACCTCCCGATTGATGCAGACCTTAGAGGGCGTTCGCCGTGTCCGCGCGCGTGGGGAATACGGCCCCCTCCTTCAGATGAGCGGTGAGGGTGTGAGCGCGAACCTGCTCACGGCCTTGGAGGGCATGAGCCTCACCAGCGGCCCCGGAGCGCTGGAGCTCTCGATGCGCTGGTCGCGGAACCGCGTGGCGCCCTCGGGGGTGTCCGGCGCCGTCACGCTCGGCCACGACGCCCTCACCGGGCTGGGGGCTGTCGCCAACGAGCTCAAGGGCCAGGCCACGGCACAGAACTTTGATGTCACCGGCTATGTCTCGCATCTCACGCGCCAAGGAGAGGACCCCACGGTCGCAGGGGACGCGGTGATCGTTCCCATCGGCGGCGAGCTGGGTGAGCTGTCGCGGATTCATGTGCACCTCCCGCCGGACGCCTACGGAGTCGCCCTGGAGGCCCACAAGCACGGGCGAGTGGTGCGCGCTGTGGGCACCCTCGTCCGCAACGGGCGCCGCTGGTCGCTCAGCGGCGTCTCGTCCATTGAGCTCCCGCCTGACCCCGCCGAGCTCTGACCCTCACCACCTCCAGCGCCGCACCTCGTCCACCGCCGCCGCCACGCCCTCCACCGGCGTGCCCGGGGTGAGCCCGTGGCCGATGTTGAAGATGTGGCCCGTGGGCCCGGCGCGCTGAATCACCTCACGCACCTTCTCGCGGATGACCTCCTCCGGGCCGTAGAGCGCGACGGGGTCGAGGTTGCCCATCACCGGCACGTCCGTGCCCAAGACCGCCCGGGCGGTGCCCAGGTCGATGCGCCAGTCGAAGGCGTAGGCGTCGGCGCCGAGGCCCTTGAGGGCCGGGAGCACCGCCGCCGAGTCACGGCAGTAGTACAAGGCCGGGGCGCCCTTGACCTGCTCAAACACGCGCCGGGCGGCGGGGGCGGCGAAGCGCGCGTAGTCTTGAGGGTCCAGGCCGCCAGCCCAGGTGTCAAAGAGCTGCACCGCGGCGCAGCCAGCCTCGATCTGGGCGTTGAGGTAGTCGATGACTACATCGCTGAGCAGGGTGAGCAGGCGGCTGAACTCCTCGGGGTAGCGCCACATGAAGCCCTTGACGTTCTCCAGCTCCTTCGCGCCGCCGCCCTCGATCATGTAGGCGGCGAGGGTGAACGGCGCCCCGGCGAAGCCGAAGAGCGGCACGTCGAGCTGGGGGATGAGCAGGCGGATCGTCTCCAAGACCTCGGGCATGTCCCGCTGAACGCTGGGGATCTTGAGGCGCGCGAGGTCGGAGGGGTGGCGGATGGGGTCGCGGAAGACGGGGCCGCGTTTGTCCTCAAACCGTAAGTCCAGGCCCATGGCGGCGGGGGGCACGAGGATGTCGTTGAACACGATGCTCGCGTCGAAGGGGAAACGCCGAAGGGGCTGCAACGTGACCTCGGCGGCGAGCTCGGGGCTGCGGCAGAAGGTCAAGAAGTCGGTGCCGGAGCGGGTCTGGAGGTACTCCGGCAGGTAACGCCCGGCCTGGCGCATGAACCACACGGGGGGACGCTCGACGGGCTCCGACCGGAGGGCGCGCAGCAGGAGGTCGTTCACAGGGGGCTCCGAGGGCAGGGGAAGGAGCCCCCAAAAGAACGCGGCGAGGGGCCCGGCGCAAACAAGGCGAGGCGCCTACACCCGGGCCGCGGCCTCGGCGCCGATCATCAGCCCGCAGGCCATCACCGTGATCTGGGGGTTCACGCCCAACGACGACGGGAAGACTGAAGCGTCGGCGACGTGCAGGTTGTCCGTTCCCCAGACGAGGCCGGACGGGTCTACGACGCTCTCCGCCGGGTCGTCGCCGGTGCGGCAGGTGCCCATGGGGTGTGAAGAGATCGCCGTGATGCGGTCGAACGTCACCGCCTCATGAAGCTGGGCCTTGACCTGGGCCATGTTCCGCATCACCCCGGCCCCGGCGACGGAGGAGACGACGTAGCGCGCCCCGGCGGCGAAGTACACCTCAGCGCAGCGCCGCAGCCCGGCCAACATCCGGCGGCGGTCGCCGTCGCCAAACTCCAAGGAGATGCTCTTGGCGTTCACGACGCCGACGGTGTCCTCGTCGTGGACCATGGCCCCGGCCGACGCCGTCTTGCGCAGATCCGCCATCACGGCGTTGAGCTCGGGCCCAAAGGGCAGGCCCAGGCCGACGTAGTGCAGATCCGGGGTCACCGTGCTCGTCTCCAAGAGGTACCCCTCGTCCCAGGCGTCGACGTAGTAGCCCTGAGACACACCCTTCCAGTGCAGGATCTCCTCGTCAAAGGCGCCGAACACCCCGGCGGCGGGGTGGAAGTGCAGGTGTTGGCCGACGTGCTCGTTCGGCGCGAGCCCGGCGCGCATCAACAGGCGCGGGCTGCCGATGGGCCCGCCGCTGAGCACAAACCGTTTGGCCTTCACCTCAAAGCCGCCCGCCGGGGCCTGGGCGTTGGGCTCCATGAGCCGGCCCGTGGCCGAGGAGACCCGGGCGCCGTCGTGGGGCAGATCCTCGACGCGGCAGTCGGCGTACACGCCCACCCGGTTCGTGAGCAGGGCCTTCGCCAGAAACGTGCGGTCCACGGAGTTTTTTCCGCCCGACGGGCAGCCGATCTGGCAGGCCCCGCAGCCCGTGCAGCCCGGCGCCCCGCGCTCCAACCAGCCGCCCTTGAGCCCCAAGGCCTCGGCCCCCTGCTTAAAGATGGTGTTGTTGCGCCCCTGAATCGGCTCGGGGTTCACGATGACGCCCACCGTGCTCCACACCTCGTCCAGCAGGCGCTCAAAGTCGCCTTTGGGGTTAAACCCGCTGCTCTCACGCCAGCCCTTGAGCACTGAAGGCGGCGTCTTGAACGAGATCGCCGAGTTGATGAGCGTCGAGCCGCCCACCCCTTTGCCGCCGTTCACCGGCAGGAAGCCGCCGGTGCCCATGGCCGCCCGGGCGCCTTGGTCTTGGTAGAGGTTGCGCAGGGCCCAGGGGTTTGACCGCTGAAACTGGGCCGGGCGCCAGTGGCGGCCCTCCTCGATGACGGCGACCGTGTGCCCAGCCTGGGCCAAGGCGTACGCGGCGGCGGCGCCACCGGCCCCGGCGCCCAAGACGGCGACGTCTACCTCAAGGCTGAGCGCGCCGCCGTAGTCCTCAAAGCTGTGTTTTCCAGGGGTGAAGCCGCGCATCAGGCGCCCTCACGGGGCAGGTCGTGGCAGAAGGAGTGGTAACCCAAGGCCCGCTGCACCTCGGGGTGACCAAAGTACGCCATGGCCATCACCGACTTGAGGGCGTCATGGGCGAGGCGTTTGGGCAAAGGGCCCACCTCTCCAAAGGCCGAGAGCAGCTCCAGCCGCTCCGCCGGGCCCAGGTTGACGAAGCGTGCGCCTTGGCTGAGCGCCACGCCCATGCCTAGGGCCCGCAAGAGCCCCCGAAATGGCGTCGCCATCTTCTCGCTGAGCCCGCCGCTGAGCAGGCGGTCCACCTCGTCGCTCAGGCCGAGGCTTGACCAGGCGGGGCCCAGCGCCCCCGCGGGGAAGAGCGTGTCGCCCACGGCGTCGAGGAGCGCGCGCTCCGACGCGCCGAGCACCTTCATGCCCGGCGCCGGGGGCTCCAGATCCGTCGTGGCGTAGACGCTCACCGCGATCCCGGCCATGAGGCCCAAGGTGAGCGCCCTTCGGCGGCTGAGCAGCGCGGCGCGGGGTGGGGTGAGCATTCGCCCAGCCTACACGACCCCGCGTGAGGGTGCTACCCTGATCGCCCTTCCATCGATCTTCAACATGCCGAGGCCCAACATGCTCCACGGTGGTCAGCTCGTCGCCCGCGCCCTCGCCAAAGAGGGGGTGAGCCACCTCTTCACCCTCTGCGGCGGCCACATCCAGAACATCTACGATGGCTGCCTCGACGAGGGCATCCGGGTGGTCGACTTCCGCCACGAGCAGGCCGCCGGCCACGCCGCTGAAGGCTGGGCCCGGGCCACGGGGCGCCCCGGTGTGGCCGCCGTCACCGCCGGCCCTGGCGTCACCGACGCCGTCACCGCCGTGGCCAACGCCCAGCGCGGCGGCGCGCCGATGATCCTCCTGGGCGGCCAAGGCCCGTCCTTCGCCCGAGAGATGGGCAGCTTGCAGGAGATGGATCACGTCCGCCTGATGCGCTCGATCACCAAGTGGTCGGCGACCGTGCCCGAGACGCGCCGTATCCCCGACTATCTGGCGATGGCCTTCCGCAAAGCCACCACCGGCGTGCCCGGCCCGGTGTTTCTGGAGCTGCCGCTGGACGTGCTGATGGGCATGGAGGACCCGACGGGCCTCAACTGGCCCGACGCCTACCGCACTGAAGCCGTCGCCGGCGGCGACCCGACCTACCTCCAGCGCGCCGCCGACCTGCTCGCCCAGGCCGAGCGCCCCATCGCCATCGTCGGCTCGCAGTGGTGGTGGTCGCCCTACCGCGACACCATCGGCGAGTTTGTCACCCGCTTCGACCTGCCGACCTTCCTCAACGGCGGCGCCCGTGGGGCCTTGCCGCCGGAGCACCCCCACTTCTTCCGCCAGTGTCGCTCGAAGGCCCTCGCCATGGCCGACGTGGTGCTGATCTTCGGCACCCCCTGGGACTTCCGCCTCGGCTACGGCCAGCAGGTGAGCCCCGACACCAAGGTCATCCAGGTCGATCTGGATCCCGACGTCATCGGCCACAACCGCGGCGCCCAGGTGGGCCTCGTCGGCGACACCGGCCTCGTCATGCGCCAGCTCATCGAGGCCGCGCCGCGCCGGTCGGGCTCGGAGTGGGTCGCCCAGTGCCGCCAGATGGAGGAGCGCGCCTTCGCCAAGATGCTGCCCGAGATGCACAGCGACGCCAGCCCCGTGAACCCCCTACGCTTCGCGAAGGAGCTCAGCGAGGCCATCCCCAAGGCCGCCACCGTGGTCTGCGACGGCGGCGACATCGTGGGCACGGCGGCGAAGCTCGTCGCCACCCACGCCGGGGGCCGCTGGATGGACCCAGGCCCCTTGGGCACCTTGGGCGTCGGCCCGTCCTACGCCATGGCCGCGCGCCTCGCTCGCCCCGATGAGCCCGTGTTCATCATCTACGGCGACGGCAGCTTCGGCCTCAACGGCATGGAGTACGAGGCCGCCGCCCGGCAGAAGATCCCCTTCATCGGCGTGATGGGCAACGACGCCGCCTGGATGCAGATCCGCCGCGGCCAGCGCGACATGTTCGGCGACGAGCGCAGCGTGGCCACGGCCCTGGATTACACCCGCTACGACAAGATGGTCGAGGCCTTGGGCGGCCATGGCGAGTACGTTGAGCGCCCGGAGGACATCCGCCCGGCGATCGACCGCGCCTTGGACAGCGGTAAGCCCGCGTTGATCAACGTGAAGGTGGGCGAGAGCGACTTCCGCAAGGGCTCGATCTCGGTATGACCTGGCCCAGCGCGTATGTGCTGGAGTGCAGCGTTCAGCCCGGTGGATCCCGCTGGGCGGAGCTTCACACCTATACGACGCCGGGGCCGATCCTGCGGGTGCTGGAGCGGCTGTGCGCGAACGAGCACGGCTTCTTCGCCTACCACACCCTCTGGTATGGCGCGGTGGTGGGCCTCTGGACCATTCACCACGGCGAGGTGGTGGACTTCACCGACCTGCACCCCTACGTCAGCGTGGATCTGCGTGAGCACGGCGTCATCCGCCTGGATCAGCGCGAGTCTCAGGCCGCCTTGGACTTTAATGACGAGGCTGAGGGCGCCGGTGACCTTGACCGCTACGCCTGGCTGCGGATGGAGCTCGACGTGCGGGCTGTGCGCCGCCTGCTCCCGCCCCTGCCCGCGCCGCGCCTGCGGCCCGGCGAGCGGCTGATCCTGCCGCCGCGCCTCTACGGGCCCGCGGAGAGCGTGCTGCCGAGCGAGCTTTGGTGGGGCGCGACGGATCTGGAGTTTGGCGAGCTGGAGGATGACCCGCTGGGGGATGATGTGGAGGCCGGCGGCTGAGCGCTGGGTGAGGGGAGGTGAGCTGGAGGCCGGGGGCGGCCGCTCGGTGTGCGGCTCGGGGATGGGGCTCTCGGTGGGGTGACCGGCGGTGAGCGTCGTGGCGATCTCAACGCGCCGGGAGCGGCCCCTCTGCGTGCGGCGCTCGGGGTGCCTCTCGCGGGACCGCTCACTCCGGCCCCGTCCAGGGCCGGAGCTCGCTGCGCTTTCGGCCCACTCTCGCCCATCCAGGGCTCCGTGGGCCTCCAGAGCTCCCGCGAGAGGCACCCGCTCGCCGCCTCACGCGGGGCCGCCCCCGGCGCTGGTCGTGGGGATGCGGGCTCAAGGGGAGGCTGGGTGAGCGGAGGCGGGCGCGACCCTGGCGTCACGGACGCTACAGCCGTTACAGCCGCGGGCCTCGCCCCCTCGCCCCCTCGCCCCATGCCACACAGCGAGCACCTCGACCATCTCAGCCTGGAGGTCCACGGCGGTTTAGACGTGATAGCCGCTGGCGCGCAGCAGCAGGCGGCGGACGTCTGCGCGGCGGGAGCGCACACGCGCCCCGAGCTGGGGGGCCTCGGCCAAGAGGCTGAGGGCGCGGGTCAGCTCGTCCTCAAAGAGGGTGGGGGCCTTGTCGCGGTGCGTGAGCCACCACAAGCCGATGGACCGGACCTGCTCCCGCGCTCTGGGAGCGACATTGACGCGGAAGCTCACGAACGGAGCGCGCGAAGCATCCCCAGCACCTCATCCGCGGTGTAGTGCTCACCGCGCGCGAGCTGGGCCGTGGACTCCGCGATCACGGCCTCCAGCCGCTCCCACTCCGCCTCGTCCAGATCGTCACCCTCATCGTCTACGACGAGGCGAAGCGGCGGCAGGCCTTCGTTCGGCCCGTTTTGGAGCAGGAGCTCGCCTTCGTGTAGCTGAGCGGTGAGGATGGGCATGAGGCCATCGTAGTCTAGGCGGGACCGGGCGTCTACAGGGGCGCCAGCGTCGGCGACAACAACGCTGACCCGCCGACACTCCCCACCGCGCCGCGCGACCCACACGCCACCTCGTCGCGGTGTACGATCACAGACCGGCGCGCTCGCGCCATTGAGCCTTGAGCGTTCTTCCCCGGAGCCGTCGTGTCCTTCACCCCGCCCGAGTTTCACCTGGAACACCTCCTCCGCCGCTGCTTCAGCGTGGCGGAGCTGCGCTCGTTGCTCACCTACCTGCCGGATCAGGGCGACCTCAAGGACCACCTGCCGGTGCTGGAGGGCATCACCCCGGCGGCCTACGCGCGGCAGGCCGTGCGCGGGTTGGTCGCCCGCAGCCTCGTGAACCGCCTGCTGTTTGATGAGATCGCCCTCCAGCGTTCAGCGCTGTCTGCGGAGATCTGGGCCGTCGCTTCCCTGTTCGGCGTTGAGAGCCCCCTCGCCGGGACGCTCTCGCCCTTGCCCGAGGAGTATTCGCAGTACGCCGACGCCC
>JAKLKE010000157.1:0-4087 GCA_023150775.1 Myxococcota bacterium
GCGCTACGACCGGGGCCGGAGAGGTGGGCTGTGAGGGGCTCACCGTCGGCATCCGGGATGGCTGCACGAGGCGCAGGTGAAGCTGCTGAGAGAGGGAGAGGATGTCGCCGGGGAGCAGCTCGACCCGCTCCCCGGAGGTGAGGCGGCGGCCGCCGACGTAGGTGCCGTTCGTCGAGCCGTGGTCGGTGACGAACACCGCGCCCGCCGGGTACACTTGGATCGTGGCGTGGTGGCCGCTCACCTGGGGCAGGTTGAGCACAAGGTCAACCCCGGCCTCCCGCGAGCCGCCGATCTTGAGCGGGCTCTTGTGAACGCGGAGGATCGGCTCGACGGAGGGCTGCTGGCCGACGACGTGGAGCTGGGTCTCGGGGAAGGTGGCGAAGGGGTCACGCCAGCCCGAGGTGGAGCCGGGCTCGGCGGCGGGGGCCACGGGCGCGGCGACCACGGCAGGCGGCGGCGCGGCGGGCGGGGCCACCGCCGGGGCGACCTGGGCCTCCCGATCTCGGCGGCGGGAGGCGAGCAGCCACGCGAGCAGTCCGCCGAGGCCCAAGGCCGCCAGGAGCGCGAGCAGCCACGGCCACCACGGCGAGTCTTTGGCCGCGGCGGTCTGAGGCGTCTTGGCGTTGGGATCGGGCTTGCAGGCCCCGGCGTCACAGATCTCACCGCTGGGGCAGCCCGCCTCGCAGCCCGCGCAGGCCGTCACCCCGGCGCCGGCGGCGTTCTGCCGAAAGGGGGTGGGATCGCTCCAAGCCAGGCGTTTGCCGCCGCTCATCAGCTCGATGGTGAGCTTGTCGTCGAAGTGGGGCGTGGCCGCGCTGAGCCCGCAGAAGCTCAGGTCCACCCAATAGAGGCGCGTGGCCAAGGTCCCGAGCTGCTGCACGGCGGTCTTGGCTTGGGCGGCGCTGTCGACCTGCACCCCTCGGCCGCCTGTGCCCTCGGAGAGCTGGCGGAGCTCGTCGAGGCGCTCGGGGCTCACCTTCGCGCCTTGGTAATGGGCGACGGTGTGCACGATGACGCCACGCTCCCGAGCATAGGCGACGATCTCGTCTACGTCATACGCGGCGGACTCGTCGCCGCCATCGGTGAACACGATGACCTGCCGCGCCCCGCCGCTGGCGAGGGGCTGACCGGCGGCGGCCAGATCGATGGCGTCGCGCACAAAGCCCTTGAGCCGCGTCGCCGACTGCCCCGAGCCCTGGGCCTCGACCCGGTTGAGCAGGGCGGTGAGCCCCGGCCCGTCGGTCACCACACCTTGGCGGATAAACTGCACGCCTAAGGTGGTGACCTCGACGCTGTGTTTGCCCGTGGGCAAGGCCGTGGCGAAGCCCTCGGCGAGGTCAAACGCCGCCGCCCAGTGGCGCTTAAACGAGCCGGACTGGTCAAAGGCCATCACGGTGTAGACGGGCTCGTCGCTCGTGTAGAGCGGCGTGATCTTGCCGACGGCGGCCTGGCCTTGGCCGACCACCGCGCGCAGCGTCGCCGTCGGCGCGGCCCCGGAGATCGCCTGCTGGTGGCTGAGATCCTGCAGCTCAATCTGGGCCCGGGCGTGGCCTTGCTCGGCGGGGGGCAAGGCGGTGACGCTCAGCGACTCCCCGGCCAGAGCGGCGGAGAGCAGCCAGGTGAGGAGCCCCGTCGTCACAGCCCGGCCTCGCGGAGGGTCTGGGGCGGCACGAGCAAGAGGATCATCGCCGCGCCGCCGAGCTTGAGCACCGCGCCATGGCTCACCTCCGCGACCTCACCATGAAGCGCGGCGCCGTTCACCACGCTGCCGTTCGTTGAGACGTCCATAAAGCTGGCCTCGCCGCTCTCCTTGATGAAGAGGAAGCCGTGACGCCCGCTCACCCGCCCATCTTCAACCTGAACGTCTTGATCGGGATCACGCCCGACGGTGTTTCGGCCCACACGCAGCGCGTGAAGGCGGCCGTAGCGGGGATCGAGCAGGGCGCCGCGCACCTGGGCGCTCGGCCCCGCCGGGCCCGCCGGGCGCTCGACGATGGTGCGGGGGCTCGCCGCCGCCGGTCGTGGCGCGGCGGGAGGAGGCGGCGGAGCTTGAGGCGCCTGGGGCGTCGTCGGGCCGATCGCCGTGGCCCGGGCGGCGCTGGCCCCGAAAGGATCGTTCGGGTCTAAGGCGGCTCGGGGCGGCAGGCTCCGGGAGAACACCTCATCGGCGCCGGGCAGCGGGCCTTGGGGCCGCGGCGGCGAGGCCGGCCCCGGGTCGTAGAGCGTTCGGCGCTTCGCGTGGGGGTTTGGCACCGCGGGCGGCGGCGGGGGCGGCGGCGCTTGGGGGCGAGGGGCGATCTGCACGCCGCTGAGGTCGACGCCGCAGATCTCGCAGTAGCGTTCGCCGTCAGGGTTCGGGTGTTGGCATCGAGGGCAGTTCATGGCGCCTCCGCGCGTCAATCCGTCGGGTAGCATGTCACAACACACGACGGGAGGGGCCGGTCAGCCCTACTTGTTGATCCAATACGTCAGCACCATGAGCATTCCGCCCAAGAGGCCAACCCAGCCGAACAGAAACGCGAAGTCCGCCTTCCAGCGGCCGTGGCCATAGACGCCCTCGTCGCGGTACACGCGGCGCGAGTCCGAGGCCATGAGCACCGCCGCGAGGTGCGCAAAGACGGGGCAGCAGCAGAACCCCGCGAGCGAGAGCAACAAGGCGCGGGTGCCTTGTCGGCTGGCGTCGTCAATACGCAGCCAGTTCACTGTGTCTCGGGACTGGTCGAGGCGCTCGGGCAGAGAGGGCGGAAGCGGCGGTGGTATCGGCGCTTTGGCCGCGGGCGGCGGCGCGGCGGCCAAGACCGCCCGGCGCGGAGGTGTGGCCTCAACGGCCTCGGGGCGCTGGGTCGCCACCATGCTCGCGCTCGGGCGCGTGGGCAGCGCGACGTCTCTCTGACCGGCCTGGGCGAGCAGCTTGCCAAAGGCGCTGCAGTCGGGGAAACGCTCCTCGGGCCGGGTGGCCAAGGCCTTCCGAATGCAGGCGTCGAGCACGGGATCGACGGGGCCTAAGCCGCGCGTGGGGGGCAAAAACCGGCCCTCCACGATGTTTTTCATCGCGTCGTACTCGCTCGGCGCGTCAAAAGCGACCCTGCCGGTGACGAGCTCATAGAGGATCGCGCCCAAGGCGAAGATGTCGGAGCGAGCGTCTAAGTTGGCCTCTCCGCGCACCTGCTCCGGGCTCATGTACAGCAGCGTCCCGACACGCACGCCGGTGCGGGTGGCCTTTCGCCCGGTCTGCAGGTGGTCACTCACCACCTTGGCGATGCCGAAGTCCGCCACGACGGGGCGGAGCTTGCCGCGGCTCCCCCGGCCCAAGAGGATGTTGGAGGGCTTGAGGTCGCGGTGCACGATGCCGTGGCGGTGGGCCTCTCCGACGGCGTCGAGCACGGGCAGGAGGATCTCGACGATCTCGGCGATGGCCAAGGTCTCGGCCTTGGCCCGGACGTGGTCCTCCAAGGTCTCGCCGTCGATGAGCTCCATCACCAGGCCCGGCACGGGGTCGGTGGCGATGTCGGTGACGGCGACGATGTGAGGGTGCCGAAGCTGCGCTTGAATGCGGCCTTCAGCCAAGAACCGCTCGCGCAGGTCGGCGTCTTGGGCGAGCTCCGCGTTGAGCACCTTGAGGGCGTGGGGGCTGCCCAAGGCGAGGTGGCGCACCCGGTACACCGACGCCATGGCGCCTTGGCCGAGGGTGGCCTCGACGACGTAACGACCCTCGACGATGTCACCAGCGTTCAGCAGAGCGCGCTCCCAGCCTGGGCAATCTTACACGCTGCGCCTCAGGGCGCGACGCCGCCGAAGAGCGCGCCGGCGATGGGGCGCCCCGCCTCCACGTCGGCAATCAGCGCGGTGACACAGGCCGCGCGCATCGGGTCGAGCTCCCCCGCGGCACCGGCTTGGGCGCGACGCACGGCGGTGCGGATGTCGTCGTCGGCCTGGGGGAACGGCTCGCGCCAGGCCGCCGTCGGGGAGAGCGGGCTCGGCAGGCCGCCCAGGGTCAAGACGAGGCCCAGCACGAAGGCGGCGATGGGCCGGGCCCACGAGCGTGGCCCTGAGGCGGGATCTTTGCCGAAGATCGGCGAGGGCAGGC
>JAKLKE010000157.1:4097-12447 GCA_023150775.1 Myxococcota bacterium
AGGCTCAACAAGGCGGCGACGCCGAGGCCCACCATCAGCGGGAAGAAGGGCATCGCGTTGGCGAGGTAATGCGGCCGGGCGAACTGCACGGTGATCGCGCCGGAGAGCGCGGCGAGAAAGGGCACAACGCCGGCGATGAGCGCGAGGAGCCTCGGAAGGCGCTCGGGCCCACGGGTGAGGCTCAAGAGCGCCAGGGCGCTCAGGGCCAAGATCCCGTCACGCCAGGGCGAGAGCAGGCCCTCGATGTTGCGTAGGGTCTGCTCGTCGAGGGTGGTCTTGGGCACCGCGAGGCTCTCCTCCAGCGTCCAGCGGACGGTGTTCGGGATGCCCAGCGGGTCCGACCGCCCCCAGATGTACTGGTTGTAGGCCATAAACGGCGGCCTCAGCGCCCCGGTCGCCAAGCCGCGGTCTTGGATACGCATCCGGAGGTCCATGGTGCCCTCCAAGGAGTGCGCGTCGGCGTAGGCCGTCTTGCCCAAGAACCAGGCCGCCACCATCACCGTGGTGACGAGGGAGAGGTTCATCGGCCAATGGCGGGGGTGACTCCACAGGGCGGCGAGCAGCGTCGCGCAGAGCACCGGCAAGCCGAAGAACAGGCCCCGAGGGTCTACCAAGAAGCAGAGACCGGCACCGGCGGCGCCGGCGAGGAGGGCGGCTGGGGTCCGGTAACGCAGCGCCAAGGCCCCGCAGGCCGCGCCGAGGGTGAAGATCGCCGTGCTCTCGGGGTAAAACGAGAGGTTTCGCGAGAGCGCCACGAGCGGCGGGAAGGCTGGGCCGACGAGCGCCGTGATCAGCCCCGCGCTCACGCCGCCGAGGGCCCGGCCCCAGAGGTAGAGCCCGACGCCAAACACAAACATCGCCAGACTCGCCGCGAGGCCCATGCCGTCGATGAGGCCGAAGCTCTCGGAGAGCCAGGCTGAGGGCAGCGCCGTGAACGCCGAGCGCTGGGCGGACATCAGGCCGGTGTGGGGGGCGCGCACCGCGCCGACGGAGGCGCAGTACTCGTAGAAGTCCGACGCCATCCAGGGCTTGAGGGGGTAGGTGAAACGCACGAGCCACAGCGTGCTCATCGCGGCGACGAGCCCACCGCAGAGCGTCGCCCGGGCCAGCTCCGGGCCGGTGCGCCAAGGCGCGGCGGCGCCCTCGTCCCGAGGCGCGAAGGCGGCGATGAGCAGCGGCCCCACGAGGAGCGGCCACCACTGGGTCAGGGGGAGCGTCATGCTGGCCTTAGGGTACACCCGATGGCGTCAAGGGGTGGTCAACCCGAGGGCTCACCAGCGCAGAAGCGCCGTCTCGACCGTGGAGCCCGGCCCCATGGTCATCATCACCATGAAGTCGCCGCGCTTGACCTGGCCCTCGTCGAGGAGCCGCTTGAACGAGAACAAGAAGCTCGCCGAGCTGAGGTTGCCGAAGTCTCGCAAGACCGACGAGGTGTGCCGCACGTCGTGTTCTGAGAGCCCGATGTTGTACTTGATCGCGTCCACGACCTTCTTGCCGCCGGAGTGCACGATCCAGTGGGCGATGTCCCGACGTTTGAGCCCAAACGAGGCCAAGAGGCGGTTCACCGGGCGCTCGGCGAAGGCGCCGACGACGTAGGGGATGTCGCGGTCCAAGAAGAAGCTGAACTTGTGGGCCTCTTCGTCCCAGTCGTAGCGCATGGCGCCAATGGCGGAGGGGATGAGCTGGCTGTTGAAGCCGAGCACCCGGGGGGCGAAGCGCCGCTCGTCGTTGGGGTCGGCGCGCACGACCACGGCGGCGGAGCCGTCGCCAAAGAGGCTGTTCACGATGGCCGTGCGCATGGTGCGGTCGAACACATACGCGGCAGAGCAGATCTCGACGCAGAGCATCATCGCCGTGCGGCCCGGGTTGGCCATCGCCCAGCTCGCCACGGGGTTGAGGCCGTTGAGCCCGGCGTTGCAGCCCATGCCCACGATGTCCAAGCGGGAGCAGTCCTCACGAAAGCCCGCGGCCTTGATGATGTGGGCCGAGAGCCCCGGCGCCAGAAAGCCCGTCGTGGTGACGACGGCGAGGTAGTCGATGTCGCGGGGGCTGAGGCCCAGGGGCCCGAGGCAGGCGGCGACGGCCTGGGGGCCGATCTCTAGCGCGCCCTGGAGGTGTTTTTTGAGGAGCTGGCCTTGGGTCTCCGACGGGGCGCTCTGGGTGTCCGCCGGGGGCAGGTACAGGTGCCGCTTCTGGATGTGCGCCGAGCGGAAGATGGCGCGAATCTCGGGATCTGGCACGGGGAAACGCGCCAGCAGATCCTCTTGGGAGTAGCTGTCTGGCGGGTTGGCGGTGCCCACGGAGAGCAGGCGAGGGCGGTTGTCGAGCATGAGCGCCATCCTGTGCGTGGCCTTCAGCATACTCCAACGGCGGGCGGCCTCGTTCAGGCTGACAGGGGCGATCTCCGATTGGCCCCGTTCTAAGCGCGGGGATAGGGCAGGGGCCAAAGAAGGAGTCTGCCGATGCTGCTCATGCTCTTCGCGCTCGCATGTGGGGATCGGGACAACGCGGGGGTGAACGCGGAGCTGGCGTCTCTCGTGCTGCAAGGCGCGCCGACGACCTTGGGCTCTTCAGACGGCGGCGCCGACGACGCGCGGCCGCTGCGCGCGGGCCTCTTGAGCCCCCCCGAAGGTTACGTCGCCGGAGAGGGCGTGACGCCGGTGCTCGTCGGCCCCCAAGGCCCCCAGACCGACGTTGAGCAGGCCGTCGTCGTCTTTGACCGCCCGATGGTGGCCCTGAGCGGCCTCGACGCCGCCACCCCGCCGCTCTCCTGCGGCCCCAACGTCGAGGGCCGGGCCCGCTGGGCGGGCACCTCGACGGCGGTGTGGCTGCCCACGAGCGGCGCCTTCCCCAACGCCAGCGAGCTCGTGTGTACGGTGCCCGCCGGGGTCGCCGCCGTGGACGGCTCGACGCTCAGCAAGGAGCTCAGCTTCCGCTTCACCACCGAGCGCCCGGCCTTCAAACGCAGCGACCCTTCTGAAGGCAGCGACGACCTCGCCCCCGACGCTCCGGTCACCCTGCTGTTCAACCAGCCCGTCGATCCGGCGGTGATTCAGGCCGGGCTCGTCGTGCGCCCTGAGCGCGGCGCGGCCTTGGCCGTGAAGGTGAGCGCGGTCAGCAAGAAGGACGACGACCCGCGCCGCCTGCCCGATGATCTCCGGCGCGCGGTGGAGGTGCGGGCCCCGTTCCAAAAAGACACGGCCTACACCTTCACCTTGCCCGCCGGGCTGCGGGGCGCTGAAGGCACCCTGGGCCTCGCGACGGACACGGTGATCAAGCTGCGCACCATCCCGCCGCCGAAGCTCACCGTCGATGGCCCCACCGGCGACGCCGTCGACCCCTACAGCGCCATCCGCCTATCCTTGGCCACGAGCACCGACGGCGAAGAGATCAACAAGCGGCTCACCATCACCCCCGCGCCGCCGGACGGCTTCCGCCCCGCCGAGGGCTACACGTCGCAGAGCTGGTACCACGGCCTGCGCCTCGCCCCGATGACGACCTACACCGTCACCGTGGCGGCGGGGGTCACCGACACCTACGGCCAGACCACGACCGCGCCGACGTCCTGGACCTTCACCACCGGGCACTACGAGCCCATGGTGCACGCCCCCCAAGGCACCCAGGTGTACCCGGCGAACAACCCGCCGGAGCTGCCGCTGCGCAGCCGAAACCTGCGCACGCTCTACGCCAAGGTCACCCGCCTGCGTGTGGCCGACCTCGTCGGGCCCGCCGCCCGGGGCTACGCCGACCCCGTCGGGGGCGCGCCGTTCAACGAGGCCACCCAGATCGCCCTGTTCACCGACCGTGCCCTCGATGACGCCGTTCACATCGACACCTTAGACCTCCGCCCGTACCTCGCCGACGGCAAAGGCATCCTGCGGGTTGAGGTGTGGTCTCCCGACTACAAAGGCTGGAACGACGAGCCTTATGTTCACACCTCGACCTTGCAGGTGACCGACCTCGGCGCGACGGTGAAGCTCGGCCCCAACGGCGCGACGGTGTGGGCGACGAGCCTCTCGACGGGCGCCCCCGAGGCCGGGGCCTCCTTGGCCCTGTTCACCGGCGGCGACAAAGGTGTGAAGCTCTTTGAGCAGGGCGCCTCCGCGGACGCGCTCATCGACGCGCGCTTTGAGCTCCCCCCGGAGTGGTCGCGGTGGTCCGAGGGCCTCTTCGCCGTGGTGAAGAGCCAGGCCGGCGCGCTCACCGTCGTCTCCTTGGACAACGACGACGTGAGCCTGTGGCGCTACGGCGTCAACTACGACCAGCCCAACCAAGCCGCCGAGCTGCGCCTGTTCAGCTTCGCCGACCGCGGCGTCTATCGCCCGGGCGAGGCCGCCCATGTGGCCTTCTCCGCCCGCCTCGCCAGCGCCACGGGCCTCAGCCTGCCCGATGCTGGGGAGTACACCTGGGCCTGCAGCGACGTGCGCGGCGCGGACTACGCCAAAGGGGAGGGTAAACTCAACGCCGGGATGGGCGCCTTTGACCTGAACTTGCCCCAAGAGATGCCGCTCGGCGGCGGGGGCTGCCGGGTGGACGTGACCGCCGACGGCCAAGAGCGCAGCGCGTACATTGACGTGCCGGTCTACGCCTACCGGGCGCCGGAGTTCCGCGTCGATGTGGCTGGCCCCGAGAGCCTCATCGCTGGCGACACCCTGCGCCTCAACGGCCAGGCGCGCACCTTGTTCGGCTCGCCGCTCAAGGGCGCGAAGGCCAAATACACCGTCGTCGCCGTGACGACGGAGCCTACGATCCCCGGCTTTGAGGAGTACCGCTTCGGCGCCAGCGAGGCCCGGGCCTTCTGGCAAGGCGGCTACGACGCCACGGAGACCTTGCGCAGCGGCGAAGGGGTGCTCAACGACGACGGCGCGCTCTTGGTGGAGCTCGTGATCCCGCCCACCGAGGCCCCGCGCACCCGGCGTCTGGAGGCCGAGGTCGTCGTGACCGACATCTCCCGGCAGCGGGTCGCCAACCGCCGCGAGGTCATCGTTCACCCCGCCGACGTCTACCTCGGCCTGCGCCCTCGCAGCGCCTTGGGTGTGGCCGGCGAAGAGACCTCGGTGTCTCTGGTGGCGGTCACCCCCGAGGGCGAGCCCCAGGACGGCGTGCCCGTCGAGCTGCAGATCGCCCGCCGCACCTGGGACACCGTGCGCCAGAAAGACATGGACGGGCGCTGGACCTGGGTGAGCACGCCTAAGGATGAGGTCGTCGATCTCCAGACGGTCTCTAGCGATGACGAGCCCGTCGCCGTGCGTTTCACCCCGCCGAGCGGCGGCTACTACGTCGTCACCGCCAAGGCGCGGGACGCCGCCGGTCGCCAGGCCATCAGCGAAGACGGCCTCTACGTCGCGGGCGCCGGGGCCTCCTGGGCCCGGGGCGAGTCCAACCAGGTTGAGCTTATCGCAGATAAGAAGGAGTACGCGCCTGGTGATGTCGCCAACATCTTGATCAAGGCCCCCAAGGCAGGCCTGCACGCCCTGGTGACCGTCGAGCGTGAGGGGGTGCTCACCCGCAAGGTCATCCAGCTCAAAGAGTCCGCCGAGTCGGTGCAGATCCCCCTCGGTGAAGACGCCGTGCCCAACGTGTATGTCGGCGTGGTGCTCGTCGAGGGCGCGCCCCCGGCCCTCGACCCCCGCGGCGGCGTGCCCGAGGCCTTCTTCGGCTACACCCAGCTCAAGGTGAGCCCGTCCGGCCGGAAGGTTGAGGTCGAGGTGCTCTCCGACAACGAGGTCTACCAGCCCGGCGACACCGTCAAGGTGAAGGTGCGGGCCCGTCGCGGCGGCGCCCCGGCGGCGGACGCCCAGGTCGTGCTCTACGCCGTGGACTACGGCGTCTTGAGCCTCACGGGCTACACCGTGCCCAACCCCTTCGACACCTTCTACGCCCTCCACCCCCTGCGCGTCGCCGTGGCCGACAGCCGCACCCGCGTCCTGAGCCGCGCGGAGTACCTCGTGAAGGGCGCCAACCCCGGCGGCGGCGGCGCCGATCCCAACGTCGTGCGCAAAGACTTCATCACGACGCCGTACTGGAACGCCGATCTCCGCACGGGCAAAGACGGCGACGTAGACGTGTCTTTCCGCCTGCCCGACAACCTCACCACCTTTCAGCTCATGGCCGTGGTGCATCACGGCGCTGATGGCTTCGGCGCCGACGACGCCCAGCTCCGGGTGAGCCGCCCGCTCATCGCCCGCCCGGCCTTGCCGCGGGTGCTGCGGGTGGGCGACCGCGCCATGGCCGGCGTGGTCGTGCACAACAACCGCGACGAGGAGCGGGAGGTGGTCGTCACCGCCGAGGCCACGGGGCTCACGCTCAAGGGCTCGCCGGTCACCGTCACCGTGCCCGCGATGGGGGCCGTCGAGGTGCCCTTCGCGCTCCTGGACCCGGTCGTCGGCACGGCCAAGTTCACCTTCACCGTGGACTCGGGCCGGGACAAAGACGCCGTCGTGCACTCGATCCCCGTGCTGCGCCCGGTGCCCGCCGACGTGGTCTCCACGACGGGTGTGGTGCGCGCCGGCCAGGTCACCGAGCAGATCACCCGCCCGGCGGGGGCCCTGGCGGAGGTCGGCGGCCTAGACGTGCTCGTGTCGTCTACGGTGCTCGTCGGCACGGACACGGCGCTCGACTACCTCGTGGATTACCCCCACGGCTGTCTGGAGCAGACGACGAGCAAACTCTTCGCGCTCTTGTTGGCCAAAGAGCTCGGCCCCAAGGTCGGCAGTCGCTACACGGAAGCCCAGCTCGACGAGCGGATCCAGGCCGGTTTAGCCCGGCTGCGCACCTTTGAGCACCCCCAAGGCGGCTACACCTACTGGGCGGGCAGCCGCGAGCGGTCTCCCTTGGCGACGGCTTACGCCTTGGAGGTGCTGCAGCGCGCGGGCCAGCCCATCAAAGACGACGCCGTGCAGCTCTTGCGGCAGTTCTTGTCGGGCAAACACGTGCCGACGTGGTGGAGCCGCGAGATGACCCGCAGCGCGCAGTCTCGGGTGGCCTTGAGCCTCGCGCGGCTGGGCAAAGGGGACGCGGGCTTTAACGCCGGGCTGTATAAGGACTCGGCGATGCTCTCGACCGAGGCCACCGCCGAGCTTCTAGAGACCATCAGCCGTACCAGCGGCAAAGACAAACGCGCGGACGAGCTGCTTCGCCGCTTGGAGGGCCGCCTGTTTGTGGAGGCCGACGCCGCCGTGCTTCGTGAGCCCGACCAGAGCCGCGCCGCCGCCTTGTGGGGCGGGGATCAGGCGCCGTCCGCGGCGGGGCTCTCGGCGATCTTGGTGGCGTTTCCCGAGCATGTGCTCGCCGAGCGCCTCGCCCGGGGCCTCGTCAACTCCCGCAAGGGCCAGGCTTGGTCAAACACCTACACCACCGCCCGGGCCTTCGCCGCCCTGGCCGACTTCGTGCGCCAGCGCGAGAAGGACGCCCCTGGCACCGCCACGGTCAGCTTAGGCGGCGCGTCGCTCTTGCAGCACAGCTTTGGCCCCACGGCGCTGTCCGCCCGGGCGAAGGTGCCGATGGGCGAGCTCAAAGACGGCCCGCTCACCATCGGCGCCGACGGCCTCTTGTACTACGAGGCGCGGCTGTCTTACGCCTTGGCCGAGATGCCCCCTGAAGACGCGGGCTTCACCGTCAAGCGCACCATGCGGCTCCTGGAGGGCGACGGCGCGGCCAAGGCCGTCACCCCCGGCGCGCTCGTGGAGATCACGCTCACGGTCACCACGCCCATCGACCGGGTGAACGTCGCGGTGGTCGACCCGCTCCCCGCCGGTTTAGAGGCCGAGAACACCGTGTTTAAGACGACGGCCTCGGCGTTTGGGGACGAGGCCGAAGACTCGGGCTACTCCGGCTGGTGGGACAGCGGCGGTGAGGCCGACGCGCCGCTCCAGTGGTCCTCGTGGGTGTTTAACCACCGCGAGCTGCGGGATGACGCCGTGGCGCTCTACGCCGACTGGATGCCCGCCGGTGTTCACGTCTACACCTACCTCGCCCGGGCCACGACCCCCGGGGACTACAGCTACCCGGCGGCTTTGGCTGAAGACATGTACCGGCCGCACCTCTTCGGTCGCACCGAGGCCGGGCGGTTTGTCGTCGGTCAGGCGACCGTGGCCCAGGTGAGCCCGACGGCGCCGTGAGCCGAACGCTGGGCGTCTTCGGCCGCTGGGGCACGCTCAGCGTCGGCGTTCTGGGCGCTGTGGCGGGCGTCTGGCTCGCCACGCCGCCGAGCTTGCCGCCGCTTGTGGAGAGCGCCCGGGTGCTCGACCGCCACGGCGCCCTGCTCAGCGAGCGCCCGGCGCCCGAGCGCGCCCGAGGAGAGGCCCTAGACGGGCCCTCAGACGCCCTCACCCGGGCGATCATCGCCGCT
>JAKLKE010000158.1:0-10962 GCA_023150775.1 Myxococcota bacterium
GCGCCGTGCGCCTCCCCGGCGGGCTGAGCGGCCTCAAGCTCGCCCGTGAGGTGCGAGATCGCCACCCTGCGGCGCTGATCTACCTGCTCGTGGGCGGCTTTGATGTGCTCCAGCCGGGCCAAGCTGAAGACGCTGGTCTCGACGGGGTCATCTCGATGCCCTTCACCCCGGCGAGCCTTCGCGCCAGAGTCGAAGACACGATCGGGCCGATCCTCCCCGCGCCAGGCCATCAGGCCGCGCAGCTCACGCCCCTTGGCGCAGAGGAGCCGCTGCCCCTGCCCATGGACGCCTTGGCCCCCGTCGCGCCCGAGCCTGTGCAGGGCGCGCTCCTGAGCGATGAGCGGCTGGCGAGCTTTCTGCCCCGCGAGTTTCGTCACGCCGAGCCCGTCGGTGTTGACCCGGCCGTCCTGAGCGCCGCCTTGGAGCGCTCGATTATGGAGGTGCTGCCGGAGGTTGTAGAGGCGATCCTGCGCAACGCGCTGGTGAGCTCTCCAGCCTTCCGGGAGGTCGTTCGTGGCGCCGTCGAGAAGGCCGTCACCGACCAGCTCCCCTCGGCCCTTCGCGCCGCCGCGCAGAACATCGAGCGCGGCCGCTAAGTCGCCTTGGGGATGCGCCCCTGGGTGTGGCCTACGCGCCACCACCCGGGATACCTCCTCATCTGATCACGATCGGGGCCGCGCTACGCGCCCCGTCCGGAGCTCTCCGTGTCTACCACTGATCTGCCCGCTGACTCGTTCCCCCGCAGCTACGACCCCCACGAGGCCGCCCGCCGCTACTACCCCTGGTGGGAGTCGAGCGGCTACTTCGTCGGCGACCCAAACGCCCCCGGCGAGCCCTACGCCATCGTGATCCCGCCGCCGAACGTGACGGGCTCGCTGCACATGGGCCACGCGCTCGACAACACCCTCCAAGACATCCTCATCCGCTACAAGCGGATGGACGGCTACAAGGCCGTGTGGATCCCCGGCACCGACCACGCCGGCATCGCCACGCAGTCCGTGGTCGAGCGGCAGCTTCGGAAAGAGGGCCTCGACCGCCACACCTTAGGCCGCGAAGAGTTTCTGCGCCGGGTGTGGGCCTGGAAGCAGCAGTCCGGCGACCAGATCTTCTTGCAGTTGCGCGCCTTGGGCGTGAGCTGCGACTGGTCCCGGGCGCGCTTCACCATGGACGATGGCCTCTCCCGCGCCGTGCGGGAGGTCTTCGTGAAGCTCTACGACGAGGGCCTGATCTACCGCGACACCCGCATGGTGAGCTGGGATCCCGCCGGTCGCACGGTGCTCTCCGACCTTGAGGTGGAGCACGAGGAGGGCTTCCAAGGCGAGCTCTGGAGCTTCGCTTACCCGCTCTCCGACGGCAGCGGCGAGATCATCGTGGCCACCACCCGCCCCGAGACGATGTTGGGCGACACGGCGGTGGCCGTACACCCCGACGATCCCCGCTACCAGGCGATCATCGGCAAGACCGTGTACAACCCGCTGGTGGACCGCCACATCCCCATCATCGCCGACGCCATCCTCGTGGACCCGGCCTTCGGCACCGGCGCGGTGAAGGTGACCCCGGCCCACGATCCCAACGACTATGAGGTGGGGCGCCGCCACAACCTGCCGTTCATCAACATCTTTGATGAGTCGGCGACGGTGAACGAGAACGGCGGCAAGTTCAGCGGCCTCGACCGCTTCGACGCCCGCAAAGCCGTGAAGACCGCCATGGCCGAGCTCGGCTTTGATCGCGGCGCCAAGCCCCACGTCATGTCCTTGGGGCGCAGCCAGCGCAGCGGCGTGGTAGTGGAGCCCATCGTCTCGACGCAGTGGTTCGTGCGCATGAAGCCCCTGGCGGCCCCGGCCATCGCCGCGGTGGAGAACGGCTTCACGCGGTTTGTGCCGTCGCAGTGGGAGAACACCTACTTCGCCTGGATGCGTGACATCCGCGACTGGTGCATCTCCCGGCAGCTCTGGTGGGGTCACCAGATCCCCGCCTGGACCTGCGGCGACTGCGGCCACATCACCGTCGCCAAGGAGGATCCGTCCGCCTGCGCCAAGTGTGGCTCAGAGAAGCTCAGCCAAGATCCCGACGTGCTCGACACCTGGTTCAGCTCGGCCTTGTGGCCCTTCTCGACGATGGGCTGGCCGGAGAAGACCGACGACCTGCGCGCCTGGTACCCCACGGCCGTGCTGGTGACCGGCTTCGACATCATCTTCTTCTGGGTGGCCCGGATGATGTTCAGCGGGATTCACAACATGGGCGTGCCGCCGTTCCGCGATGTGTGCATTCATGGCCTCATCCGCGACGCGAACGGCGACAAGATGTCCAAGACCAAAGGCAACGTGGTCGATCCTTTGGGCACCATCGAGAAGTACGGCGCCGACGCCTTCCGGTTCACCTTGGCTCAGCACGCGGTGCAGGGCCGCGACATGAACTGGGACGACACCCGGGTCGAGGTGTCGAGCCGCTTCGTGAACAAGATCTGGCAGGCGTTCCGCTACATGCACACAAACCTGGAGGGCTACGACCCCCAGGCCACGCCGACGCTCTCGGTGTACGACCACTGGATCTTGGCCCGGCTGGGCGCGGCCACGGCCCGGGTGCGTGAGGGGCTTGACGGCTACCGCTTCAACGACGCGGCGAACGAGCTGCACGCCTTCACCTGGGGCGAGCTGTGCGACTGGTACCTGGAGCTCTCCAAGCCGGCGATCTACGGCGGCGGCGAGGGGCGTCAGGCGGCCCAGCACACCTTGGTGCGGGTGTTCTCGGCGGTGGCGCGGCTCATGCACCCGCTGATGCCGTTTTTGAGCGAGGAGCTCTACCAGCGCCTCCCCGGCGCCTCGGGCACGGTGATGCTCGCGGCCTTCCCCAAGGTGACCGAGTTCCCCGAGGATCCGACGGTGCTCGCTGAGGTGGCGACGCTCCAAGAGGCCGTCACCGCCCAGCGCCGGGCCCGGGCGGAGATCGGCCTGCAGAACAAGCAGGTCTTGCCGCTCCTCGCCCGTGGAGAGCGCGCCCCGGCCCTGCTCAAGCACGCCTCGGCCTTACGCCAGCTCGCCGCCGTGGAGCGTGTGGAGCTGATCACTGGCGAGGCCCCCAAAGGCGCCGCCGCCGCGGCCATCGCCGGGGCCGACCTGTTCACGCCGCTGGACGGCGTGATCGATCTGGTGGCCGAGCGGGCGCGCCTCGACAAAGAGATCGCCCGGGTCGAGAAAGACAAGAGCGATCTTGAGAAACGCCTGAACAACCCCGGCTTTATGGACCGCGCTCCGGCGGACGTCGTGGTCGGCTTCCGCGAGAAGCTCGCCTTGGCCGACCAGCGGCTCACCCAGCTTCGCGCCTCCCGCGCGAGCCTGGCCTAAGGGGAGGGCGGCGCCATGAACCTCGACGAGCTCGTCCGTCTGGCCCTTGAGGAGGACCTCGGCCCCGGGGACCTCACCACTGAAGCGATCGTGCCGCCCGACTTGTTGGGCACCGCGCGGATCGTGGCCAAGCAGGCGTTGGTCGTCTCGGGGGTTCGCGCCGCCCGCCGCGTGTTTGAGCGTCTGGGCGTGTCCTGGACGCCGCTCGCCCAAGACGGCGACCGCCTAGCGCCTGGAGACGTGCTGTGTACGCTCTCCGGGCCCCTCGCGGGGGTGCTCAGCGCCGAGCGTGTGGCGCTGAACCTGCTCATGCACCTCTCCGGCGTAGCGACGAACACCGCGTTCATCGTCGCCGCCGCTGAGGGGCAGGTGAAGGTGGTCTGCACCCGCAAGACGACGCCGCTCCTGCGTGGGCTTGAGCGGGAGGCGGTCCTTCATGGGGGCGCCTCACCGCATCGTTATGGCCTCTTCGACGGGATCCTCATCAAAGACAACCACATCGCCGCCGCGGGTGGGCTCACCACGGCCATCACCCGGGCCCGGGCGGCGGCGCATCACCTCGTGCGGATCGAGGTCGAGGTGGAGCACCTCAGCCAGCTCGACGAGGCCATCGCCGCCGGGGCCGAGGTCATCCTCTTGGACAACATGGACGACGCCACCTTGGCCGAGGCGGTGCGCAGGGCCAACGGCAAGGCGCTGTTAGAGGCCTCGGGCAACATGGACGCCGCGCGTATCGCCCGCATCAAGGGCCTGGGGCTTGACTTCATCTCCGTCGGCGGGCTCATCCACCAGGCGCGCTGGGTGGACTTCTCGCTGCGGGTAGACCCGCTGTGAGCGCGCCGCCCCCGCTGGACGAGGCCGCGCTGCGGCGGGCCTGCGGGCGGCCGGTGCTGCTCTTGCCGAGCTGCGGATCGACAAACCGCGAGGCCGCGCGCCTTGCCCAAGAGGGCGCGGAGCACGGCACCGTCGTCATCACCGAGCGCCAGACCGAGGGGCGAGGTCGCCAAGGCCGCACCTGGAGCTCGTCCGAGGGCCAGAACCTCACCTTCTCCTTGGTCTTGCGCCCACGGCTGCCCACGGCCCAGGCGCCGCTGCTGTGCCTCGGCGCCGCCGTCGCCATCGCTGAAGTCACGGATCTGCGCATCAAGTGGCCCAACGATGTGCTCGATGACGAGGGGCGAAAGGTCTGCGGCGTGCTCGCCGAGCTCGTCACCGTCGGGCCCCGCCTCGACGCGGTGATCTTGGGCGTCGGGCTCAACGTGTTTCAGACGGACTTCCCGCCGGAGCTGCCCAACCCGGGCTCTCTGGCGCTCCTGGGCCGCGCGGTGGACCGCGCCGCGCTCTTGGGCCGCATCGTCCGGGAGATCTTCAGCCGGGCCGCGGAGCTAGAGACCAACCCCGGCTGGGTGCTAGAGGCTTGGCGTCAACGCTCCCACACCTTGGGGCGCCGGGTGCGTGTGGGCGAGCTTGAGGGCGTGGCTGAAGACATCCGCGACGACGGCGCCTTGCTCATCCGCACCCCACGAGGCCTCAAGCCCGTGCTCACCGGCGACGTGGAGCTGGTCGGCAGGTTGTAGTCAGCGGCTACAATCCCGCTCAGAGCGCCTTCACCGCCGCGAGCACGGCCTCGACGTGGCCGTCCACCTTCACCTTTCGCCAGGCCCCGCGGATGACGCCGTCGGCGTCGATGAGGAAGGTCGAGCGCACCGTGCCCATGCTCACCTTCCCGTAGAGCTTCTTTTCGCCCCAGGTGTCGAAGGCGGCGTGCAGGCTGTGGTCGGGGTCGGAGAGCAGAGGGAAGGTGAGGCCGTACTTCTGGATGAACTTGTCGTGGCTCTTGAGGCTGTCGCCGCTCACGCCGAAGATCTGCGCGCCAGCGGCCGCGAACTCCGCGCCCAGGTCACGAAATCCGCAGGCCTCTTTGGTGCAGCCGGGGGTGTCGTTCTTTGGGTAAAAGTAGAGCACATAGGCCTTGCCACGAAGGCTCTCGCGGCTGACCTGCTCGCCGGTCGAGGCGGCGGCGGTGAACTCGGGGGCGGGTTGGCCGATCTCTGCGGGCATCACGATCTCCATCGGCGCCGGGAGCGACGCGCCGTCTGTTGCGGCCTCCTATAGCGCGTTCTTCGCGCGGCGTTGCGCCAGGAGGGGTCTGCGGGCTGGTCAATCTTCGCCAAAGAAGCGCGCGAGCTCCTCGGCTTGGGATCGGGCGTCCTCAAACCCGAGCTGCTCCACCTCGGCGGTGTAGGCGCGGTCAAAGAGCAGATAGGAGAGCGTGTCGGCCTCACCTTCGTCTTCGCTCTCGGCGATAAAACGCAGGAGCAGGCGAGAGGCGTAGGGCGCTTTGGGCGGCGTCAACCGAAACGCCTCGGCGGCGAGGCGGCCTAAGTTGGCCTTTGGCAAGATCAAGGCCGTGCGCACGGCGCGGTACTCCGTCCCGGGCTCAGGGCGAAGCTGGGCGTTGAGCTTGTCCATAAAGTCGGGTCCGTAGGTCTCTACGCCCCAACGAAAGAGCGCGTTGTAGCGCTCGACGGCCTTCAGGTCACGCTCCAGGGGGTCGAGGGTCAGGGCGTTCAGCGCCTTGCCCATCAAGAAGGTGAGGCTCGGCGGCCGGTCGGCCTGCTCTACGGTCTGCGCGTCCTCCACGACGAAGGCCCGCTTGACGCCGACCACGAGCACCTTCTCCGCGCCGAGGCGCAGGGCAGGGGAGAGCGGCGTGTTCTGGCGCAGGGCGCCGTCCAAAAAGTAGCGGCCGTCAACCTCCATCGGCGGGAACAAGAACGGGATCGCCGCGCTGGCGAGCACATGGTTGGGGGTGAGCGTGGACTCCCGCATCACCATCTGGGCATAAGGGATGTCTTCGTGGGGGCCGGGGCGGTGGCGCTGCAGAAAGATGAGGTTTCGCCCCGTGGCGACCTCCGTGGCCGAGACCGCCAAGGCCAAGAGCTCCCCCGAGCTGAGGCGGCGGCGCAGGCCCTCGGCGGGGAACATTCGTCTGACCAAGGCGTGCAGCGGCGCGGCGTCCAAGAGCGCGCTTCGTTCGGCCTCGTTCGCCGCCGGTCGCTGCCACAGCCGCGACGGGGAGCGCAGCATGTCCAAGGCCGTGAAATTAAAGACCTGGGAGATCTCCATGGCCTGCCAGATCGACGACAGCGCCCGGGCCGTCTCGGCGTGATCCCCGCTGCCCGCGATGAAGGCGCCGTTGAGCGCGCCCGCTGAGGTGCCGCAGATGATCTGAAAACGCACCGGGGACGGGAGCTGGGGCGACAGCTCGGAGAGGATAAACCGCAGCGCCCCAGCCTCATACGCGCCGCGCGCGCCGCCGCCCGCGAGCACCAGCGCGACCTTCTTCGTTCCCGACACCTTGCGCTCCTCAGCCTCAGTCCGCTTTAGGATGAGCCCAAGGGTGGCGGGACGCAAGCTGGGCGGGCTCAGAGCGCCAGATCGACGCTCACCGGGCAATGATCCGAGCCCATCACGTCGGGGTGAATGGTGGCGCCGCGCACCGCCCCGCGCAGATCCTCACTCACGAGCACATAGTCGATGCGCCAGCCGACGTTTCTCTCACGAGAGCCCGCCCGCTGGGACCACCACGAATAATGCCCACCCTCGGGCTGGAACATGCGGAAGGTGTCGACGAAGCCGAGGTCGAAGATGCGCTCCAACGCGTCACGCTCGACGGGCATAAAACCCGAGGTGGTGCGGTTGGTGTCGGGGCGGGCGAGGTCAAGCTCGTGCCGGGCGGTGTTGAGGTCGCCGACGATGATGACGCCGCGTCCCTCTTGGCGCCGCTCGGCGAGCCAGTCGGTGAGGTCGCGGTAAAACTCCAGCTTAAAGTCCACCCGCTCCATGCCCGAGCTGCCGCTGGGGAAGTAGCCGTTCACGAGCAAGAAGCGGCCATAATCGGCGACGAGCACCCGGCCCTCTTCGTCGTAACGCCGGGGGCCGAAGCCGATCTCCACCGAGCGCGGCCGCGCCCCCTTCACCAACATCGCCACGCCGGAGTAGCCCTTCTTCTCGGCGTGGCTCCAGTGGGACTCGCCGCCTGGAGGCGGGTTGAGCGAGGCGGGGATCTGGTCGGCTTGGAGTTTGGTCTCTTGGAGGCAGATGACGTCGGCGTCTTCCTGCGCCATCCAGCCCTCAAAGCCCTTCTGCATCGCCGCGCGTAGGCCGTTGACGTTCCAGGACACGATCCGCATGGGGTCTCCATCTTTGCTCGGGACCCAACCGTTTAACCCGTGGCCTCGGCCCTTGGGCGCGAGCAGGCGGAGGCCCGGTCAGAACCAGGCGCAGCGCTCTTCAGAGGCGTAGGAGATCGTCGAGGTCGTGGCGAACCCGACGCCGAGCTTGTTCCCGGAGCTCGCGTAGTAGAAGCTCGCCGAGCCGTCGCCGGGCTCGTCAACCCCGTAGGTGACGGTGTAGCTCTCTTCGCCCTCGTACAGCCCCTCGGGGCAGCTCGTCGCGCCGACGTCGAGGGTGGCGGAGATGCTCATCCCGTAGTCGCAGGACGAGCAGGCGCCCACGCCCGAGGTCACGCCGGTGATGTTCCAGACGATCTTGCAGTCGTCCTCGCCGGAGGCCTTCCACGCCGCGTTCGCGTAGAGCGCCCAGGTCTCTTTGCCGGTGAAGGTGCTGCCGCTCTTGGTGAACTCGCCGACATACACCGAGACCGCGCCGGGCACGTCGGTGGAGCCCGAGACCTCCTCACAGCCCTCGGTGTCGATGGTCTCCCAGACGGGATCCTGCTGGGGGTCGGCGTCGGAGTCGCTGTCGGTGTCGGCGTCGCTGTCGGCGTCGGTGTCTGAGTCGGCGTCGCTGTCGGCGTCAGCATCACCCTCGGTGCCGCTGTCGTCGGTGGCCTCGCTGTCGTCGGTGGCCTCGCTGTCGTCGGTGGTCGTGTCGTCTTTGTCGCCGCAGGCGAAGAGCCCCAAGGTGAGCCAGAGCGGAATGGTCTTCATGTCTTCCTCCGTTCGCCCCAGGATAGCAGCGATCCATCGGCCCCCGCCGCCCCTGGGAACACCGAGACCCTGACGCGGGTCAGACGCCCACCCCAAGCCCGCCCTCGGTGGGTTAGACAAGCCACTCTCTCTGGAGGTCACATGATCGCTCTGGCGCTCCTTCCCGCGGCCCTCGCTGGGGATCTGCAGCTCGGCTACAACCCGAACCCTGCGAGCAACGAGAAGCCGGCTTTGGTCATCACCGTGCCCCGGGCGGCGGATGAGCTCTACGTCTCGTGCCAGGTCGGGTCCCAGACCATCGAGAAGACCTGGACGGCCATCGGCGCCAACCAGGTGAAGAAGGTGGAGTGGGCCCGGGACGCCAAGGTCACCTCCGCGCTCTGTTATGTCCGGGTGATCTTCGCCGACGGCATGGCTGAAGAGATGGAGCTCCCCGTTGAGTACAGCTTCGGCGCCAAGCTCTCCGTCGATCTCAGCCGCTCCTCCGCCGACATCCAGGCCCACACCCTCACGGTCAACGTGAGCGCCCGGGTCGATACGGCGGAGATCATCGCTTATGGCGCGGGCAAGACGGTCTTAGAGAAGCGGGAGATCCCCGTGAACGCCGGGCCGGGCAAGATCACCATCCCCTGGGCGGGGGACGCATCCGAGGTCGTGCTCTTGGACGTCACCGTGCGCAGCGGCGAGTCTTGGGCGGGCTTCACCTTCTCGCCGTGGTTCTTGAACATCCCCCATGAGGACGTGCTCTTCGACTCCAACTCGGACGTGATCAACGCCAGCGAAGAGTACAAGCTGCGCCACTCCTTGGAGGAGCTCAACGACGTGTTGGCCAAGTACGGCGACATCGTTCAGGTGAAGCTCTACATCGCCGGCTGCACCGACACCATGGGCGACAGCGCCTCCAACCTCGATCTCTCTCGCCGCCGCGCCAAGGCCATCGCGAGCTGGCTGCGTAAGAACGGCTACGCCGGGCAGATCTACTACTACGGCTTCGGCGAGGGCCTCCCCGCGGTCAACACGGGCGACAGCGTGAACGAGGCGAAGAACCGCCGCGCGCTCTACCTCGTCGGCGCCGCCGCCCCTCCGGCGGGCAGCGGCATCCCCAGCGTCAACTGGGTCGAGCTCTAAGCCCCCGGGGGGCTCAGAGCCCCTGGCCGACGCCGACGCTCAGCGAGATCTGCTGGCCACGCACCCGCAGGAGCTGGCCATCGTCGTTCTCGTCAAGGCGCATGTGGTTGAGGTCGTAGTCGAGCCCGACGTGGATGAGCGAGCCGTCGGGCAGAAGCGGCGCGTCGAGGCCCAAGGCCACAGAGGTCACCGAGGGCCAGGGCGTGATCGTCTCGGCGAGCTCTGCGCGTAGGTAGAGGCGGTCGGTCTCTTTGATCACGCCGCCGCCGATGCGCCCGCCGGGGACCAGCTCGCGGCTGAGCTGGGACTCGGTCTTGTCGTCGTTGGCGTAGCCGAACACCACCGTCTCCGTGAGGCGGGCGCCGCCGCTCACGAACCAGAAGGTGCCCGGGGCCTCTAGCGGCTTGCGGTACCGCAGCGCGACGTGGCCGGGGAAGGTGACGCGGTTGTAGACCTCATCGGAGAGCCCGATCTGCACGCGGTAGACCGAGAGCTTGATGTTGCCGTCTACGCCGATGCCCGAGGACCCAGGCCAGAGCTCCGCGCTGCCGACGAGCAGGGGCGTCACCGCGCGGAACGCCGCCTCGGGGGCGAGGGGACCGTCCACCCCTTTGGTCGTAGCACTGTAGAGGTAGCCCATCGCCCCGGCGCTGGCGCGCAGTCGGAAGGCCACGTCCCCCGCGGGGGCGCCGCCACCCGCTTTGGGAGTACGGCCACCGCCACCACCACCACCGCCGCCGCTCGTGCCGCTCGTCGTGGCCAACGATGACGCGCCGATCGAGCCCAAGGTGGGCAGGTTCACCGCGCCCGTGGCCGCGCCAGCGACGACGGTGATGTTCAGCGGGCCGTCCACCCCGGCGGGCAGCATGACCGGCAGGTTGTAGCTGCCGTCGCCGTTGTTGGTGATCGCGCCGACGTTGCCCGGCGAGGCCGTGACCACGGGGGTGGCGTCGAGGACGGCTTTGCCTTGGGCGTCGAGCACCCGCACGGTCACGAGGATCGCCGCGCCGGGGGTGGTGTAGCTGGGGACCGTGGCCACGGTGAGGGCCGTCGGGGGGCCCACATCGACGCCGATCTTCGCGACCTGCAGCGTCGGCCAGGCCGCGCGCCAGGTGGAGCGGGCGGCCAAGGCGTCGTCCGAGCCCGGGGGCTCCAAGGCGAGGGGGGCGGCGCCGGGGCTCGTCTGCATGAGCAAGGTCTCCGCGAGCACACCCTTCGCCTCAACCCGCACCGCGGCGGCGCCAGGGACGGAGCCCGCGCGATAGCTCAGCACGGCCATGCCGTTCTTGTCGGTGGTGGCCGTGGGGGCCAAGGCGCCGTCCCCGCGCGGGGCGGAGACGCTCAGGGCGACGTTGGGCACGGGGATGCCGAAGGCGTCCAGCGCCACAACAAACACCTCCACCGTGGCGCTGCCATCGGCGGTGACGCTGTCTTTGCGCGGCCAGATCACGAGGCGGGCCGGGGGCAGGCCCGTGGGCGTGAGGATCGGCGACACACGCACCTGGGCGGCGTCAGCGTCTTTGTTGAGCTTAAAC
>JAKLKE010000158.1:10985-12425 GCA_023150775.1 Myxococcota bacterium
GTGCCGTCGCCGTTGTCTTTCGCCGCGCCGACGGCGGTGGCGCCGACGACGACAAAGTTGAGCTTGCGACCGGTCAACGCGCGGCCTTGGGCGTCCTTGAGGTTCACCGTCACCGCGAAGGCCGTCTCGTCCTTCTTGAGCACCGGCGGCGTCACCGACGCCGTCAGGGCGGGGAGGGGATCGACCAAGGTGGCGGAGAGTGTGGTCGAGACGCCGTCCGCCGTCGCCGTGACCTTCCACGCGCCGAGGGTGTCGGGCGTCGTCACGTCGAAGGAGAACCAGCCTTTGCCCTCGTTTCGTGCGGCGGTGCCGTCCTGCAGCGTCGGCGCGGCGCCCGACCAGGGGCGCCCGTCGCCTTGGAGCACGAGCAGGTTGAGGCGCAGCTTCGCGCCGGCGGGGAGGTTCGGCGGCAGCGGCGCGAAGGCCACCCGGGTGGGGCTGCCGAGCTTGAGATCGACGATGCTGTCCGTGCGCCGGGCCGTGGCGTCTACGGACTGAAGCGTGCCCGTGGGTTTGCGCGGGTCGAGCACGGCGTCGAAGGTGACCTTTCCTTCAGGCGTCGCCGTGGCCGGGCCGTAGGGCACATCGCCGATCACCAAGGTGTTGCGAGAGCCCGCCGGGGCGTCGATGACCTGCTTGGTCTTCACCGCCATCGCCATCGTGCCAAAACCGACCACACGGCCGGGGCTCGTGGCGTCCGTCGCCGTGAACAGCACGAGGCCCGGCACCGTGCCCTTCGCCGGGGGCGTCCAGGTGGCGGTGTAGGAGCCGTCGGGCGCGGCGGTGAGCGGGGAGACCTTGCCTTCAGAGGCCGTCACCAGGTAGCTGCGCGCGCTCTCGGGCAAGGGGTGCGCGCCTTGGGGGCGCAGGGTGACCGTCGCCGTGTCCCCGGCGCCATAGGTCATCACCTCGGCGCTGAGGCTCACCAGCACCTCACCGCTCGGCGGCGGCAAGAGCGGCAGCTCAATGTCTTCGTCGAGCTTCATCACCCCACGCACGCTCATCGTCACCGTGAGCGTGTCGGCTTGGGTGGCGGCGACGGGCTTGATGTGCAGGATCACGAGCTCTGGGCCCGCGACGCTCACGGCGATCAGCTCGCCGGACTCAGGCCGCGCGCGCACCTTGTCGGCGTCGGTGAGCCCGGGGATCCGCATCGCCACACGCAGGGTCGTCTGCCCATCGGCGACGAGTGGCCCGGCGGGGAGCAGCTCGATGGTGCCCGCGATGGCGGAGGTCGAGAGCGTGAACAGCGTGAGGAGCGACAGCAGCAGGCGGATGAGCATCCGTGACCTCAGGGGTGTGCTCAGACGCAGGTATCTTCGCACGTTTCTCACACGTTCATGTCAAGCGCGCGTGAGACGACCCCCGCGGGAGGTGAACGTCTTCGCCGCCAAGCACGGCGCAAAAAAAGAGACGCCGACGTCACGTGAGGTGACGTCG
>JAKLKE010000159.1:0-11804 GCA_023150775.1 Myxococcota bacterium
ATCACCAGCCCTCGGCGCACGAGCAGCCGCGCTTCGGTCTTCGCGTCGATGTCGATGAGGTCTTTGTTGGCCTGGCCGAGCAGGCTCACGAGCTTCGCGGCCGCGTCTAGGCCGCCGGGCATGGTGCGCTTCTCCGGGTCTAAGCCTAGCTCCACCGCAGATTTGAGGAGATTCAGGCTCGCGACGACCAGGGCGTTGCTCAACACGAGGGGCTCCACGCTTGCACAGGCCAAACAGCCTACCACGCCCCCCCGCCGTCACCCCATCCCACACGGCGCCCCCGACCCCTCCCCACCCGCGAGGCGCCGGGGCGGCCGGGCCAGCCGAAGCCGCTAGCGCCCCACGTCGCCCCGCCGTGAGCGCGTGAGATCGGGCTCAGAGGCGGGATCAGCGCCCGCTCGCCCGCGCCCTGGGCGCCCCTGGGTGAAGGCCGCCGCGAACGCGCCATAAGGCGCTAAGATACGGCCAATGCCCCCCGCCCTCCTCCCCAACCCCCTCCGCGCCTTCGAGGTCTTAGAGCCCCTCGCCGCCGGAGGCATGGGCCAAGTCCTCCGGGGACGCCATCGCCGCAGCGGGCAGCCCGTCGCGGTGAAGCTGCTCTTGGGCCGCGCGGTCGCCACCCCGGCGGCGTTGGAGGGCTTCGCGCGGGAGGCCCGGGCGGCGGCGCGCCTCGACCACCCGCACATCACCCGGCTCATCGACTATGGGCTCACTGAAGACGCCCAGCCGGTGCTCATCATGGAGCTGGCCTCGGGCGGGGACCTCTCGCGCTGGGTGCAGAGCCCGCCGCCTTGGGCCACGCTCCGCGACGCCATCGGGCAGCTCCTCGACGCCTTGGCCCACGCCCACGCACGGGGGCTCGTGCACCGTGACCTCAAGCCGGGCAATGTGCTGCTGCGCGGGCGCCGGGATCGCCTGCGCGGCGTCGCGCTCACCGACCTCGGCCTCGCCATCTCCGCCCAAGATCGCGCCGAGGGGGTGCTCGCCAGCGCCGGCACCCCCCGCTACATGGCCCCGGAGCAGGCCCAGGGGGAGCTGCACGCCATCGGGCCCTGGACGGATCTGTATGGCCTCGGCGCGCTGGTCTGGACCATCGCCCAAGGAAGCCCGCCCCCGCGTGAGGACGAGGAGCGCCTCGCCTTGGCCTGGCACCCGCCGCGCCTCGCCGCGCCGCCGGGCCTCGGGCGTTGGCTCTGCGGGCTGCTCGCCCCCTCACCCTGGCGCCGACCCCGGCACGCGGCGGCGGCGGCCGCGGGGCTTGGCGCCCTAGAGGGCGGCGTCGGGCGCTCGTGGGGCGGGGTGGCCCGGCGTGTGGCCCAAGGAGCGCCCAGCGCGGTGAGCACCCAGAGCGCGAGCAGCGTCGACGAGACCTGGATCGGCGGCGCGCCCGCCGCTGGGGGGAGCAGCGTCGACGAGACCTGGATTGGCGCCGCGCCCGCCGCTGGGGGGAGCAGCGTAGACGAGACCTGGATCGGCGCCGCGCCCGCCGCTGGGGGGAGCAGCGTAGACGAGACCTGGATTGGCACCGCGCCCGTGTCTGGAGGAAGCAGCGCAGAGCTGACCTGGACCGGCGCCGCGCCCGTCTCTGAAGGGAGCAGCGCCGAGCTGACCTGGACCGGCGCTGCGCCCGCGTCTGGGGGAAGCAGCGCCGAGCTGACCTGGACCGGCGCCGAGGCCCCGCTTCCGCCGCAACCGCCGCCGGCGCCGCCCACCGCCGCCGCCCAGGCCGCCGACGTGGTGCCGCTGCCCGAGAGCTGGCGCCCGGCCCGCCGCCCGCCGCCGCCTCTGGCGCTGCTTGACGCCGGGCTCGGCCTGCACAGCCTGCGGGAGCCTGAGCTCGTGGGCCGCGACGCCGAACGAGACGCGCTCTGGGCCGCGCTGCGCCGGGTCGAGGAGCGCCGCGCCCCGGAGGCCGTCGTGATCCTCGGCGGCGTCGGCGTGGGCCGCAGCCGCCTCGTGACCTGGCTCGCCCAGCGCGCGCAGGAGCTCGCCGGGGTCGCCGTGGCCGCCGCGCGTATCGGCCCGGGCCGCCCCTTCGTCGTCGAGGAGCTGGTCTTGGGCCTCCGCGCCGCCGAGGGCCTGCTCCCTGAGGCGCCGCCCCCCGCTGGCCTCGACGCCGATGAGCGTGGGGTGCGCGCCCTGCGCCGACTGCGGGAGCTCGCCGGGGAGCGCGCCTTGGTGATCACCCTGGATGACGTGGCCTGGAGCGGAGACGCCCTGCGCCTCGCCGAGCGCGCCTTGACGACCGCGGGCCTGGGGCCGACGCTGCTCGTGCTCAGCGCCCAACAAGACGCCTTGGCCAGCCGCCCCGCCGAGGCCGCCGCCGTGGAGCGCCTCCGCGCCCGGGCGCTCTCCGTGACCCTCGGCAACCTGCCCCCGGGCCAGCGCGGCGCCCTGGTGAGCGGAATCCTGCGCCTCACCCCCGAGCTGCGCACCCTCGTCGCCGAGCGCTCCGCCGGGAACCCGCTCTTCGCCACCTTGCTCGTCGGCGACTGGGTCAAACGGGACGCCTTGGCCGTGGGGGAGGGCGGCTTCTGCCTCAAGGCGGGGGTGAGCCCGGGCTTACACGCGGACCTCGCCGCGCTCCAAGAGAGTCAGGTGGCGGCGCTCCAGGCCTCGCTCTCCGAGGACGACTGGCGGGCGGTCGGCGTCGCCAGCGCGCTCGGCGTCGAGGTGGACACGGAGGAGTGGCGCGGTGCTACGGCCGAGGCCGGGCTCTCGCCGAGCCCCGGCTTGGAGTCGTCTCTCGTCGACGCGCAGATCCTCCGGCCTCTGCCCTCGGGCCAGGGCTGGGTGTTCACCACGGGGCTCCTGCGAGAGTCGCTGCTCGCCGCCGTGGGCGCCAGCGCCGCGCTGCAGCTCGCCTGCGCCCGGGCGCTTGGGGCGGATCCACGCCGCGCCGACCGCGTGGCCCAGCACCGCCTCGCCGGAGGGGACGCCCAGGGCGCCTTCGTGTTGGCCCTCGCCGCGGCGCGGCAAGACGCCGCCTCGGGGAAGATGGACGCCCTCGGCGCGCGGCTCCGGCTCGCGGACGACTGCCTCGCCCGGGGCGCCCAGCCGACCTTGGCCGAGCGCGCGGCCTTTCTCACGGCGCGAGGGGTGTTTTTACGCTTCGGCGAGGGGCGTATGGAGGCGGGCATGGCCTTGTTTGAGGAGGCCACGCCTCTGGCCGAGGCCGCCGGGGACCACACGCTTCAGGCCGAGCTCCTGCGCCGCAGGGGCGGGGTGCGCTTCACCTTGGGCCACGCCGACGGGGAGACGCTCCTCGGCGAGTCCTTTGCCCTCGCCGAGGCCCACGGGCTCATCGACCACCAGATCGAGGTGCTGCGGGATCTCTCCACCTTGGTGCGGCACCGAGGGGCGAAGGCCGACGCCGAGCAGATCATCCGGCGGGCGATAGCGCTCGCCGAGGCCCACGATCGGCCCGAGCAGCTCCCTCGGTCGCGGGTGGCGCTGGGGATGATCCTGTTGGACACCGGGCGCGCCGCCGAGGCCCGCACGATCCTGGAGGGGTGCCTGAAGGACTACGCCGACGGGAGCTCCCGCCTGCACCGCGCCACGTTTCACAACTCCTTAGCGGCCGCGATGCATGAGCTCGGCGAGTATGAGGGCGCGCAGGAGCACTATTGGCGGGCGTACACGCTCTTTGACGAGGTCGGCTCGGAGCTGAGCGCCCTGCCGCGCTACAACGTCGCGGACATCTACGTCAAGGAGGGGCGCTTTGAGGAGGCCCGGGCGCTCATGGATGAGGCCGTCGCGGTGCTCAAGGAGCGCCCCTCGGCGCTCATGTCGGCCTATGTGCTCTCGATGCTGATGTTCCTCGACGCCAAGCAAGACCGCCTGGAGCTGTTCACGCCCCACCTTCAGGCGCTGGGCGAGGCGCTGGAGGCGACCGGGCTCGCCGATCGTGTGATTCGTATCAAGCTGGGCGAGGCCCAGCGCCTCCTCCAGGCGCGCCCCGAGGGGGCGGATCCCGCCGCCTTGGCCCGCATCGACGGCCTCGTCACGCTGCAGGAGACGCGCCTCAAGGGCTGACGGCCGCGACTCCCGCGAGATCTTCAGTTAAAGGCTGCTTCCCAACCTGGAGGCTCGCCGCCGCGCGAGCAGGAGCGCGCTGATGGGTCGCATCTTCGAGACACGTAAGGCCACCATGTTCGCCCGCTGGGACAAGATGGCCAAGATCTTCACCCGGATCAGCAAAGACATCACCATCGCCGTGAAGGCCGGTGGGCCCGTCGTCGAGAACAACCCCAGCCTGCGCCGGGCCGTGCAGAACGCCCGCGCGGCGAACATGCCCAAAGACAAGGTCGAGAACGCCATCAAGCGGGCGGCGGGCAACGACGCGAGCGACTACCAAGAGCTCATCTACGAGGGCTACGGCCCCCACGGCATCGCCGTGCTCGTGCAGACGGCCACAGACAACCCCACGCGCACCGTGGCCAACGTGCGCAACGCCTTCAACAAAGGCGGCGGCAACATGGGCTCCACGGGCTCCGTGGCCTTCCAGTTCAACCACATGGGCGTGTTCCGCCTCTCCCCCGAGGGCGTGGACGCCGAAGAGATTGAGCTCGACCTCATCGACCACGGCTTAGAGGAGATGGGCGAGGCCGAGAACGACAAGGGCGAGACCGAGCTCGTGATCCGCTGCGCCTTCAACGACTTCGGCCGCCTGCAGCGCGCGATTGAAGACAAGGGCCTCACCGTGATCTCCGCCGAGGCCGAGTACATCCCCACCGCGCCGACGGAGCTGCCTGAAGACGCGGCCACGGAGGTGCTCAAGATGATCGACCGCCTGGAGCAAGACGACGACGTGCAGAAGGTCTTCCACAACCTCGCTTGAGCCTCGGGCTTGAGCCTAGCCGGAGCCCGCGTGACGACGTTCACCCTCCTGATGACCCTCGTGGCCATCGCCACCCTGATCGGCGGCCTCTGGTTCACCCAGCTCAGCCGCCGCGACAAGACCGCCCAGGACGCCGAGGCCAAGCTCGCCGCGCGCCGGGCGGAGTGGCAGCGGGCCTGGGCCAGCGAGGGGCCCTCGGACGCCCGGGCCGACGAGCTCTTTGACCTCTGGCTGGCGCACTACCGCCTGATCGTGCCGCTCTCGCCCTCAAGCCTCGTCGTCTTCGGCGAGACCGTGCGCCAGGGCCTGAGCGACCCCAACCTCGCCGCCCGCTGGTCCCGCCGCCGGGCCAAAGACGCCGCGGACTTCGTGGCCTTCGTCGATGAGCGCCGCCCCGGGGCGAGCGGAGGTGCCCATGCGGCCGGTCCTCTCTGAGCTGTTGGCGCTCCTTCGCCTGGAGCGTATCGAAGAGAACCTCTTTCGTGGCGCCAGCCAAGACTTAGGCTGGGGCGCGATCTTCGGCGGGCAGGTGGTGGGTCAGGCGCTCAGCGCCGCCGCCCAGACCACCCCGGCGGATCGCCACGTTCACTCCTTACACGCCTACTTTCTGCGCCAAGGCGACGCCAAACGCCCCGTGGTCTACACCGTCGATCCCATCCGCGACGGCAAGAGCTTCACCACCCGCCGTGTGATGGCCGTGCAGGGCGGGCAGGCGATCTTCTCCTTAGAGGCCAGCTTTCAGGTGGTCGAGGAGGGCCTTTACCACCAGCGCGCCGTGATGCCCGAGGTGCCGCCGCCTGAAGACCTGCTGAGCGAACGAGACCTCGCCTTGGCCATCGCCGAGCGCCTGCCGCCCAAGCTCCGGGCCCGGGCCACGGCCGAGCGCCCCATCGAGCTGCGCCCGGTGAACCCCGTAGACCCGGTCTTCCCCGAGGCGCGCCCGCCGGAGAAGGCCGTGTGGATCCGCGCCGCCGACCCGCTCCCCGACGACCCAGCCCTGCACCGTTACCTCTTGGCCTACGCCTCGGACTTTCACCTGCTCACCACGGCGCTTCTGCCCCACGCCGTGAGCTGGCTGACGCCGGGGATGCAGGTCACGAGCCTCGACCACGCGATGTGGTTCCACGGCGCGCTGCGCATGGACGAGTGGCTTCTGTACGTCATGGAGTCGCCGTCGGTGAGCGGCGCCCGTGGGCTCGTGCGGGGCCAGGTGTTTGACCGCAGCGGGCGCCTCGTGGCGAGCACGACGCAGGAGGGCCTCGTGCGCCAGCGCAAGATCGACGGGGCGGAGTAAAACGGCGGCTTAGGCGATCACCGCCCAGATCGGCTCGGCGGCGACGTGTTCGCTCGGGTCGATGTCGGCGAGCGCCATGAGCGTGGCGCCGAGGTGGTCGGGCACCAGGGCCTCGCCGCTCTCCGTCGAGTCGCCGCTCTCCAGGTCCACCCGTTTTCCGGCGATGCGGTCGTCATAGCCGCCGATGGCCCGGCCGCCACGAACCCCGGCGCCGAACATCAGACACGAGGTGAAGGTCCAGTGCTCTTTGCCCCCGCGGTTGTTGAGCTGGGGGTAACGCCCCATCTCCGAGCACACGACGACGGTGACCTCCTCCATGAGCGTCTCATGGTGGAGGCCGGGGCGCTCGGCGAGGGTGTTCGCCACCAGCAAGAGCGCGGCGAAGAGCTCCTCAAAGTTGTTCGACTGGTTGGCGTTCACGCCGTGGGTGTCCCACGAGAGGCCCTGAAAACCTTTGTGTCCGATGCTGGCGCAGCGGCAGGCGCCGATGGCCAGGGCCTCGACGAGCATGGCGATGTCATCGGAGAGCGTGAGCCCGGCGCTCTCTAAGCTCAGCGCCGAGACGACCTCTCCCGCACGAACGGCCCGGCGCTCGGACTCTAGGCGGCCTTGGGCGAGCGCCCCGGCGCGGCCCCGCTCCAACAAGACGGGGTTGGTGCCCGTGAGGTGGGCGACGAGCTTGTCTTCTAAGGTCTCGATGGTGGCGCTCGGGGCGTAGAGCGGGGAGTCGCGGTGGTTGAGGGCCTGGCCGCTCACGAGATCGGCGAGCTGCCCCGCCTTGCCCGCCCGGGCGACGACGCCGCCGTGAAGGTGGGTGTACGACGGCCCCGAGAGGCTCAAGAGCGGCATCACCGGGTCGGCGACGGCGTTGGCGGCGAGGATGGCCGGCCAGTCATCGGCGGCGGGCAGGCTCGTGCCCGTGGTCATCAGGCGTAAACAGACGTCATGGGCCACCGACCGGGACTCCATGCCGTTGATGAACACGGTCTTTGAGGCGTAACGCTCCAGAAACTTACGCACAGACGGGCGCAGGTCGCTGTCCACAAAGGGGATGTCCTTGACCTGGCCCGGGGCGGCGTGGCTCTCCATGTCGCACAGAGGGTTGTCGAAGAGCGGCGCGAAGAGGCAGGCCTGATCCCAGCCGCCCTCAGCGAAGACGAACAAGAAGCGGCGCTCGTCTACGCTGGCGGGGGTGGCCCGGCTGGGCGACAAGAGCCCGGCGGCGGTGGCGGCGGCGCCCGCGCCCAAGAGCGCGCGGCGAGAGGGGAGCCACAGCGGGGAGCGGCCCATCACAGCACCTCAAAGCGGGGGTCGCGGATCATCACGCTCAGCACAGAGGCCCAGGCGAGCTCGGCCATTCGTTCGGAGCCGTCCTCGGCGGCCACGGCGGTCCACAGGGCCTCTAGCTCGGCCTGGCGCTCGCCGTCGAGGGGCACAGCGTACAGACGCCAGGACAAGGCCTCAAGCTGGGCGGTGAAGACGGCGTCGCCGGGGCGACTGTCGCGGGTGACCTCGGTGAAGAGCCTGCGGGTGGTGGCCTCAGGGTGCAGGTCGGCGGCGACGACGGCGGAGGCCGCGCCTTGGGCGAGGCGCTTGAGGGCCAACACGCGGCTGAGCGCCGGGTCACGAAGGGGGGAGGTGACCGTCACGCCGTCTACGCCGCCGAGCAGCACACGGTAGCCGAGCTCGTCGTTGTCGAGCTGATCCCAGCCCTCCAGCGTCCAGGTGAAGCCCGTGAGGTCCTCAATCGACGAGGCGAGCTGGTCCGCGCTCAGCAAGCGGGCGGTGGAGAGCCGTTCGGCGACCTCGTCCGGGGCGTCGGCCGTCAACGATCCCACACGGTACTCCGGCCCGGCGAGCAGGAGGCGCAACAGCGCCTTGGGACGCTGCTCAGCTGCGACGAAGCCCGCGCGCAGCGCCTCTAAGGTGGGCAGGTCCTCGACCTCAACGCCCCGGCGCCACAGAAGCTCGGCGAAGGTGCGCACGGCGCAGGTCTTAAAGCGTGGGTCGGCGGCGAGGGTGGGGCCCAGGTCTACGGCGCCCTCCAGAGGGGTGCCGAACCAGGCCGGGTCGGTCTCCAGGTAGTAGACGCCGAGCTGCTCCCGCTCTGTGTGGTATCGGCTCAGCTCCGTGGGGTCGTAGAGGTCAAACCACCAGAAGCCGAAGAGCGCCGAGGCCAAGGGGTCGAGCGCGCTGTGACAGCCGGCGCAGGCCTCCTCCTCGCGGATCGCGGCGTTGAGGCTCTCGCGGTCCAAGAGCGCGGGGGACTCAAACGAGATCGGGCGCAGCAGAAAGTCTTCACACAGAAACAGGCGGCTGAGCGCGGCGGCCCGGCTGCGGGAGAAGTTGTTGGGGGTCGTGTAATACCGCCACCACAGGCCGTTCGTCATCAGCACGCCGCCGGCCGGGCGACCGTCGGTGTAGTGGCTCACCTGCCAGCCCTCAGCGCCGTCGGGGTACTGGATGGGGAAGATCTCAGCGGTGATCTCGTTCGCCATCGTCCAGTCGGCGGTGACCACCTCGCTCCAGGGCTGATCCTCCACCAACACCCGGGCGGCCACCCGCAGGGGCTCCTCGCCGATGCTGCGCAAGAACGGGTAGGTCAGCTCCGCCGAGAGGCCATAATCCCAAGGCTCCAGGTTGAAGGCGTCTACCCGGGTGAGCCAGCGCTCGTTGAGTAACGCCACAAAACGGTCCTCAAGGCGAGGGTCGTCCAGCAGCTCGTCGATGATCGTGTCGAGTGAGGCGGGGTCGTCGGTGACCCGGCGGAGCTGGTCCTCTGTGGGCAATACGCCCAAGAGGTCGAGGCTCACCCGCCGCAAGAGGCGCGGGCTGTCCAGAGGCTCGCCGTAACGTGCGGCTTCAGAGGGCGCCGGGGTGCGCGCCGGGGGATCTTTCTGTGGCGGATCGGGCAGCTCTTCGGCGGGCTCACCGGCGCAGGAGACACAGAAGAGCAGGGTGAGCAGGGCGCGGGCCGGGCTCACATCGTCTCCATGTTGGTGACAAGCGTGTCGATGCTCACGACGACCTGCTCGCTCAGGCAGACCTCTCGCGGCTCAAGGCCCTCGGCCCAGAGCGTGCCGCAGGGGCGCTCGCTGCCCTCCAAGGCCAGATGAAACCAGTAGCCGCTGGGGTCGCGCAGGTCGATCTGACCGCTGAGCAGCATGGTCTCGCCGCGCTGAACGATGAGCTCCCGAAACGAGAGCTGGCCCTCGGCGCGGCCGACGCCGCCGTCGATGCGGAGCTGGCCCGGGGTGTCGCCGACGCCGTTGTGGTTCAGCTCACCGTCAAAAAAGAGCGAGACCTCGACGCCGTCGTGTAGCCAGCCCTCGACGCCTTCGTAGGCGTAGGTGCCGCCGAGGGCGCCGAAGAGGCTCATTCGACCGTTCTCGATGAGCAGGCGGTCGAGGTTGTAGCCGCCGCCGCCGACAAAGGTGGCGCCGTTGGGGTCGGTGATCTGAAACGAGGCCGAGGAGCCCACGGCGTCGATGGGGTAACCGTCGGGGTTGATCCCGATGATGTGCAGCGCGGTGGCGTTGCCGAAGTAGGTCCAGCCCTCGGCCGTGGTGCAGCCCCGGTCAAACCAGTTGCCGTTGGGGCCCGTCGAGTCGGCGTTCTCGTAGACGGGGCAGCCCGGGTCGCCCAGCTCGCGGTGCCCCATGACCTCTTCGTAGAGGGCGTGGAGGTTCAGCACGTCGGGCAGGCCCTCGGCCAGCGCCTCCTCGACGGTGGCCAGGGCGTCCTCGGCGCTGAGCTGCAGCGTCTGGTGGGGCGGGTCGATGGCGGGGTGCGACCCGGCGGTGTCCTGCTCGGGGGCGTCGTCTGCCGAGGGCTCCACGGGCCCGACGCAGGCGACCAAACCGAAGAGGAGCGTGATCACGAGCACTTCCTGTGCACAAGTGGGGCGAAGCTCAGGGTAGCATCCACGCCTCGGCCTCATGTCAAGAACCTGTCTGCGTGGTGATGCCGGTCAGGGCGGGGATACAGGGGGCCGCCCCCCTCGACGCCGAGGCCCCCGTGCCGACCCTGCAGAGCCTCTCCCTTCGTTATGACGGTTCGTTGAGCCTTCTCGACCAGCGGCTCCTGCCCGAGGAGGAGCGCTGGATCGACGCCAGCGCCCCCGAGGCCTGCGTCGCGGCGATTCAGGGCCTCGCCGTGCGTGGGGCGCCCCTGATCGGCGTGAGCGCGGCCTTGTGCCTCGCCGCCACCGCCGAGCGGGGCGCCTCACGGGCGGCGCTGATTCACGCGGCGGCCCGGCTTCGCGCCGCGCGCCCGACGGCGGTGAACCTCATGGGCGCCGTCGACCGGGTGCTCGCGGCGATCCACCGGGCCGATGACGCCGGGCTCGCCGAGGCCGTGATCAGCGAGGCCACGGCGCTGTTCACCGAGGACGTGGCCCTGTGCGCGGCGATGGCGGCCCACGGCGCGGCCTTGATCCAAGACGGCGAGGGCCTGCTCACCCACTGCAACACCGGCGGCCTGGCCACGGCGGGGGTCGGCACGGCGCTCGGCGTGATCCGCCTGGCCCATGAGCAGGGCAGACGCATCCACGTCTTCGTGGACGAGACGCGGCCGCTCCTGCAAGGCGGGCGGCTGACCACCTGGGAGCTCCGCCGCCTGGGCGTGCCCTACACCCTCATCAGCGACAGCATGGCGGCCTTGATCCTGCGCGACGGCCGGGCCCAGCGTGTGCTCGTCGGCGCCGACCGGATCGCCCGTAACGGCGACTTCGCCAACAAGGTCGGCACCTACGGCCTCGCCGTGCTGGCCCGACACCACGGCCTGCCCTTCTACTGCGTGGCCCCCACGACCACCCTCGACCCCGCTTGCCCCGACGGCGCGGCCATCCCCATCGAGCTCCGCAGCCCCGAGGAGCTGCGCGGCGCCCGCGGCCAGCGCTGGGCCCCCGCCGACGCCCCGACGGAGAACCCCGCCTTCGACGTGACCCCAGCGTCGTTGGTGACGGCCTGGGTGCTGGAGACGGGCGTGGTGTGGGAGGGGACGGGGGTGGTGAAGGCGCGGTGAGGGGGATAGGACAGGGAAGAAGGCAGGAGATGGAATGGCGAAGAAGACGGAGAGGCCCGTAGCGGGGGAGGCTCCAGAGGCCCCCGGTCCTCCCAAGATGGACGGGCCGATCGACCGCATCTCGCTTGTTGGCTTCAAGAGCCACAAGCGCTCGCTCAACCTCGCGCTCAAGCCGATCACGCTCCTGGCCGGAGGCAACAGCAGCGGCAAGTCCTCACTCATGCAGCCGCTCTTGCTCATGAAGCAGACCATCGAGACGCCCTTCGAGCCTCCTCCGCTGCATCTCGGAGGCCCCATCGTCACCCTCGACAACGCCGAGGACCTCTTCTGGCGTGGAGATGACGGCGAGCGGGCTAAGGTATGGTCCGTGGCGCTACACTTTGGCGAGTGCTCTGTTGAGGTAACCTATCGGCGTGAGTCGTCGGAGATCGGCGGGTTGGCGATCCATGAGACCAAAGTCTGTGTGGATGGTGCGCCGAGTGAGATCAACATCCGGGCTGGTATGCCTGAGGATGAGATCTTTGCGGCGATGGAGCGCGTCGGAAGGTTTGAGACACGGTTGAGTACACATGATTTCGGTGATCCGTATCTGAATGTGGCGCCTGTTGAGGCTCGCTGCGCCTACGATGTATATGTGATGCATTA
>JAKLKE010000159.1:11832-12096 GCA_023150775.1 Myxococcota bacterium
GAGCGCAGCTATGCCGTGACCGGCGTGAGCGGGCGTTTCCCAGGGCGTTTCCCCGAGTACACCGCGAGCCTGCTGCACCACTGGCAACAGCGACAAGACCCGCGCCTTCAGGGGGTCGTGGACGACCTCCGCACCTTAGATCTCGCCGACCAGCTCCACGCCCAGAAGCTGAACGATCGCCGCGTTGAGATCCGCGTCAGTCGTCGAATGGGCGGATCCGCTGGCGACATGGTCAACATCGCTGACGTTGGTGTCGGCGTCAGC
>JAKLKE010000015.1 GCA_023150775.1 Myxococcota bacterium
ACGACGGGCGCTGGCGTGAAGGGCAGGCCCTCGGGGGCCGCTGGCGTCGTGGTTGGGGTCGAGAGCTCGGGGCCGGTGAGCCACGGCAAGGGCGGCGGCGGGCCGACCGGGAGCGGCGCAGGAGCGATCCCCGCCGCCGGAGACATTAGCGGAGGGGGCGCGGACGTCGTGGGCGACGACAGCGGGGACGCCACGACGCCGGACGTCGCCGACGCGGCGAGCGCAGAGGGAGGGGACGAGGGGACGCTGGCGCTCAAAGACGGTGTGGGCGCCGATGGCGCGGAGGCTGCCACGCTTGACGCCGCCAACACAGCGGGCACGGGCGCCGCCGCCCTCGGCGCCGGGGACGCCTCCCGTGGCGCGCGCGGCGCGGGGGATGCCGGAGCCGCGCGCGGCGCCCGGGGCTTCTTCGGCGGGGAGAGGGTCTGGGTAGACACGGCGCCGAGATCGACGCACCCAAGGGCCGACGCCCGGTCCTCGCCCTCGGCGCCTTGGATCGCCGCGGCGAGCGCCGCGCGTTGGGGGTCTATGCTCGACGCCCGGCGTGGGTCTGCGCCGCTCGCGCCCTGCACCCAGGCGAGGTTCCCCCGGAGCCGCTCGACGGGGTCATGGGCGAGCCCGGAGTCGGCCGCGAGCCCCAAGATCGGCAGGCGCTCGCCCGCGACGGCCCAACGCGACGCCTCGGGGGCCTCACCGACGGCCTCCTCGTAGGCGCATAGCGCGCGCGCCTGGGCCGTGAACAGCAGGTCTACTTCTCGCAGCGCCGCGATCAGCGCCTCGGGGAGCCGGTTGCGGCTGGAGCGGGCGAAGGCCTCGTTGAGCGCCCGGCTGGGCAAGGCGCGCAGGGTGTCGTGCAGGCCGCCCGCGCGGCCGAGGCGCTCGGCGCTGACGTAGAGCAGCCACTCCGCCGGGCCGAGCAGGTTGCGCCACTCCGTCGCGCGCTCGGCGGCGCGCTCGCCGGGGGCCACGCAGACGCGGTCCTCCTCCAGGGGCGCGGCGCCCGGCGCGGCCACGGCGACGTAGACCTCGGCGCCGAGCAGGCTCGGGGCGACGGCCGCGAGCTCTCGCGCTTCCTGGGCGGTGAGGCTCGTAGGGCTCAGGCGGACCCCGAGGCCGGGCTGGTTGAGGTGCGCCGCGTGGGCGGCCTCACAGATGAGCTCGACGTACCTCATGTCAATGACCCTCCCGCCTCGGCGTCGCTGTCGGGCAGCCGACGCGCGAGGCCCCGCCGCACGGCCAGCTCCAGCGCCGCCTCTCCGTTCTCCTCAAGGGCGTCCTGGGAGACGTGCGCCACCCCGGCCGCGTCGAGCAGCTCCGCGTCGCGGTGGGCGTTCACGCCGATCACGAGGCCCAGCTCCGCCGCGATCTGCTCCCACAGCGTCCGCCATGGGACCGGCGGCCCATCGGGCTCGGTGTACATGAGCAGCAGCACCTCGATCAGATCTCCCGTGAGCGCGAGGCGCTTGCCCCAGCCCGCGCGGTCGGTGCGCGGCTGGATACACCCCGCCTTCCGGCCGAGCGCGGCGAGGAACTCTTCAGGCCAGTAGACGTCCCGCTCTCCCACCCAGCGGTGGGTCCGCGCCGCGCGGAGCATCACCGGGGCGGCCTCGTCGAGGCTCTTGAGCTCCTGACCGAGGGGGACGCGCTCGTCTCCCGGCGCGGCGGGGCGGCCCCAGGCCCGGACCAGGGCGGGGTGCGTCGCCAAGGCCCGCGCGAGGCGCTCGTCGAGGCGGATGAGCCCACGCTTGAAGCTCTGCGCCGCCGCCGCGCGCAGCGGCACGGCGCCGCCCTCGTCTAAGGTGACCGTCGCCAGCGCCGTGGGGCGCCCATCGGGGCAGCCGACGCCGAGGGCGCGCAGGGTGATCAGCAGGGTGGCGCCGAGCAGCAGGGCGCGCAGCAGCGCGGGCTTGCTCAGGGGGTGGGCGAGGAGCGCGGTGAGGCGCCGGCCGACGGCGAGGTCAAAGGGGGACGGCGGCTCGGCGGCCTCGGGCGCTGCCCGGGGGCTCAGGGGCGCGTCGTACAACAGCGGCGTGAGCAGGCGAGAGACGGGATCGTCCGCCGTCGTCAGCAGGGTGTTGAGCCGCGCGCGGCCGGGCTCGCCGAGGAGCCGGAACAAGAGCGCGCCGAGCTGGAAGCGTCGAAAACCCTCCTCGCCGAGCAGGGCGCGGTGGGTGGCGAGGCCTGAGGCCATGCCTGAGCTGGGCTTGTAGACGCCGCCGTCGTGGTTGAACACCGCGCCCAGCGCCCGCCTCAGGCGCGAGCGCTCGCGGGGGGAGAGCGTCAGCGTCACGGCGCGGGCGTACACCTCGCCGAGCCCCGGGGTGGAGCGCAGCGCGTCGTCGGAGTGGTCCTCGCCGCGCCCGGCGTCCTCGCGGATCACCCGGGCCATGAGGTCGCCCTTGTGCTGGGGCACGCCGCCGACGATGAGCTGGGCGAGGTCGTTCATGACGTGAACGCCCTTGATCACCGTCGTCCCGGTCGTGTGGCCGAGCACAGCCTGAATCACCCCAGGCTCGTCCCCGTCGCCCATCAGCGCGGCGCGCAGGGCGTGGGCCTCAACGTCGAGCGGCATATCGCGCCTCCGAGGTCGTCGCGTCGAGCACGAGCCCGTCGCTCATCAGCGCGCCCCGAGGGCGCGCGATCACCACGAACGGGCTCTCCGCCGCCCGCGGCTGCGCCTCCTCCCAGCCGCTCAGCCGCGCGAGGAAGCGCTGGACTGGCTCGGGAACGGGCATCGGGCCGTCGCTGTCCGCCGCGCGCCCCAAGACGTCGAGGAGCTGGGCGTCGAGGCGCAGGGTCACCCGCGACGGGGCGTGCTCCAGCCACGCGACCTCGGGCGGCCGGCCGAGGGCCTCGCCGAGCCACGGGGCCTGGACGGGGCGCAGCACGCGGAGCGTGTCGGCGGCGAGGGCGGCGACGGCGACGTGGGGGCGCTCCTCGGCGGGCTCATCTTGGTAGCTGTGACCGCACCACAGCGGCAGGCCCGTGACCAGCCAGCCCGGGGCGCCGACCTCGTCACGCGGCGAGACGAAGAGGCGCCGCAGGCCGGTGAGCGCGCGCTGGAGCAGCGCGTCGTCGTTGAAGCGTGAGGGCACGGACTGGTCGCCCTCGACGACGGCGGAGATCAGCGCCTCGCCCGCCTCGTGGGCCAAGGCGACGATCCGCTTGAGCGAGGCCATTCGGCGCAGCGCCTCGGCGTGATGACCGGCGGCCCACAGCCGCGCCGGGGACTCGATCTTGAAGGTCGTGCGATCGGTGAGCCAGTCGCCGTCCGCGCGAGGAGGGCGACCGTCGAGCCAAAGCGCCTCGTCCAGGGCGGGCGCGGCGACGGTCGCGGGGTCGGCCCAGCGCCGGGCGGCGTCGAGCAGCTCAAGCTGGCCCTCGCCGCTCGTGAGGTGGTCCAGCGGCAGAGAGCCCAGCGCCTCCCCGCCCCGGAGCTCCGCGAGGAGCGCGCTCATGGGCTTGCCCGCGGTGATGGTGTAGGCGAGGGCGCCCCAGAGCTGGCGGAACGTGACGTGGCGACGCAGCCGGGCCCCAGCGGCCACGAGCAGGCGCGCGAGGCGGTCGCGGGCGACGTCGCTCTCCATGAACAGGCGAAGGTTGCGCCCGGACGAGAGCTCGTCAGCGCGGGCGTGCGGCGGGAGGTGCTCGGGCAGGCAGAGGTGCTGGAGGGCGCGGCGGATGAGGTTGGCGTCGAGGAGGTCGCGGTCGGCGAGATCGACCAGCAGGAGCTCCTCGGGGCGCGCGGCGAGCTCCTCGGGGCGGCTCACGGTGAGGCGGTTGAGCTGCGCCGCGAGGGAGCGCCCGCGCCGCGCGAGCGCGCCGCCCGCCGCGCCCAGCTCGGGCAGGAGCGCCTTGAGGGGACCCTCGTTGGCGCACAAGAGCGTCGGGCGACCCTCGGCGACGGCGGCGCCCCAGCGGGCCAGGACCGTCGGGGTCGGCGTCGCGGAGAGATCGAGGATCACCTCGGCGGCCCCGGTGAGCTTCTTACCCACGAGCCGCCGCGCGAGGTGGGACTTGCCGTCGCCAGGGTTGCCGGTGAGCGTGACGTCCTTGCCCTCGGCGAGCCAGCGCGGCACGAGCTCGTCGAGCTTGGTGGGGACGTGGAGCACATGGCGCTCGTGGTCCGTCGTGAGGTCGGCGTTGGAGGTCAGGCCGAGGTAGAGGCCGCGCCGCCGCTCGTAGCTCATGGGGTCTCCTCGGCGCTCGGGGGGCGCGCGGCCTCAGCCTCAACCTGCGCGCGGGCGGCGCGCAGCTCCTCGGGGAAGCGCTCGCTGAGCAGCAAGGCGTCCGGGCGCGTCTCTTGGAGCGCGTCGGACGCCAAGAGCGCCTCAAGCCTCGGGCTGAGCCAGCGGGACCGCCACTCCGCCGCGATCGCCGCCGCGCTCGGGCCGCGGGCGTGGTGCGCCGCGGCCTCTCCCCGGGCGCCGGGGCGGGTGAGCGGTGAGAGCGGCGCGACCAGCACCCGCCGAGGCATCCCGTGCTGGAGCAGGTCATCGGCGGGCAGGCCGAGCTCGTGGAGCCCCTCACGCAGCTTCCGCAGCCGCTCAGACGGCCCCTCGCCGAAGGTGCTCGTGATGAGCTTGTGCCCCCGTGCGGCCACGAGCAGCTCCGAGAGCAGCTCCCCCGTCTCTCGGGAGAGGTGCAGAGACCCGTTCCCCCGCGAGCGACCGACCTCCCGCCAGGAGAACCCGCCGAGCGCCGCGGGCAGGCGCAGCCGGGCGTACTGGGCGCTGCCCACCTCGTAGAAGCTCGTCGTGGTGAGCGCGAGCAGCTCCGTCGGCCGCACCACGTCCTCGCCGGACATGCGGGACTGGATGGTCGAGGCGCGGTCGGCGTAGACCTGATGGTAGAGCTGGGCGGCGTCGGCGGAGAGCGCGAGGAGCGCCGCGAGCTTGCCGCCGAGGAGGTGGTTGTAGGGCGGGATCGCGCCGCAGAGAGATACGTCGGCGATCTGGGAGGCGGCGATGCGCACCTTACGCTGGAGGAGCGCCTCGCCGAGCCCGGCGCCCAGCGCCTGCGCCTTGAGCGCCGCCATCACGCTCGCCCCCTCACGCAGCGCGACGTCGAGGGGGCGGGCACCCTCCCAGGCCTTGAGCAGCGCCGCGAGCTGATTCGCGCGCTTCTTCTTGAACAGCGCCTCGTTGGACTCCACCCGCAGCGCCCGGATCTCGTCGTTGACGCCGATGACCCCGGCCCGCGCCCGCTGCTCCTCGCCGCGGAGCGCCTGCCAGTCCATGCGCGCCTGCTCCCCGAGCTCACGGAGGGCCTCCTGGTGGGCCTCAGGCGCCTGAAGCGCGTCATCGAGGGTGAGGTTGAGGCCGTCGAGCTGGATGCGTCCGATCGCGTCGCGGAGCTCCTGGACAAGATCCGAGGCGATCCGCCGCGCCGCGTCGTCCCGGGCCGCGAGCAGGCGGGCGGGCGGAAGGGCGGCGAGGGTCGGCGGAAGGGCGCTGGGGGCGACGTCGCCGAGGCCCAGCAGGAGCGCGAGATCCTCGCAGATCTGCTCGAAGGTCGGCCCGCCACGTCCCTTCTTGTGGCGGTCGGCGAGGGAGACGCCGAGCGCGCTGAAGTGCGCCCGCAGGGCCCCACGGCGGGCGGCGTGGTCTTCAGGCAGCGCGGGGAGGTCGAGCCCGGCGACGACGGCCGCGAGCCAGGCCGGGGTGAGCCCCAGGGCGTCGTCGCGGGCGGTGAGCCGCAGCACGGGGCTCGCGAGGCAGAGCAGGCCGCAGATCGGCGCGCCGGGCTGGCCGTCGTCGCGGATGAGGATCGGCAGGCTGCGCCCCGGCGTGTCGCCGAAGGGGAACGACCAGTAGAAGCGGAGGTACCGAAAGAGCGCGTAGCGGCTCACCCCGCTCGTCGGGTCGAGGCCGTCCTCACGGCGGGCGAGCTCAAGGCGCGGCTTGACCGCCTCAGCGCCGTGTCGGGCGAGGGCCTGGGCGAGCTGGGCGCCGTCGGCGATCACCGCGCGCACGCCGCCGCCCGGGCCGTTCTCGACCTCGTCCACGAGGTTCACCGTGCTCGACGACTGGACCTGCTCCCGCACCCGCGCGCTCATGGCCTGCCGGACCTGGTCCTTGATCCTCCTCTGCTGCGCGACGTCCCCGGCGGCGGCGCCCTGAAAGTCTGGGGAGCGGGCGATGATGCGGTTGCCGCCCTCCAGTTGGACGCGCCAGCCCGCGCTGTGGAGGTCGATGAGCGCGCGGCTCAGCGCGGCGCCGCGCAGGCGCTGGAGGCGGAGCTCGATGAGATCGGGGTCGTCCGCTGGGCCCTCGACGGGGGCCTGGAGGCCGCGGGCGACGCCGAGCGCGCGCTCCATGCGCTCTAGCTCAAGCAGCTCAACCACCCGCACGACCAGCCCCCCCGTCGGCGGGTGATCGATCTGGATGGGCAGCAAGAGGACGTTGCGCTTTTCGGTCGGCGTCTCGGGCATTCGTCGCTTGAGCCAAAGGTGCGGGGCGTGTCGGCCCCCGTGGGTATCCGACGCCGGGCCTCTCGGCCAACGTGGGCGCGCGTGCGCCGCGTCCTGACCGGGTTAGACGCGCTCCCGCAAAACCCCCTCCCGCCGTGGCCCCCTGGCCTCCCGAGCGCCGTCTGCCCGCCGAGCCGCCCACCCCGACGCCCGCCCAGCTCGCCGCGACCCTCGCCGCGACGGCCTGGTATCTGCGGCTGTACCACGACACCCCGGACGACCCTGGCGTGGCGCGGATGTTCTGCGATCCCGAGCGTGTAGGCGCCTTCGCCGTGCGCCCCGAGGCCCTGGCCGCCGGGGAGCCGCGCGCCCTGTTCCGCCTGCTCGTCGCCACGACGATGTTTCAGCGCCGGGCGGATCTCCAGATCGAGCGGGTGCTGAGGGGGATCTCCGCCCAAGACGCCGACGCGCTCACCGACCCCGACGCGCTCCTCGCCGCCGCGGACGCCAACCCTTGCCCCCGCGCCCGGAGCCTCACGGCCCTGCTCACCGAGTGTGATCTCACCAAGGATCCCCAGACCGCGCTCGGGACCTGCGCGGCCTCGCCGGGCACGCCCTGCGATCTCAAGCGGCACACCGTCTTGCTCAAACGATACGGCCACTTCGGCAAGGTGCCGACCTCCCTAGCGCTCACCCTGCGGGAGCACGGCGTCGCCGACCTCGCCGCGCTGCGCCAGCGGGCGCTGGACGAGGCGACGGATCCCTCCGACGCCGCCGCGCGCCTGGAGTCGATGTTGCGCCGGTCGTGGCGCGTGAGCGACAAGATCGCGGCGATGGCGCTCTCGATGCTGACCAACCCTGACCTCAGCCCAGGCCTCGCGCCGTGGTCAGAGGGCCTTGACTGGTCGGGCTACGTCGTCATCGACAGCAACGTGGACCTGTTCTTGCGCCGGGTTCAGTTCGCTGGGCCCTGGACCTACGCCGCGCGGCGGGCGTTCATCTTGGCCTTGGCGGCGCGCGTCGACCTCTCCGCGCTCAAGCCCGGCCTTCGACCGTACAACCCGCGCCTCGTGCAGCAGGCGATGTACCTCAGCCAGAGCGCGCTCAACCGCAAGGCGCGGCCACGAGACTGCGCCCACGAGGAGCCCTCGCCCTGCGGGGTCTGCGCCCTAGAACGCGCTGGGATATGCTCACTTCGTCATTGACGGAGTGGGCATGTACTTTGAGCTTGATCAGCATCGACGCCGCCTCGCGGCCTACATCGAGGCGACCTACCACATCTCCGCCCCGACGCTCGTGGCGCTTCGGGAGGCCCTGCTCCACGAGGACCGCGCCATCGCCCAGCGGCCTTACCTGGAGAGCACCGCGCGCTACACCGCGCCCAGGCGCTTCGACACGCTAGACATCCCGGCGCCCGCGCGGGCCTTGCTCACGGCGCTCGGCAGGCAGAAGGTCGTGTTTGACCCGCCCTACGCGCACCAGGCCGACGCCTTGGAGCGCACGCTCACCGACGGCCACGACCTGCTCGTCATGACCGGCACGGGCTCGGGAAAGACCGAGACCTTCCTCTTGCCCCTGCTCAGCCAGCTCTACGTCGAGGCCGTCGAGCGCCCAGCGTCGTTTCACGAGCGCGGCCTGCGGTCGATCATCCTCTACCCGATGAACGCCCTGGTGAACGACCAGCTCACCCGCCTGCGCGGGCTCCTGGGCCACCCCGCCGTGGTCGAGGCCTTCGTGGAGGCGGCGGGGCGTCCGGCGAAGTTCGCGCGCTACACCGGGCGGACGCTCTTTCCGGGAGAGCTGCCCCTCGCGAGCAACCCGCACGCCTCAGAGCACCTGAACCGCCGCCTCGCGCCGCTCAAGCTCTACCTGCGGCTGATGGAGCAGGCGGAGAAGCACGACGACCCCGTCCTGCGCGACGAGGCCAAGGTCCTGATCGCCCGGCTCAAGGAGACCGGCCGCTGGCCCTCAAAGCCCGATCTGCACCGCTGGTACTGGGGCGATGCCGGACGCAAGTGGTTCAAGAAGGACGGGTCCCTCGCCCGCACTATCGAGGACGAGAAGCAAGACGCCGAGCTGCTCCTGCGCCACGAGGTCCAGACGAGCCCGCCCGACCTGCTCATCACCAACTACTCGATGCTGGAGTACACCCTGCTGCGCCCTCTGGAGCGCGGCATCTGGAGCCGCGCCCGCGAGCGCTTCGAGGCCTTCCCCGACGAGCGCCTGACCTTGGTGCTCGACGAGGCGCACCTCTACCGGGGCGCGGGCGGCGCCGAGGTCGCGCTGCTCCTGCGGCGGCTGCGTCAGCGCCTCGGCCTGAGCGCCGACCGCGTGCAGGTGATCTGCACCTCGGCGTCGTTTGAGCAGGAGAAGGCGGCCCTAGACTTCATCGCCGCGCTCTCCGGCAAGCCCCAGGCTGGCTTCGTGCCCCTGCGCGGTGAGCGCCTGGCGAGCGCCCCCTCCGGCCCCGGCGACGGCGCCCTCGCGGCGACCCTCGCCGCCGTCTCGATCTCGGCGCTCTCCGACGATGATCCCCGATCCCGCGCCCAGGCCGTCTCCGGGCTGCTCACCGCCCGTCGCGCGCGCACCCGCCCGGCCCCCATCGCCGCGGTGGGCGACGCCGGGGCGCCACTGACCTTGTGGGCGCTCCACCGAGACGGCGACGTCCGCGCGCTCACCCTCCCTTCAGGCGTCACCACGCTGGACGGCGACTGGCTCGCGGTGCTCCACGCCGAGGGCACACCTCGGGGCGCGGTCACCCTCGGCCTCGCGGGGCGCGCCCCGAGCCTGCGCTTTGGGCCGGATCCCATCGGGCTCCTGCGGCTCAACGATCCCCTCCAGACCCCGCTCTACGACGCGCTGAGCGACCTGCCTGTCGTCGGGCGGCTCGTGAACGTCACCAGCAGCGCGCGGGTGCTCGACGATCCAGAGACCGAGCGGGGCGGCCCCCAGGAGATCCACGCCCTCGCCGGGCGGCTCTTCCCGGAGGTCGCGGACGTTGGGATGCGGAAGGACGCGACGAACGCGCTCATCGAGCTCGCCTGCCTCGCCCGCGGCCCCGACGACCGCCCTCTGCTCGCCGCCCGCGCCCACGCCTTCTTCCGCGGGTTGCCTGGGCTCTGGGCCTGCCTCGACCAACAGTGCGCGGCGCTCCCGGCGGAGCAGCGGGGCGGGCCCACGGGCAAGCTCTACGCACAGCCCCGGACGCGCTGCCTCTGCGGCGCGCGGGTGTTGGAGCTGCACACCTGCCGAGGCTGCGGGCTCTCCTTCGGGGTCGGCTACGCCGTCAAGCCCGGGGCGCCGACGCTCCTCTGGGGTGAGCCAGGCGAGATCATCTCCGAGGACGGCGAGGGCGCGCCGACGCTTCACAAGGTGCAGCTCGCCCTGGAGCCGGTCACCGACAAGGGGCGCGCGCGGGGCGAGTGGATTGACCCGGTGAGCGGGCGCGTGGGCTCCACAAACCCCCGGGCGCGGGAGGTCTGGGGCGCCCCCGCCGGGCAGACACGCGACAAGAAGCCGCTCAGCGACCATGAGCAGGGCGTCTTTCTCCAGTGCCCGCGCTGCAAAGGCGACGGCAAGAAGATCAGCGGCCACATGACGAGCGGCGACGAGCCCTTCCAGGAGCTCGTGAACACCCAGCTCATCACCCAGCCGCCCCGCGCCGAGGTGGCCACGCCGCTGCGCGGGCGCAAGGTGATGATCTTCTCCGATGGTCGACAGAAGGCCTCCCGCCTCGCCGGGAACCTCCAAGCCTTCTCGCTCCGCGACACGATCCGCCCCCTGCTCCTCGTGGGTCTGCGGATCCTGCGAGACGAGCTCGGCGTCACGCCCACCGCCGCGGACGCCTACCTCGCGATGCTCCTGGGCTGCGCGCGCCGAGGCGTCACCCTGCCGAGCAGCGACGCCGTCGGCGGGGAGCGGCTCGACGATCACCTCACCCTGGCGCGTGAGCTGCTGGAGCACGGCGCGGGCGCGGAGGTCGCGGCGCAGTCGAGCCGTGTCGCCGGGGAGACCCCGCCAGATCTCCTCCAGGGCCTCTATCGGGTGCTGTTTCACCCCTACACCGGGCTTGAGGCGCTGGGCCTCGCGGGGTTCGCGGCGGCGGTGGCGCCCCTCGACAAGGCCTCGCTGGGCAAGCTGGCCGCGCCGACGCTCAAGCGCCCCGTCGCCGACACGCGGCAGGCGTTGCTCGACCGCTGGACCCAGCTCGCGGTCCAGGCCGGCATGGTCTGCCTGCCGAACACCCCGCCTGAGCGCGTCGCGGGCGAGCGTGACGCGCTGGTGCGGCGCAAGTCCGGCGCCTTTGAGGAGGCGCTCAAGGAGGACGTCGGCGGGAGCTTCTACCGCGCACAGCTCGGCAAGGGCGCGCCCTGGAGCAAGTGGATCCAGGCGCGCCTTGGCCTGGGGGTCGCCGCTGCGGACGGCTTCATCGTAGACGCCCAGCGCGTGCGCATCGTGCTCCCGCCAGAGCTGAGCCTGAGCCGCTGTGAGCGCTGCGCGCGGGTGCAGGCCGCCTCGCCGCTCAGCGAGCGCTGCGTGGGCTGTCAGGCGACGTCGCTCCAGCCCCTCGATCCCCACGCCGAGCCCCGCTTCCGAGCCCGCGCCGCCTTCTACCGTCAGGCGAGTGAGCGCGCCGAGTCCGATCCCAGCTACGCGCCCCACCCCTACGTCTCCGCCGAGCACTCCGCGGCGATCAGCCAGGCCCAAGAGGGCGCGCTGTTCTCGTTGACCGAGGCCTATGAGCTGCGCTTTCAGGACATCCCCCTGCGTGAGGGGGACGGCAAGGAGGGCAAGCGGACGCTGCCCCCGGTGGACGTGCTGAGCTGCACGACGACGATGGAGGTGGGCGTCGACATCGGCTCCTTGACCGGCGTTGCCCTGCGGAACGTGCCCCCAGGACGCGCCAACTACCAGCAGCGCGCCGGCCGCGCGGGCCGCCGCGGCGCCGCCCTCGCCACGGTCATCACCTACGCCGGGGCGGACGGGCACGACCAGCGCTTCTTTGACCAGCCCGCGGAGATGGTCGGCGGGCCCGTCAGCGACCCGGTGATCAAGCTCGACAACGTGGACATCGTCCGGCGCCACGCCTTCGCGCTCTTGCTGAGCATGTTTCAGCAGGAGGTGATCTCTGAGGACGACCACGGCACACCGAACCTCTTCATGAGCCTCGGCACCTTGGCCGCCTTCCGCTCCGAGGGCGCAGGGGAGCTCTCGTACCGGGGCCTCGCCGCCTGGCTCGACGAGCGCCGAGACGAGGCGCTCGCGGCCCTAGAGGAGCTCGTCCCCGAGGGCCTCGCGAACCGAGACGCGGTCATCGAGGGGATGCCCGAGGCGCTGCTCGACGCGCTCGTGGCGGCGGGGGCCGGGCCCAACGGCGAGGACGCGGCGGTCGCGGCGGCCGAGCGGGCCTCCGAGGGCGCGGCGGAGCTCTACCAGCGCGGCTTCACCTTAGACGACGACCGCGAGGACTTCGGCGGCCCGCGCCCCGACGCCGCCGAGACGACCGCCCCCCACCACGACACCAGCGAGGACTCCGCGCTCAGCGAAGATCTGCTCCTGGACCGCCTCTTCGCCAAGGCCGTGCTGCCGCGCTACGCCTTCCCGACCGACGTGGTGAGCTTCTACGTCTTCGACGACAAGGCCAGCTCCCAGTGGACGCGCCCGGTCACGCGCTACAGCCCCCAGCAGGGCCTCGTCGCCGCCTTGGGCCAGTACGCGCCGGGCAAAGACGTCTGGGTCGACGGGCTCAAGTGGCGCTCCATGGCGATCTGGTCGCCGTACAAGGCCGACATCGAGCGCGCCTTCGCCCGCCAGAAGCTCTATCAAGAGTGTGATCGCTGCGGCTACGCCCGCGCCACCTCGCGCGGCGGCGACGTGCACCTGCACCAGCCCGCCGACTGCCCGGCGTGTAAGGCGCCAGGGAGCATGACGCCGGCGATGCGCTGGATCCGCCCGCCGGGCTTCGCGCACCCGGTCAACGTCGAGCCAGGGCTGCCGGGCACGAGCGACGCGCCGCTGACGCGCCCGACCCGGGCCAAGCTCAGCGCGCCGTTCACCGGGGACGAGCGCGCCCCGAGCTGGACCGCTGGCGGCGTGACGGCGTGGGTAGGCCGCGAGGAGCTCATCGTCACGAACGTCGGACCCGACGACGCGCCGGGCGAGCGAGGGTTCTTGTACTGCCCCAGGTGTGGCCGCGCCGAGCCGAACGGCTGGGCCGAGGGCGAGCTCAACTCCAAGGCCGGCCACGCCGCGCCGACACCCCGACGTCGCGGTCAGCCCGCGCGCTGCGACGGCTACGCCTACCCGATCGCGCTCGGCTGCGAGCTCGTCACGGACATCTGCCTGTTCCGGCTCAAGCTCACCGGCGGCGCGCGGGTCAAGCCCGGCTCGACCACGGCGAGGATCGCGCTCACCTCGGCGGCGGAGGCCCTCGCCGCGGCGGCCCGAGAGGCCCTGCAGCTCGACGCGGGCGAGCTCGCCGCCGAGCACCGCCCGGCGATGACCCCCGGCGGCGCGGACGGCGAGGAGGTGGAGATCTACCTCTACGACGCCGTCCCCGGCGGCGCAGGCTACGCGCGGGCCGCCGCGCAGCTCAGCGGCGACAACCTCCTCCAGCGCGCGCTCAAGCTCGTGCGAGACAAGGAGACCCCAGACGGCCCCGGCTGCGACTGTGAGACCTCCTGCTACAAGTGCCTGCGCAGCTACCAGAACCGCTTCTTGCACGCCTCCCTCGACCGTCACCTCGCCGCGGACCTGCTGGCCTGCGCCTTGGGCGAGCGCACGCCGTCCGTGAGCGAGGCCCGTGCGCGGCCGCATCTGGAGGCGATGCGCTCGTGGCTGACGGATGAGGGCGTCCAGGCCGAGATCGTCGGCGACACCCTCCACGTCGGCGCCCGCCGGATCGTGCTCACCCACCCGCTCCTGCCTGACGCGACCCCGCCGGGTGTCGAGGGGCTGAGCCTGCTCCTGGCCCAGCGCGCCTTGGGCGAGGCCTGCGATCGGCTGACCCAGGGTCCGCTGGACCGCGTCAAGCGCGCGCTCGTCGAGCCCAAGGGCCTGATCGCGGATCCTGACGGGGTCCCCACCTACCGCCCCGAGGCCCTCGTGGACGGCTTGCAGGGCGCCACGCCTGTCGGGCGGTATCGGGTGCAGGGCGCGCTGCCGGGCCAGATCCTTGTGCTCATCGACACGCCCAACATGGAGCGCCTCGACCTCGGCGGCGGCCAGCGCCTGACCCGAGGCCTGTGGGCGCTGTTCACTCCGGTGGAGGGGACGGCGCTGCCCAAGGTGGACCCCGGCAAACACCCCCTCATGCTCGTCGTGCGCCGCCAAGGCCACTTCTACGCGACGAGCGCCCGCTGGACGATCGGCCTCTTCAAAGAGGCCGGGAGCGCAGGAGAGGGGTCGCCGCGCCGCGCCGTGCGCTACGACAGCCAACGGCTCTCAGGGCTGAGAGAGGAGCTCCACGTCGAGGAGATCGCGGCGCAGCTCGAGCTCGTTCGTGTGGTGGGCTGATGCCGCGCCTTGTCCAACCGTGCCGCGATGTGAGGCCCCAATGACCGCAACCCCCCTCACCGTCGAGGAGCTCCGCGAGGAGCTCGGCCTGACGCCCCTCGACGACGGCGCCCCCAGCCACGGCGCCCTCGCGCGCCTCCTGCGCCTCGCCATCGCCCGCTGGTCCCCCACGAGCCGGAGCGAGCTCTACCGCTGGCTCGGGGACCTCGTCACGCTCGCCGAGCTCGACTGGCCCGAGCAGGTGAAGCCCCGCGTCGAGGAGACCCTCGATCAGCTCATCCGCCTCGGCGACGTCGAGGCCGTCTCGATCGGCGAGCGCACAGACGATCCAGACGACGACAACCCCGACGAGGGCGACGACCCGGCGCTGAGCCGCCCGCTGCGTCGTGGGCTGAACCTGCTGGCGACGCCGCCGCGCGTCGTGCGTCTCGGCGACCGCCTCCTGCTCTGCGGCGGCGCCGAGATGAACGACGCTCAACTGGACGCCGCCACCCTGCCGCCCGAGCCGGGCCTCGCCGGTGTCCTGCGCTGGTTTACCCCCGACGCCCCGGCGCTGCGTGGGCTCCCGCAGGTGAGCGCTGAGGAGTGGCTCGGCTACCCCGACCACCGCCGGATCATGGACCGCCGCGCGCCCCGCGCCGATGAGGATCCAAAAGGCGGCAGCGAGCCAGTCAAGCTCGACCTCGGCGCCCTCTGGGCGCAGCTCCAGCGAGAGGTTCAGGCGCAAGCGCCGCACGAGGTCAGCGGCGAGCTGCGCGTGATCGTCGGGCGTCCAGGCGACTTTTTTGGCAGCGCGAAACAGGGTGATGGCCGCTGGCGCCCACTCACCAAGGCCGTCCCCGCCGGGGTCTACTGCGGCGCCCGACGCGCGCCGGCGGGAGCCAACAAAGAGCGCTGGCGCCCCGTCCTCATCGAGCTCCTCGACGATCGCCGCGCCCGCATCCTCGACCTCTACGACTGGGACGAGCTCGCCTGGGCCCAGCTCAGCCGCGGCGTCGCGACGGGCGCACCAGAGCAGGTTCGGCTCCGTGAGGGCGTGATCGTGGCCGATGTGAGCCTCCCACACCAGCTCCAGCGCCTCATGGCCCTCGGTGTGCGTGAGGGCTGGCGCTCCCGCCCGCCGCCTGAGTGCCTGGAGGCGATCCTCACCTCGCTCAAGGATCGCGGCGGCCTCACCGTGGTCTCTCAGTGATCTCGCGGATCTCCGAACGCCCTCGTCAGCTCCCCACACTTTTTTTGATCTCAACCCGCGACCCCTCGCTATGCTGATCGGGTGAGCCCGCGCGTCGGATCCGCGGGCCGTCCCTGAGGGGGGAGTGATGGGTCAGGTAGAGCACGTTCGTCATCAGAGAGCCGTTGCAGTTGAGCAGACCGCGGCGATCTCCAGCCCGGCGCCGCTCGACGCCATCCACTCAACCCTGGGCGCCGTCGGCAACACGACAGCGCTCGCGGCCTTGCTCGACGGCGACGACCTCGACGGCTGGGGCGCCCTGGTCACCGACGCCACGACGCTCAGCCTCGCCGGGATCACCCCCCACGCGGGCCCCGCCCAAGGCTCAAACCAGGCCACGCTGGCGGTGATGCGCCTCGCCCGCGCCGAAGGTGTCAACCACGCCGCTCTCGCCAGCCTGCGCCTCGGCGGCGGTCGGCCCTTGCCGCCCGCGATCCTCGCCCGGGTGAACGCCGTCTTCGGCGCCGACTTCAGCCACGTCCGCCTGCACCAAGACGCCGCCGCCGCGCGAATGGCCGAGGCCGCCCAGGCCCGCGCGTTCACCGTCGGCCACGAGATCTGGTTCAACGCGGGAGAGCTGGATCTCGGCACCCCCGAGGGAGTGGATCTGCTGCTGCACGAGCTCACCCACGTCATGCAGGCCGATGAGGGCCGCCTTCCGAGCGGGCCGGGTCTCTCCGTGTCATCGCCGAGCGACCCCCATGAGCAAGAGGCCGAGCGCGTCGCCGCTAGCCTCGCCCCAGCCTGGGAGTCGGCGTCGTGGGCCGAGGATCCGGGGCTCGTCGGCGACGGGCTCTTGGATGACGCCGCCTGGGCCTCAGCGGTGGACGCCGGGCCCGCGTCGGCGGAGGGGGTGGTGTCACGAGGGCTGCTCGACGACGCGGTTAGCTTCGCCGGGGACGTCGCGGACGGCGCGGCGTCGATGGCGGGCGACGCGATGGAGTGGGCGGTGCGCCAGGCCTCGCCGGAGCTCGCGGACCTCATCGCCCAGGGCCCCAAGGCGCTCATCGAGGGCGCGCTGATGCCCGCGCTCCAAGGCTTCTTGTCAGGGCTCACCGGCGGCGCCGACCTCGGCGGGCTGATGGAGGGCCTCAAGGGCTCGCTGGGCCACGCATTTGAGGTGATCCAGGGCGCGGCGGCGGGGGACGCGGGCTGCTGTGAGGGCTTCGCCGCGGCGCTGGACGGGCTGCGCTCCATCGGCCAGTCCTTGCTGAACAACCCCGCCGTAGAGGCCCTCCGGGGTGGCCTCGGCGTGGTCAGCGGGGCGATCCAGGACCTGTTCAGCCTCGTGGCCGCGCCCGCGTTTGAGCTCGTGAAGGGCCTGCTCGGCGGTTTATGGGACACGGTCGCGGCGCTGGCGGGCAAGGTGGCGGGCTGGATCGGCGCGGTCAAGGACGTCGCGGGCGAGGCCGTCGACTGGGTGATGGGCAAGCTCGGTATCGACACCACGAGCGAGGGCGGGCTGCTCGCGTGGATCACCTCGAAGGCGAGCGCCTTGTGGGACACGATCCGCGAGACCCTCGCCCCGGTCATCGAGCCCGCCCAGCAGGCGATCGCCGCGCTGTCGATGCTCACGGGCCTCGGGCAGCTCATGTGGTTGGTGCGCACGGCGCCCAAGGTGCTCGCCGCCGCGGAGTGGCTGTGGGACCACCGCGACGACCCCGACCTCGTCGCCAACGCCCACGCGGAGCTCGGCGACACCTGGCTCCCGGCCCTGCTGGACGGCGCTTCAGCGCTCAAGGAGGCCTTCGGCGGCGCGGCGAGCTGGCTCGGCGGCGCGGCCTCGGGCCTGCTCAACGCCGTCGGCGCGCTGATCGAGTCGGCGACGGGGGTGCCTGTGCTGGGCGCGGCGTCGGGTCTGCTGACCGGCCTGCGGGATGGCGCACAGTCCCTGATTGAGTGGGGCGCGGGGGCTCTGAGCGGCGCGTCCGAGGCTTTGAGCGCCGTCGTGGGCAAGGTCACGGCGTTCGTCGCGCCGTTTAAGGAGGTGGTCTGCTCCATCGGCCTCGCGCTGACGAACCCCGGGATGATCCCGGTGATCTTGGCGGGCTGGGCGTGGCAGCTCCTGCCGGAGTGCGTGAAGGGCCCGATCATCGACCTGCTGCTCGACGCGGCCATCGCGGCGCTCGGCGCGGCGCCGGCGCTGCCGATGTTTGGGCTCCTGTGGCCGATGCTCAAGGCCGGGGTGCTGGGCTTCTTGGCGGGGATGCGGGACCAGGCCGTCGCCGTGAAGGTGGCCGTCGCGGACAAGGTCGCGAAGATCCTCAGCGGCGCGAGCCCCGAGTTCTTGCTCGGCTTCGCGAAGGGCCTCCTGCGTGGGCTGTGGGAGGGTCTGACCGACCCGTTCAAGCTCGCCTGGACGGCGGTGAGCGGGCTCGGCGAGCTGCTCAACTGGCTCGGCGGCCTGGGCGCGGCCCCTGCGGAGACGGGGGAGGAGCAGTCGGCCACGCCCGGCGCCAGCGTCGGCCCTCGCGCCCGCGAGATGGCCACGGAGCTGCGCCCGCCCGTGGAGGCCGCGGCGGCGGGGTTTATGCCCGCGGTCGAGGAGCACTTCGCAGGCGGCGAGGGCCTCACCTTAGAGGGTCTGATGGCCCAGCTCGGCGAGGTCTGGGGCCTCGTCGAGGGCGCGCTGCACGGCGCGGGGGGCGAGCTGGCGGCGGGCCTGTGCGCCTGGTTCACCCAGCCCGGCGCCGAGGGCAGCATCGGCGAAGGGGTGGGCTGGCTGGCGGGCACCTTGGTGTTTGAGGTGCTCCTGGCGCTCGCGACGGCGGGCACCTGGACGGCGGTGAGCGGCTCGATCAAGACCATCGCCCGCATCCTCGACTGGACCGGCGAGGCCCTGGGCGCGGCGTTTAAGCTCCTGGGCAAGCTCGGCGGCGAGCTCATCCAGGGCGTGAAGAGCGTCGCGCGCATGGTGAGCGACGGCGCCGGGGGCGCGCTGAAGGCGCTGCTGACGAGCCTGGAGGAGATCGGCGCCAAGCTGATGGCCTACGCCGATGAGCTCCTGGGGCGCGTGGGACGCTCGGGTGTGGACGAGGGCGTGGAGCGCGGCGCGAAGCAGGGCGGTGAGGAGCTCGGCGAGGAGGGGGTCGAGCGCGGGGCGAAGAAGGGCGCGGACGACGCCAGCCCCAAGCCCAAGGCGGACGACGCGGAGAAGCAGCGGGTGGCGCTTGAGGCGCGGCTGGTGTCGCAGGCGATGGAGTCCGCGGGGCGCGGGGTTCAGGAGATCGTCGCCGCGCTCCAGGCGAGCTTCATGGTGCGGTATCCGTGGATCCGCGACTTCACCGCCGAGGCGCGGGGGCTGGGGTGGCGGATCTTCTTGATCGCGTCGAAGAAGGTGGTGGATGATGTTAGCCCTCGGCCTGATCAGCGAGCGCTACCGTCCAGCGTTCGCGCGTCGTCCGGGGTGGAGGTGCATCTCCCAGCGGAGACACTTGAGCACGTTCTACAGGCGCACACGATCGCCAACTTCGATCCCATTCGTCGGCTGCCAGAGCTCTCGGACTTCCCGGACAGCCATAAGACGACGCTGTTTCCGCCCGGCAGCATCACTAACGCCCAAGAGTTAGCGACCTTGATCCGTCAGGCGCTCAGCGGGCGTGAAGGACGGTCGGTGAGGGCGTCAGGCCAGTCCGCCATCACCCTCACACTTCGTAACATGAAGGTCAGCGCTTACATGGGCTCGCTTCCCGGTGGCGCAGGCATCAAACTCAACACAATATTCCCTTCGAGCGGCCCCTCCATAACAAAGGCCCAGATCCGCTCCATGAAAGAAGAGATCGAGGCTGGCACGAGCACGTTAAAGGAGATCCGTGAGCGAATCGCGAGAGGTGGTCCATGAGCCTGACTCGGAGCCAAATCGACCTGCGGCTGCGTCGAGTCTACCTGGAGGGCGCTCCATGGTGGACGGAACCGAAGATCATGGAGCAAAAGAACGCCCTGGCGAACGCGCTACGTGTCGAGATGAGCACGTTCACGCAGCGCGAGGCCCGAATCGCTGACGCGGACGAGTACACCAACCACATCGAGGTTGTGTGTGGCTTGACCAGGGAGACCCCGCCCGATCGCCGTCGCTTACGGTCAGGCCACCGCGCGATGACCGGGTGGTGGGTTAGCGCGAGAGTCAGCTATTTCATGCCTGTCGTAGAGTTAAGATGGCACATGATCAGCTCGACCAAGACAAGCACGGTTGAGGAGCACGGAGACCTCATCGACGAGCCCGACAAGCTCATCGTCATCCAGGCCAAGTCGCTCGGGGAGAAGCTCCGGGAGATCGTTGTCGCCCATGTCCATGAGGTCATCCCCTCGTCGATCACTGAGCAACCAGCGAGCGCCGACTTACCCCGGAGAGCTACCTATTTGTCAGACACTGTCCGGCAGTATCTCTTTCCCGCGGCTTGGTTCGCAGACTGAAGAAAGAGGGGCCGGAGGTTGGGAGATTTGAGGTGGAGACCCCATTCTCTGCCTGTCTTCGGGAGAGCGGATTCATTCAGGTGGGGGCGTGACAAGGACGCGCCCAGCGAGCACCCCCCAGCCACTCACCCCACCCGCACCACCACCCCCCGAAGCGCGCCGACCGCCGCCAACCGCCGCGCCGCCAGCGGCAGCCACGCCAGCCGCGCCCGCGTCGCCTCACGCTCGGCCTCCAGCGCGGCCCGCGCCTCGCCGCTCACCCCGGTCGACAGCGCCTCATCCAGCTCCTCCAGCTCAGCCTTCAAGACGAACAAGCGCGCCGCCAAGGCGGCCTCCAGCGCGGGCCGGCGCTCGGCCCAGGCCTCGGCGACCCGCGCCTCCGCCTGCCGCCGCGCGGCCTCGACGCCCTGGATCCCGACGTCCTCCGCGCTCACCCGCCGCTCCATGCAGCCCGGCGGCTTCGCGTCCTCGCTGCCCTGGAGTTGGAGCAGGCCCAGCGCCGCGTCGAGAGGCAGCGGTCGCGGCGGGCGCTCGTTGAGGGAGACGGCGCCCAAGGCGAGCTGCGCCGGGAGGAGGTCCGCCAGCCAGCGCTCATCGGCGTCGTGGGCGGCGCGCTGGGCCGGGGTGAGCCCCTTCGGCGAGGGCAGGAGGTCGCCGACGAAGGCGCACCCCACCCAGAGCGCGACGAGCTGCCCGCGCAGGGGCGCGGCGGGGTGATCGTCCGGCACGGTCAGGGCGAGCTGGGTGGTGGGCTGGGGGCGCTTGGAGTCGCCCAGCCCCTCGCGCAGCCAGCCCTTCACGAAGCCGTCATGCAGCTCCGAGCCGTGGTCAAAGAAGCACAATGGGTACAGGTTGTCCTTCTCATCGCGCACCTCTCGCTGAGGCGGCTGGCGAAGCTTGGCGCGGCGGACGAGCAGGCTGGCCCAGGGGCGCTGGGTGAGGAGCCGCACGGACCACGGCCTCTGCTCTGTGTGTCGCCACACAGGGTTCGGCGGGTCGCCGAGGCGCAGCACGCCGCCGCCGTCGGAGCGGAACAGATAGGCGCCGACGGCCTTCGCGGCGTACAGCCAGCCCAGGAGCGCCTGCTCTCGGGCCTCGAAGCCGTCGGCGCCGGGGCGGGCGAGCAGCGTCGGCGGCACCGGGGGCGCGCTGGCGAGGCGATCAAACACAGACCGGGCGTGCTCGGGCCCCCACGGGAGGTCGCGCAGGAGCGGTGAGGTCGCCTCGTCCACCTCGGAGCCGCGGGCCACGGCGCGGGCGCTGGGGAGCACGCGGGCCAAGGCGCCGGGGTCGTCGCTGAGCGCGGCGGCGCGGATGGCGTCGCGCACACGCTGGACGAGGGCGCCGTCCAAGGCGCCGCCCTCGGTGAGCACCCCGGCGCGCTGGATCACCTCCAGCACACGCTCATCGACGAGTCCGCGCAGGGCGATGGCGTACACCCGCACCGGCTCGTCGCCGCCGCCGAGCCGATCGACGCGGCCCACCCACTGCTCGACGTCATGGGGGTCCCACGGCACGCTGTACAGGACGAGGTGCCGCGCCCGCTGAAGGTTGAGGCCCGTGCGCCCTACGTCGGCCGCGAGGAGCAGGTTCACGTCGCCCCGGTTGAAGCCCTCCAAGGCCGAGGCGAGCTCGCTCTCGGACATCGGCTCGTCGATGTCGCCGGGCGCCTTGGACTGGTTGCGCAGCGCCGCCGCGCGGGGCACGACGGGGCGCTCGTCTGTGCCAAGTGAGCCCAGCAGCTCGGGCAGACGCTTGGCGAGGCTGTCCGCGGTGAGGTTGTCTCCTGCGACGACGACGACGCGAGCGTCCGGGTCCGCGCCCCAGATCTCGATCAGCAGCTCCAGGAGGGCGTCGAGGCGCGAGTCGCCCAAGGAGCGGTCGAGGAGCGCGCTCACCTCGGCGAGCAGGCCCTCACGCTCGTGGCCGTGGCCGCGCAGCCAGGTGACGCGCTGGCGTAAGGAGTCGCGGCCGCGCAGGGCGCGCTGGGCGAGCCGCTCCAGGTCGAGCTCTTGGGAGAGGCCGGAGACGTGGCCGAGGTAACGCCACATGAGCGCCACCCGCCGCACCTCGGCCTCGGTGGGCTCGACGATCCGCGTGATGAGCACGCGCCCCGGGGTGAGGTCGGGCCAGTCGGCTCGGCGGGTTCGGATCATCGCGCGCAGCCCGCAGCGCGCGGCGGCGACCCAGGCCCGAGGCGGCGCGCCCTCGGCGTCCGCGGCGTCCGCCTCCGCCGCCTCCCGGGCGCGAAGCCGCGCCAGCACCGCCTCAGCTTCAGCGTCCGGCGCCGCCCCGCCCGCCGCGATCACCTTCGCGGGCTCCAAGGCGCGCAGCAGCGCGAGCAAGCCCTCGGGGTCATGAAACGGCGGCGTCGCCGTGAGCAGCAAGAGCGACGAGAAGCGCCAGGCGACCCGCGCGATCCGCTCCTGGAGCGAGGCCGGCAGCTCCTTGACCTCGTCCACGATGAGCAGGTCGAAGCGGTCGGGGTGAATCTCGGCGGCGGTGATCCCGCCGCGAGGCCAGGCGAGGCGCACGCGGCGATCCCGCCACCCCCCGTCGTCGTCGTTGTCCTCGGACTCCCGATCACGGCCCACGGGGGCTTGGTGAGCGCGGGTGATCAGCTCCTCCCGCCACTGTGCGACGAGCGCGTCGGGCACGAGGATGAGCGCCCGGAGCCTCCCCTTCGTCTGCGCTTGAAGCGCGTTGAGCACCATGAGCGCCTGCACGGTCTTGCCCAGGCCCACCTCGTCGGCGAGCAGGTGGCGCACCCGCGGGGCCGTAAGCGCCCGCTGGACGTTGCCGAGCTGGTGCGGCAGCCGCCGCGCGGCCACGCCGAGGGCGCCGAACAGCTCGACGGACTCCCGCTCGACGAGCCGGCGCAGGGCTTGGGTCCCGAAGATGAGCTTCAGCAGGGCGTCGTCTGAGCCGCTCACAGCGCCCCCAGGCCAAGCGCGTCGCGGCGACGGAGGGCGGCGTAGCGGCAGGCGAGGGCGCCGTGGCGGTCGCTCAGGGCGAGGGTGAGCGCGTCCTCACCCGGAGACGTCGGCGCGGGCAGCCACAGCCCCATGAGCTCGCCGACCTGCGCGGCGCTCCAGCGCGGCTGCGTCGCGGGGCGGGCCTTGAGGGCCTCGGCGAGCGCCTTGCAGAGCGTGTCGAGGTCCCCGTCGAAGGGGAGCGTGAGCACATGCTCCTCCGCCCAGTCCCGAGGCGTGAGCAGCCTCAAGAGCGCCGGACGCCGAGCGCGGTCGTCTTCCTTGGCGCGGTGTCGCCGAATCGCCTCAGCGAGCGCGTCCTCGTCAGGGGCTTGATCCACGTCCTCTGCGCCGAGCCGCGCGTAGGCGCGCTCAAGGACTCGCAGGAGCCGGCTCACGTCGCCCTCGGGGAGCCCCTCCTCCAGCTCAAGGCCGTCGAGCCAGGCCCGCTCCTCCCGGAGCGCCTCGGCCAGCGCCCGGGTGAGGCGCTTGGTGAGCGCGTCCGCGTCGCCGCCGAGGGTCGTGACGAGCCCCTCCTCGCTCAGCGGGTCGCGGAGGCCCTCGACCCCCAGGAGCCGCCCCGCGAGGCGCTCCTCAGCGCCGCGTGAGGTGAAGGCGCCCGACCGCTCCGCCTCAAGCCAAGCCTCCCCGCACAGCGCGGTGACGATCCAGGCGTCCAGCGCCGCGAGGGCCCGCGTCTGCGCCACCTGGGTGATGATGGTGTCCGCCGTCGCTCGGGCCCAGCGCCTGCGCGCGGCGAGGAGCTGGGTGAGGCCCACCGCGCCCACGCCGTCCTCCTCCGGGGCGGTGAGCCGCCGCAGGAGCCGCGCGGGCGGGCGGGCCTCGACGACGGCCTTGAGCGCCTCCCAGGTGAGGCTGCGCCCGGTGGTGGTGAGCAGGCCGGGCTGCTCCTCGCCGCCAATGAGCGGGAGCTTGAGCAGGATCCCAGCGTCCGGCGCCGCGTCGAGGAGGGCGAGGGGCTGGTCCGGGGTGACGAAGCGCCACACCGGGAGCGGCCTCGCGTCGGCCGCCTGAGCCTCTTTGAGGTCCTCATCCTCCCCGACCTCCTCCTCCAGGATCGGCCCGTCGGCGGACAGACGCCACCAGCGCGCCTCGTCACCCCCCGCGAGCGGCCAGCGCCCCTCGCCCAGCGCGCCCACCGAGGCCTTCAGCGAGAGGCCGTGGCGCGGCTTGTCGCCGAGCTCCTCGCGGAGCCGCCTCCAGGCGGGGTCGTCGGCGGGGACGGTCCCGGAGAGCGCGCCAGGGAGCTCGGCCTCGGCCTGGGCGACGACGGCGCCGTCTGTTCGGGTGAGCCGAAGCCACACCCGCGCGCCGATGACCGCCAGCGGCGAGCCTACCCGCAGCGCGACCTCTGCCCGTGACAGCGCATCAAGGCTCACGCGCTCGGGGACGAGCTGGAACGCCACCAGCGGCCCGCGCGTCGGCGGCGCGGCGCGGCGGGTGGTCTTGAGCGGCGCCCCGTCGAGGGTGATGACGGGCGCGCTCGGGAGCAGATAGCGCCCTGGCGGGCAGGGCGCGCCGTCGAGGCGCACCTCCTCACGCTGCACCTCCAGCGCCACGGGCTCGCCCCGCGCCACGCCGCCTTCCTCCCAGTCACCGGGCGCGAAGAAGGTAGGCGGGCCAAACCGCCGCGCCTTCGCCTGCCGCACCTGACGCTTGAACCGCTCCCCGAGCCAGCGCGTCGCGCCCTCCGCCGAGGGGTCCACCCGCGCGGCGTAGAGCCCAAGCACCTGCCCCTTGACCTCGACGCCAGCGGGCGCCGCGACGATCGGCTCCGGCTGGAGCAGCCAGTAGGTCGCGTAGGCCGAGAGGTCATCGCTGAGCACCTGACGCGCGGTCTGGGCGTGCCCAAGGTGCTCCCCGAAGCACAGCGGCGCGGTGAGCGAGACGTGCAAGCGCCTGAGATAGCCCCGGACCCGCTCGTCTCCGCTGAGCGCGGTTAGCTGCTCCTCCGGGAGCAGACGGTGTCGCGCCGCCCCCAACATCCCTGCGAGGGGCGCGCCCTCTAAGGGGAGGCGCCCCCGGCGGAGCAGCGCCTCCAGGCTGCGCGGGCGCCCGTGGCCGAGGAGCCGAAGCGGCGCCCGCCGGACCCCGTCGGCGCTGAGCAGGCTGTCCGGGATGTTGACCTCCAGGCCCGTCGGCGTGCCGCCCTCGTCCAGCGTGAGCGCCATCAGGCAGCCGATCGACTCAGGCTCCCGCTCCTGTCGGCCGCTCGCCGCGGGGCGCGTCGGCGGCGCGGCCGCCGCGAGCTGTACGCGGCGCCACAGCGCGCGGGTCTCACCCTCGGCGCGCACGTCGTCGAGCAGCCGCGCGCGAAGGTCGGTGGAGAGCGCGAGCGGATCGGGCTCGACGCCGGTGAGCGTCTGGACGACGGCGGCGGCGACGGGCAATGCCAAGAGCCTCTGGAGCCTGGGCCTCCCCAGGCGCGCGGCCTGCTGCTGGAGCCGAGCGCGCATGTCCTCCCATGGCGCGCCCCGGCGCGCGTCCGCGGCGTCGATGGCGCGGAGCAGCGGCGCGTGCAGCTCCTTGGGCAGGACCGCGTGGGTGATGGGCCACGCGATGCGTCGAAACGTCCGCTCCCAGCCATGGTCCGCTGTCCGCACCTGACACCACGCGACGAGGTCCTTGAACTTCGCCGAGAGCGCCACGCGCCAGCACTGGGAGGTCGGCCCCAGCTCGAGCAGCTCCTCCAAGATCGGCCAGTAGTCTTGCCCGGTGCCCTCGTAGGCGTAGCCGACCTCGACGGCGGCGCGCAGGAGCGGCAACGTGCGCCCGCTCCACCAAGGCGTCGAGCGGTCCAGATCGAGGCGGTGAACCGCCAGCGCCGCCCTCAGCGCGGCCAGTCGCGCGCGCTCCTCCTCCTGATCAAGCCGGGGCAGCTCGATCAGGTAGACCGGCGCCTCTGAAGGCCGCGCTTCGCGCAGGTCCTTCAGGTGATGGAGGTCGCGCTCATGCGCGTTGAACAGGAGATCTTGGGCGTCAGACACCACACCCTCAAGCAAGCCGACGCGCTGGAGCGTAGCACACAAGGCGCCGCCGCGTCAGCCGTCCGTGGGGGCGGCCCAGCGGGCGCCGTCGAGGCGGCGCAGCGCGATGAGGCGGCTGAGGCGGCTGAGCGGCGTCGAGTCGAGGGCGCTCTGAAGGGTGTCGTCGTCGGGGGTCGGGGCGTCGGGGAGCCAGAGGTGGACGAGCGCGTCGGACAGGTCGAGGGGGCGCAGGGCGTCGTAGAGCTCGTCCATCGGGACGTCGATCCTGATGGGCATGAGCGAGTCGCCCGACCAGCCCGCCTTGCTCACCAGCGCTCTCAGCGGGCGCCGCTGCGCGTCTCGGCGCTCACGCAGCACGTCGAGGATCGCCTGCTCGTCGAGCTTGGGGGGTCGTGTCGCCCCTTGAACCCCAGCGCTGCTCAGGGCGGATGTGACCCTCGCCGTGATCCGCTCGTCGAGCGGCATGGACAGGGGGAGGTCATCAAGCGCGGGGAACAGCCCCTCAAGCGCGCTCTCTAGCTGAGCTCTGGGCGGTCGAGCATTGACGAGCGCTCCCGCCAACGATTGTGTGGTCACGTCTGTCGGCGGGCGCCGCCGCTCCTGCTCCGCCCAGTCCGCGCCACAGAGCGTCTCGACGAGGGCCTCGTCAATCGCGCGCTGCACCCGCTCCTGGGCCTCTCGGGCGAGAGGCGTCCCGACCCGCGCCGCCGCCCAGCGCGCCCGGGCGTCGAGCGCGCGCCGCAGCCATCCCACGTCGGGACGTTGGCCCTCGATCTTCCGGCGAACCCTGATCGCCGCGGCGAGCGCGCCCCGCGCGGCGGCCTCCTCTTTGGGCAGGATCACCTCGCTCTGCGCGCCGGGTGAGACCTTGAGCCTGATGTCGTCCTTCGGCTCGTCGTCCTGCTCCCGCAGCGGCGTCTGAGATCTCCACCAGCGCGCGCCCGCCCGCGCGACGGCGGGGCTCAGCGCGCATGAATCCGCCGCGACCGCCCCCAGCGACGCCCGCAGCGTCAAGCCTTCTAGCCCCCGCGCCCCGAGCTCCCCCGAGAGGCGTCGCCACACGGGATCCTCCTTGGGCACTTCAGCCGGGAGGGCCCCCAGCGGCGCCGTCTCCGCCTGCGCGAGCGCGCGCCCGGCCTCGTCCGTCACCCGCAGCCACACCCGGAGCCCCACGAGCGGCCAGGAGGAGGTCAAGCGCAGGCGCGGCGGCGCCTCGTGAAGCGGCGCGGCCTCGACCGCGTCGTGGGTGAGCTTGATCGTGATGGAGCGTGGGCGCTCAGGCGGGGTCGTCCCTCGTCGCGTCCTCAGCAGGCGGCCGTCGAGCAGGGATGGCTGCGCCCCCAGCCGCCAGAGACCTGGATCGACGCGCGCTCCATTGAGGTCAACCGGCTCTCGCGTCACCTCCAGCGCGACCAGCTCGCCCGTGAGCACCCCGCCGTCCTCCCAGGCCTCCGGCCCGCCGAAGGTGGGGGCGCCGAGCCGGCGCGCCTTGGCCTGACGCGCGAAGCGCTCCCGGTGGACCGTGTTGAGCCAAGCCCGCCCCGACTCCCCAGGCCTGACCCGCGCCGCGTGCAGCCCGTAGAGCTCACCGCGAGGCTCCACACCCTCGGGGAGCTCCCTATACGGCTCCGGCTGCAAGACCCAGAGGGGGTGATAGGGCGAGAGCGTCTCCCCGATGAGCTGGAGCGCCTCGCCTTGGCGTCCGACGTGCTCCCCGAAGACGAGGGGGCTGGCGAAGGAGGCCCAGAGGCGGCGGAGCTGCGCGCGGTGTACCTCACGGGGCACGTTGGTCAGCGCGCCGTCGTCGAAGACCGGTCGCTCCTCGCCGAGCAGGGCCCGGAGATCGACGCCCTCGATCGCCATGTCGCCGCCATAAAAGACGTCCCTCGCGGAGACGGGCCTTCGCGCGCCGAGCGGCCAGAGACGCGCGCTGGGCGCCTCCGACGCGCTGACGTCCGAGGTTGGCAGGCGAAGCGACAGCGCGCTGGGTCGGCCCCCCACGATCCGCAGGACCAGCGGGCAGACGATCCGCTCCTTTGGCTCGACCGCGGGGAGAGGGCACGATCGCCGGGCGCGGTTGTCCCGCACCAGCACCCTCTCCCACAGGTCCCGGGGCCCTGGAGTCGCGTAAAGATCGTGCATGATCCGCTTGAGGAGGGCCGGAGACAGCCCGAGCCCGTCCACCCGGTCCTCACGCAGCGCGAGGACAATGTCCTCGATGACCGGGCGCGATAGCAGCGCGCGCAGGCGCGCTTTGCCGTCGCCCCTCGCCTGATCCTGAAGCCGCCGGAGCGTCTCTGGCCACGGGCGGCGCGCGGCGACGTTGGCGTGAAGCATCGCGGTGAGCAGCTGGCCGTGCAGCTCCTTGGGTAGGACCGCGTGGGTGATCGGCCACGCGATGCGCCTGCGGCGTTGCTCCCAGGGGCTACTGCCAGGGCTCACCTGCGTCTGGGCCTTGAGCCCCTCAAACAGCTCGGCGAGCTCGTCTCGCCAGGGCTCGCTGAGCGCCTCAACGTCTAGCTTCATCCTTAGGGGCTCCCAATAGCGTCGCTCATCGTCACCGCTGAACGTGTACCCCGCCTCCGCCGCGATCCTGAGCAGCGGGAGCGCGCGAGCCCGCCACCAGGGCGCGTGTCGTCGCTCCCCGAGCGGCCTCGCCTCCAGCGCGCGCTGAACGGCCTCTATCCGCTCCCCGGCGAGCGCCTCCTCAGCCGCGCCCAGCTCGATCAGGTAGACCGGCGCCTGTGGACCTCGCGCGGCGCGCAGCGTCTCAAGCGCGCGCTCGTCGCGCCGATGGAGCTCAGCCAGCAGATCCAAGTCACCGCGCACGACGACCTCACCGAGAGCGTGCGACGATAACACAGGCGCGTGAGGCGCCAGCGCCCTCCGAGCTATCCGACACAATCAACGTCTGCCGCCCCCGCGTGGCTGTGGCGGGGCCCGGCCTCAACGTCAAGACACATCAAACCCCTTCCCATGCGGCCTGCTCCCGTCCACGTCCGGCAGCCCCAACAAATACACGCACCCGCCGGTGTGGTTCAGGTAGCCCTCAAACACAAACTCAGGCCAATACCGCGTTGACAGACCGTGCTTCATCAGCGTGAGGTACGCGCGATCGGGTCGCTTGGCGTCGAGCTTGGGCAAGGTGCGGCTGAGGTAGGCCTCCCACTCGGCGACGGGGGACACGAGCACATACGGCGTGTTGAACACCAGCCCCGGCAGGCCCTCCCGAGGTGATGGGAGCACCCGCACAAACCAGCGCTCACCCACTCCGCCCGGGTGACCGGCGGGGACCACACACTCCACCGTGTCGCCCGTGACCTCCTCCCGGAGGATCGTCGTGCCCGCGGCGTGACCCATCACAGTCCAGAGCCCCATGCGGCTGTCCACGAGCGCCCGCATCGCCGTCACCAGGGCTGGATCCACTCCCAACTCGGCGACCACGTCCACGGCGCAGGCCCCCGCGCGCTCTTTGGCCAGGCCGACCGCGAGGTCACAGTAGGCCCAGCCGAAGAAGTAGGTGCCCGTGAGCGGGCTTATCGGCGGCCCCTGAGGCACATACTCCTCCTCAGCGGCCTCGATCAAGCGCCGAAACCGGGAGGCCTCCTCAACCGCCAGCAGCGCCTCAGAGAAGAACGAGAGCTGATGCTGCACAAACGACCAGTAGGCGTGCGTAGGGTGCAGCCCATCGACGTGCTCGGTCGCCCTGAGGTTCGCCTGAAGCTCTTGCGCGCGCCGCGCGCCAGCGCGGTAGGCGGCGAGGTTCACGGCCTTGAGGCGCTTGACCGCGCGAAGGACGTTGTCGGTGATCGGGCCACGGGGCATCAGTGTCGCTCCAGCGAGGATGGGGTTGGCGTGAGCCCCAAAGGAGCCGGGCGGAGGGCGCGGGCGGAGGAGGGCGCGTTGGAGGGCATCCTCGGGCTTTGGGGCTGGGTGAGCGACGAGGGAGTGCGGGGCATGGCGGCGACTCTATCTGGTGAGGCGCAGATCGGCCAGGGGCGGCGAGGCGCGCTGAGGCGGGAGGGCCTTGAGCGGCCTGAGGACGAGGCGGGCGTGGGGGCCACATTGTGCCCGCTGTGCCCCGGGGGGGCACAGCCCGGCGCCGCGGGGCGCCAGGAAACCCGCCCCAGAGGCCACTGGGGCGGGTTGAGGGTGAATCCCGAGTACGACCGCCTCACCACGGCGAAGTGGGACGACTGGTTCACCGGCACCCGAGACCTCGAAGACCTCGCCGTGGCGGACTTTGAGGTGGTCGAGGCCGGGGAGCGGATCGCCTGGACCGGGGACTGTGTTCGGGAGTGAGTGGTGGAAGGTTGATTGGTTGACCAACCCACATCACCTCACACACCGCACCCCAATAAACTGCCCCGACTCGCTCGGCGTGACGTTTGTGCTGGTGCTGCCGTCGCTGCGGCGCCAGGCGGGGGCCCCGCCGGACTGGCGGTGCTCGTGCCAGGCGAGGCCGCCGCCCTCTTCCCAGGTGAGGGGCTCGGCGTCGAGGGGCGCGAGGCCGCCGCGACCGGCGCAGTAGGCCTGGGCCGCGTACCAGGAGACGTTCACCAAGGCCGCGCCGGGGCTGGGCGGGGTGCCGTCTTCGGCCCAGCCTTTGAGGTATTTTTTGTCGGCTTTGTCGGCCTGCTGGGCGGCCTCTTTGAGCCACTCGGGGTGGGTGGCGAGCCAGCGGGCGAAGTCGCCTTGGCTCACCTGACGGCGGGCCTTGCTGGGGGCGGCGCCCTCGGCGGCGCCGGCCTTGGGCGTCGGCTCGCGGAGGCTGAGGCTCACGAGGTGCTCGCCGTCTCCCACGGGCACGATCACCTCACCCAGCCAAGACACGCAGCCCGGCGGGCAGTCGCCCTTGGCGTCGCAGCCCCGGGCGGTGTCGGGGCACTCTCCGGCGATGAGCTCCACGGGGTAGGCCCCCGGCGACACGTCCTCGCGGCGCAGGGCGTCCCCTTTGATCGGCTGAGGGGGCTCGTCTCCCCAGCGCAGGCTGAGGCTCGCCTTGAGGTTGGGTACGCTCAGGCGCAGATCACGCAGGGTGGGCGGCAGCAGGCTCACCGTGCGGAGCTGGGGGCTGTCTCCGGCCTCGACCCGCACGGACTCCTCACGACGGCTGCACCAGACCGGCGGCGTCTCGCCGGCGGGGGTGTCGCAGCCGGGGCCGACGAAGAGGCTCAGGGTGTGATCGCCCAGGCTCACCCCGGCGAAGCGCAGGACGAAGCCGTCTTGGGCGTCGGGGGCGAGGCCGTCGAGGCGCGCGCCGAAGGGGGTGCCCGAAGGCAGGCCGGTGACGACGAGCTCCAAGGGGCGGCGCGGGACGTCGGGGGGCGTGAGCACGTCGGCGCTGCCTTCGGCGGCGTCGGCCTCGCCCGCCGGGCGCTCGAAGGGGCCCGCGCCCGACCAGAGCGCCGCGCCGAGGCCCAACACCGCCAAGAGGCACAGGGCGACCACGCCCAAAACCGCCCGGGAGGAGGTCGTGGGCGCGACTGCATCGGGGGTGGAGGCGGGCGCGGCGGGGGTCTCGGCCAGGCCGTCGCTGTGGATCGTGAGGCTGGGGGCGAGGGTGGCCCCGGCCGTGGGCGTGGGCTCGGGCGCCGCGACGGGGGTGAGGTTGGGCGCGGCGTTGAGCGCGAGGTTGGGCGTGGCCGCCACGCCGGTCGGGAGGTTGGGCGTCTCGGCGCTGGGCTCGGCGGTGAGCGTCTCCCCGGCGCCTTCGTACCAGGTCACCTCATGGGAGCGCATCGCCGGGGCGGCGGGGGCGGTCACCGGGCCCATCTCGACGCCGCGCAGGGCGCGCACCCGCTCCATCACCAGATCCGCGCTGCCCAGGCGCTCCGCCGGGGACGAGGTCGTGAGATCCCGGATGAGCGCGCGGACGCCCTCGGGGTAACCTTCGCCGGGGTCTAAGGGCGGGTGGCTCTGCTTCTGCATCATCAGGCGCATCGCCTGCTGACGGTGGCTGCCGCCTGAGGCCATCGGGAAGGCCATGCGCCCGGCGACGAGCTCGTAGAACACGACGCCCAAGGCGTAGAGGTCCCACTTCACCGGGTCGAGGGTCTTGGGATCCACCCACTCCGGCGGGGCGTAGCTCACCGAGCCGAAGGCCTCGTCCGTGCGGGTGATCGCCTCCCCTTGCAGGTCGGCGGCGATGCCGAAGTCGACGATCTTGAGCGTGCCGTCGCCCTCGACGAGGATGTTGGAGGGCTTGAGGTCGCGGTGGCGCACGCCCATGCGGTGCATGTAGGCCAAGGCGTCGGCGGCCTGGCCCAAGAGGTTCAGCGCCTCGGGCAAGGGGCAGGGGCCCTGGTTGATGCGCGCCTCCAAGGACTCGCCGTTGATGAACTCCATCTCGATGTAGGGGAGCTCACCCTCCATCCGGACGTTGCGCACCTTGACGATGTGCCGGTGGTTCAGCGTGAAGAGGATCTCCGCCTCACGCACAAAACGCGCCTTCACCGACTGGATGCGGCTCATGCCCGCGTCGAGCACCTTCACCGCGGCGAGGATTCGTGGCGCGTCGCGGTTGTAGCAGCGGTACACCGAGCCCATGCCGCCCTGCCCGAGCGCGCGCTCCACCACCCAGATGTCGATGGGGCTACCTGGGCTAAGCACGCTGGACTCCCGGGGGGGCACCTCGACGGTGACGCTGGGCGCTGTTCTCTCCCAGTCCCGATCGCCGTCTTCTCAGCCGAAGGTACCATCAGGAGGATGAATGGGCAAAGCGCACTTCGGCGGGTCGTCTTCGGCCGCGTCGTGTGGCCCGTGATCTGCTGGTGATCGAGAGGAGGGATTCCTCTCCCGAGCCCGCCCGTCGCGGATAGAATGAGGACGAAGCCCTGGGCGTGGCCTCGGGACCTGGAGCCACGATGCGTCTTGTTCCCCCTCTTCACCTCGCGCTCGGGGCCCCCACGCTGCTCCTCGCCGCGCTCTACGGCGCCCACCGCGCGGCTGAAGGCGCGAGCGGGCTGTTCGCCGCGGCGGAGGCCGCCGAGACCGGCGACGAGTGCAGCGCCCCCCGGGAGACGGTGGAGGTCGTCATCGGCGTGGGGGACGGGCTGGTTGAGCGGGTCAATGACGAGCTCGACGACTTTGACCACAATCGCATCGACCTCACCATCGTGCTCCCCGAGGACTGGACGCCCAACGCCGCCGACAGGCTCCTCGACTGCTACCCCATTCCGTCGGCGATGACCGTCCGGGTGCGGGTCGAGGGGCGTGACTTTGGGGAGACCCACGTTGACCCCGAGAACGTCGAGCTCATGGGGCTGCGCCTCATGGCGGACGAGGACGGCTGCGCGGTCGGCGAGGCGAGCTTTCAAGACATCGATGTCGTCGGCGTCTGCGTCGCGGCGTCCGGGACGCAGTCCGCCCCAGCGGCGACGCGGCCTCCAGCGGCGCCTCCGCGAACTATGGCCTCTACGCGACCAGCGGCACGATCACCGCCACCGACCTGAACGTCAGCGGGTTCTCCAGCAGCTTCGGCGTGAAGCTCGCCGACGCGGCGGTGACCTTCACCCAGACCGGCGGGACCTACACCAAAAACACGGGGGGCGCCCTCGGCGTCTACGGCGCGACCGTGACGCTCAACGAGGTGGACTTCGGCGGCGGCGGCTTCGCCACCGGTCGGGCGATCTACGCCTACGGGGGCACCCTCACCCTCAACGACGTGGACTTCCTCAACAGCACGATCCTGGACAGCGGCGGGTCGATCTACGCGGACGGGAGCACCCTCACCCTCACCGGGGGCAGCTTCAACCTGAGCTCGGCCAGCGGCGACGGCGGGGCGATCTACGCGACGGGGGGCAGCGGCTTGACCCTCAGCGACCTGAGCTTTGACGTGACCGCGTCCAGCGGCGACGGCGGGGCGATCTACGCCGACGGGAGCAAGCTGAACCTCGCCGGGGTGAGCTTCGTGGGCAGCACGGCGAGCCTCAACGGCGGGGCGATCTACACCCTCGGGAGCACCCTCACCCTCACCGACGGGAGCTTCGAAGACAACCGGGCCGGCGTGGATGGCGGCTCGATCTACGCCTCGGGCGGCAACCTGACGCTCAGCGGCGTGAGCTTCTTGAACGACTACGCCCCCCAGCACGGCGGGGCCATCGGCCTGGACTTCGTGGCGAACTTCACCGGCTGCGGCCTCTCCTTCGCCGGAAGCGAAGCGGAGGCCTACGGCGGGGCGATCAACGCCCACCACAGCCGCGTCACCCTCAACGCGGGCGCGGATGGCGCCTGCGGAGCCAACCAGTTTTATCAGGTGAGCTCCCCGACCGGCGCCGCGATGAGCCTGAGCCAAGAGGGCAACGGCGATCCCATCTACGCCATCCTCTCGTCGCTAGAGCTCACGCAGATCGACGGCGACACCACGATCTCGTCGAGCCTCTCGGGCTCGCTCACCCTCGAAGACCTGTCTACGCCCGGCGGGCTCGGCGCCGCGGGGCTCTTACACACCGACGGCAGCTCCAACCCCAAGATCGGCCCGGTCAGCGCGACGCGGCTCCACATTCGGGGCGACGGGGAGGAGGTGCCCGACCGGGGCTCCCTGATCTCCGTTGAGAACACGAGCCTCACCCTCACCGAGAGCAGCTTCTGCGGCGTCGTCGCTGGGGATGACAACGCGCCGATGATCTCCATCTCCGACGCCAACGGCACCAGCGTGCTGCAACGCAACACGATCTGGGGCGGCTGGTCGGAGGTCGAGGGGAGCGCCCTGGTCACCGCGCAGAAGGTCCGCACGAGCACGAAGTACGCCTATGAGCTGATGCTCATCGACAACACCCTCATCGGCTCCGGGGCCGAGCGCGGCGTGACGACGGACGAGAGCGTACGGTTTTGGGGCGTGAACAACCTGCTCAACAGCCTCGCCGTGGGGCAGTCCTTGGGCGGTGAGGTCGTGCGGCTGTCCCACAACCTCTACGGGGTCTCGGTGCTCGCGCCCCTGGACATGAACGGTGAGGAGGTCGCCGCCCATGAGCTCGTCGGGGTTCAGCCCAAGCTGTTCACCCGGCCCGCCCGTGGCTGTGACCAGCTCCCGCTCCTGCGCCCGACGAGCCCCGCCATCGGCGCTGGCCCCGGCGCGGACGACTCGGAGCTGGGCGGGCTCAACGAGGTGCTCAGCCACAACGGCCTGGAGTACAGCTCCTTAGACGACATCGGCGCCCAGCCCATCGGGTACACGGAGCGTGACCAAGACGGCGACGGCTTCGCCGACAACGTGGACTGCGCCGCCCTCGACCCCGAGGTGAACCCCGGCGAAGACGAGATCCCCGAGAACGGCCTCGACGACGACTGTGATCCGAACACCCCCGACGACGGCTCCGCCACCGACCAGGACGGTGACGGTGTGGCCGACCTAGACGACTGCGCCCCCACCGATCCGCGCTTCGCCGAGCGCTGTGAGGGCGCCATCTTTGAGTACAGCGGCGGTCGGGCGGGCTGCGCCACCGCGCCGACCCCTCTGGGCCTCGTGGGGGTGCTCGTGGCTTTGGCCCTCACAAGACGTCGAGAATCCAGATTCTCTCCGCTATAATGCGGCCTGTGCGGCGCTGTACGACAGGCCGCGCGGGAGACAAGATGCGACGGATCGGCGGCTCGTGGGCGCTCAAGGGGTTGGGGTTGGGGCTCGTGGGGCTCCTCACGCCGGAGGCGGCTTGGGCGACCTGCGCGAAGGTCAGCCTCGGCGCGCGCCTCGCCGACGTGATCGGCGCGGACAGCACAGAGACCGTCACGGCCACCCTGCTCGACGACACGGAGCTGTGCTTCGCCGAGGGCTGGGTAGACCCCGAGCCCTTGTCTTGCCTGGTCTTGACCCCAGGCAAGCAGCTCACGATCTCGGTGAGCGACACCGACGGCGACAAGACTATCGATCCCATCGAGCTGCCCGGCCTGTACCTCCCGGAGATCCCGTCCTCGGGCAGCCGCTCCACGGTCACGATCAGCGACGCCACCGTCGTCGGCGAGTGCGCCAGCACGACCACAGGTGGGCCCTCGGCGCGGGTGCTCGTCGAAGGAGACCACCACGTGCGCTTCACCGACGTCGCCTTGAAGGGCGGCACGGTGTACGGCCTCTACGCCGACGATGGCCTGTTTGAGGTGAGCTTCACCGACCCGCTCAAGGTGTTCGCGGACGGCTTCTACTATTACCCGGCGGTGAAGCTCGCGGCTGCGGACGCGGACTACACCCAGACCGGCGGCGTGATCTCCAACAACCAAGACACCAGCGCCCTCAAGAGCTACGGCGCGACGGTGCTGCTCAGCAACGTGGCCTTTGAGAGCAACGGCGGGTCCTTCGTGAGCGGCGGCGCGCTGTTCCTTCAGAACGGCACCGCGACCATCACCGGGGGCAGCTTCAACCTCAACAAGGCCAAGAGCGGCGGCGCGATCTGGGGCGAGTCCTCGGTGACGCTGACCTTAGACGGCGTGGCCTTCACCGACAACACCGCGGCGGAGTTTGGCGGCGCCGTGGCCGCGAGCAGCCTCGACACGCTCACGGTGAAGAACGGGACGAGCTTCGTCGGTGACAACGCGCAGCTCGGCGGCGCCATCTGGAGCGACAGCGGGTCCATCCTCGTCGTCGAGGACGTCAGCTTCTTACGCAACGTCGCCGGGGTCTCTGGCGGGGCGATCTACGCCGGCACCGGCCGCACGGTCATTGGCAACCCCTCGGGCGCGCCGAGCTTCGTGTCGACCGTCGCCCCGGAGGGCGCGGCGGTCACCTTCGCCTCCCCGAGCTACAGCTCGAGGGTGGAAGGCGCGATCTTTGAGAACATCCTGGGCGGCTACGCCATCGACGTCAGCGGCGTGGGCTCCTTCCTGTTCCTCTCGGAGCTGATGAGCCCCAACGGCCTCGGCGCGTACGGCCTGCTGCGGGTCGAGGAGAGCGGGGTGTCGTTGAGCAGCTCAAAGATCACCGGCATCGACGGCGCGGGGACGCCGACGACGCTGCAGACCGGCGCGTCGCTCATCGACGTGCAAGGGGGGTGGATCGAGCTCAAGGACACCGTGCTCTGCGGCTTCATCGCCCAGGGTGACACCCAGCCCCTCGTCAACCTGGATCGCCTCTCCAGCTCGTCCTCCATCAGCGGGAGCACGTTCATGAACCTGGGCGGCGTCGGCGAGCCCCACCGTGTCGTCGAGATCAACACCATGGAGGGTGTCTACCTCTACAACAACAGCTTCATCGGGCAAGCGGACGGCGCGCAGGTGGGCGTCTACGCCGAGAGCGTGGGCGGGATCTTCTTGTGGGACAACCTCTTCCACCAGCTCAGCGCCGCGCTCATCGTGGAGTCGATCCACCCCCTGACGATCCCCTTTGTCAGCCACAACCTCTACAGCCCCTCCGTCGAGGAGACGGCGATCTTCCCCCCGGAGAACACGATCCTCGGGACCGACACGCTCATCGGCGTGGATCCCCTCTTCGTGCGCGCCTTTGACTCGACACGCTGCAGCGTCTGGCCCTATGTCACCGACGGCTCCCCCGCCGTTGGGCCTGACGTCGGGGTGGCCCATGACGGGCTTGGGGACACCACCCAGATCGGGGCCTGGGGCCTGCTCCTCGACGGCAACGCGGCGGCTGTGGACACCGACGGCCACACCATCATCGATGACTGCGACGACGCGGACGAGAAGGTCTCTCCCTCGGCGCCGGAGCGCCCGGGCAACGGCGTCGATGACGACTGCGACGGCGAGGTGGACGAGGGCACCCCAGACACGGGCGACACGGGCGACACCGGCGACACCGGCGACACGGGCGATGACGACACCGGCGACAAAGACACCGATCTAGAGGTGCGGCCCGACGCCGACGGCGACGGTGTGCCCGACGACGACGACTGCGCCCCGAACGACGAGGCGCTCGCGCGCGACTGCCCGAGCCGCTTCGTGTACAGCGGCGGCCGACTCGGCTGCGCCGCGGCCCCGTCTGAAGGCCTCTCCGTCGATCCCAGCGCTGTGGGCCTGCTCATCGTCGCCCTCGCCGGGGCTCGCCGGCGGAGGCCCCCCGCGCTCGTGTAGACTGAGCGGAGCCGCGCGCCAAGATGGCGGCGGGTGGAGAAGCCTCTTGCCTTCCCGATCCTCAGTCACGCTGGGGCTCGCCTCCGCGCTGCTCGGAGGCCTCACGGGCGACGCCTGGGCGGAGTCGTCGGCGGAGTCGTCGGCGGATGCGACCGCCGTGTCCATCGCCAAAGACGCAGGGTGGGTCGCGCAGGTCGAGCCTTACTTAGGCAAGGCGGTGACCTTTCTGGTGGCCGAGGGCTGGGATCCGCGCGGCGAGCTGGACTGCGCTGAGCTGGTCGCGGGCACAAGCTGGACCTTTGAGGTGCAGGACAGCGACGGGAGCGGCGCGCTAGACACGACGCACCTGCCGGGCTTCGCGCTCCGGGCGCCGGGCGTGACCCTCAGCGTGACCGACGCGCAGTTGAGCGGCTGGTGCGTCGAAGGCACCGCCGCCGACCCCGAGGCCTACGCCCACCTCATCAGCGACGACGACGGGGTGACGAGCACGCTCACCCGAGTCGGCCTCAGCCAAGACAACCCGGATCCTGACCGAAAGCTGACCCTGGCCGGGATCTACGGCCTCGCGGGCACCGTTCAAGTCATTGATCAGCACGTCGTCGGCCTGGCGTTCCCGGCGGCCCAGATCCTCGGCGGCACCTTCATTCAAGAGGGCGGGAGCTACGTCGGGGGCAGCGCCTCCGCGATCCGCATGTCCGCGGGCACCGTGAGCCTCAACGGGGTCAGCTTCGTGTCGGGATCGGCCGAGCGAGGGGTGGGTGTAGACGCGCTGGGCGGGGTGCTGCTCCTCTTCGAGAGCAGCTTTGAGGGCGGGACGGCCACCACGGCGGGCGGGGCCATCGCCGCCCAAGACACGATGGTGAACCTCGACAACGTCAAGCTGCGCTCAAACGTCGCGCCCCTCGGCGGCGGGCTGTGGGCCCAGGGTGGCCTCCTGACCATCAAGGACGGCGAGTTTTCGGGCAACGTCGCCTCCGATCGTGGCGGGGCCGTCTCTGTTGACCAGGTCAGCGAGGCCACGATCACGGACTCCAGCTTCACCGGGAACGGCGCCCCCCTCGGCGGCGGGCTCAGCGCGCGGTCGGTGGAGCGCCTGGAGGTCAGCGACGCTCTGTTTGATGGCGACACCGCGTCGCTCAAAGGCGGCGGCCTGCACCTGACTCAGGTCAACGCCGCGCGGCTTTGTGGGCTCACCCTGAGCGGGGTCACGGCGACGGTGTCGGGCGGCGCGCTCTACGCCACAGACAGCACGATCACCCTCGGCGCAGACGATGGATCCTGCGCGGCGAGCCAGATCAGCGGCGCCGTGGCCCCCGAGGGCGCCGCCTTGAGCTTCTTCGACACGAGCGACGCCCCCGACGACGTGGGGCTCAGCGCCGTGGGCCTGCAGCTCAGCCAGCTCAACCCTAACTCTGAGGACGGCGACGACCGCAGGATCACCCAGGACGAGGCGATCTACGCCAGCACCTCCGGCGCGCTCAGCCTGAGCGGCCTCAGCACCCCGGGTGGAATGGGCGACCTCGCCCTGCTCACGGCGATCGAGGGGGAGGTCAGCCTGATCGACGTCGAGGTGCTGGATGAGGGGACCACCTCGTATGCGCAGTTTGTTGCGGTGCAGCAATCGGTGATCGAGCTCACCCGACCGGCCTCCGTGGACGTCCAGGGCCTCCGGATCTGCGGCTTCATCGCCGAGGGCGACAGCACGGGGAGCCTGGACATGCTGCGTGTTGACGCCCCGGTCGGGGACGTGCTCATCGCGCAGAGCGTGCTCTTCGGCGCCGACGCCTTCGGGGCGCTGGTGCGTGTGCTCCCCGATGACTCCGGGCGCAGCGACGCCGCGGTCACCCTGCGGCACAACACCCTCATCGGCGCGAAGAAGGAGCTCCAGGACGGCGCCAAGATCGACGCCGGGAGCGTCGTGGCCACGGGCAACCTGCTCAGCCGCCTCGACGTCGGCCTGACCCTGACCGGCCTCAGCGCGAGCGGCCAAGGCGGCGCGGCGGAGATCTACAACCTTTTCAGCGAGAGCGTCTCGACGCCGCTGAACGACGCGGACGGCCGCTTGGTGCGGGTTCACGAGAGCTCGACGGACAAGGTGAAGTCCCTTGACCTCGTCCCGGCCTTCACGGAGATCTCCTGCGCCACGCTCCCTGAGCTCCTGGAGAGCTCCCCGGCGGTGAACGGCGGCGACCCCGAGGGCGCCCGCGACCCCGACGGCTCCATCGCCGACCAGGGCGCTTTGCCCACCACCCTAGTGGACAGCGACGGCGACGGCTCTTTTGACGTCGATGACTGCGCGCCCGACGACCCGACCCTCGGCGACACCCTTGACGAGATCTACGGCGACGGCCTCGACAACGACTGCGACCCGGGCACCGTCGACGACGATCAAGACGGCGACGGACTCCTGCGCGGCACCGACTGCGACGACACCGACCCGACGCCTTGCCCTCTGGTGAACGAATATTCCGGCGGCCGCGCCGCGTGTGACTGCGCCTCGGCGCCGGGTGCTATGCCCGCCGCGCCTCGGCGCCTCTGGCTCGCGCCGCTGCTGCTGGCCGTCTGGCGCCGACGCCGCCGTCAGGGGTGCTGAACGTGAGGTTAAAACAACTAACTTTTGCCCCTGGGCTTGCCGCCGGGCTCGGCCTCTGGGATGCTGTAGCCGCACGCTGGGAGACTCTCTGACTCCGCTCCTCTGGCTCAGCCTGGCCGCGCCCGCCCAGGCCTTCGACGCCCACGGCCTCTCCTTGGTCCCCGGCCAAGGAGACCCGACGGACCCATTGCTCGTGTGGCAGCCCTGGACGGCGACCAAGGGCGACTGGGTCGGCGGCATGACCTTGGAGCTCGCCGACAACCTGCTGTTGGCGACGGTGCAAGACGTCAACCTCGGCGCCGCCTACGAGGTCGCCCCCGTAAACGGCATGGCCGCGGTGAACCTCACCGGCACCTTCGCCGTGCATGACGGCGTCGGCGTGGCCATCACCGCGCCCCTCTGGCTGGGCCACACCGAAGACCTCAGCGCCTTGGGCGAAGACGCCCGGGGGTACGGCGGCAGCCTCAACACCGCACGGCTGTGGGTGCCCATCGCCTTGTTGGACGAGGCCGATCGCGGCTTCGGCCTCTCCGTGGTGCCCTTCTTGGACCTCGGCTGGGGGCTCAACGCGGCGAAGACCCAATACCGCAGCCCCGGAAACGGCCTCGGCTTCTTGATGGCGTTGGGCGTGAGCGGCGGGCCCCTGCGCCTCTCGGCGAACCTCGGCTTAGAGGCCCACCCGAACAACCTGATCTACCAGCTGCCCGACGACCCCAGCTCCGGCGTCGCCCTGAGCCACCAGGTGCAAGGCCTCGCCTCGGGGGCCCTCGTCTACCAGACGAAGGGGGCCCTGGCGGTCCACCTGGAGGGCAACTTCGCGCCGAGCCCGGGCTCCCAGGCCGCGCCCCCGGCGGAGGTGCTGCTGATGGGCTCTCGGCCGATCTCCGAGCGCTGGCGGGGCTGGGTCGGGGCGTCGTCGGCCCTCACCTCGGCGCCCTCGGCGGCCACCTGGCGGGCCTTCGTCGGCGTGAGCGCCGCCCACCGCGCGCCGCCGCCGGGGCCCGTGGTCGAGGCCGCCCCGGTCTACGGCCCGGATCACCTGCTCGTCACCGTCGTAGACGCCCAAGGCGCGCCGGTGAACGCCAGCTTGAGCGTGCTCGGCCGCGACGCGCTCACGAACGTGCCCGCCGGAGACGACGGCCAGGAGCCTCTGCTCTTGGGGCCGGGTCAGGTCGTGCTCGTCGCCGAGGCGCCGGGCTTTGGCCGCCAGCTCCGCGAGATCAACCTCGACCCCGAGGCCTTGAGCCCGGAGCGGCTGGAGCTCGTGCTGCACCCGGCGACGGGCGGTGAGGTGCTTGAGGTGCGGGTGGTGGACGCCCAAGACCGCGCCGTCACCGACGGGCGCGTCGTCGTCGGCGCCTTGGAGCTCGGCGACCTCGGCTCTGGCGGCTGGGCCCGGGTCGAGGGCCTGCCCGCCGAGGCCCAGCCTCTGGTCGTCACCGCCCCCGACTTCGCCCCCGCCGAGGCCCAGGCCCAGCTCAACACCCCCCAGCAGCTCGTCATGGCGCGCCTGCAGGGCTCGGTGCGGGTGACGGTGCGCTCCGCCGATGGCCCGGCGAGCGACGTGCTGGTGCGGGTGCTCGGCCCCGAGCTGATGGCGCCCCTGCGGCTAGACAACGACGGCCAGCAGACCTTCCAGCTCGCCCCCGGCGAGTGGACCCTCGCCGCGTCGTCCCCGCGCTTTGGCCTACAAGAACGTGGCCTCGTGATGCCCGCCGACTTCGCGGGGCTCATGGAGGTGGAGATCGTGCTCTTGGAGGCGGCGGCCTCGCCGTCGAGCCTCTCTGTGCGTCTTGTGGACCCTGAAGGCGCCGCGGTGGAGGGCGTCGAGGTGCTGCTCGACGGCCAGCGCATCGGCACCTCGGGCAGCGGCGGGCGCCTCAAGGTCGAGGGACTGCCCCAGGGTGACCATCAGGTGACTGTGCAGGATCCCCGCCTGCGGCCCATGGAGCCCATCGGCGTCACCCTCGGCCCCCAAGGAAAAGAGCTGCTCGTGCCCCTGGCGTACCTGCCCGGCTCGCTGCGGGTGATGGCCCGCCGGGGAGACGCCCCCATCCCCGACGCCCGAATTCGTTTCTCGGGCCCCTCCACCTTACCCTCCAGCGCCTTGGGCGCGGACGGTGAGGGCTACTTCACCCTCGACCCCGGCCTGTGGGTCGTCGCGCTCTCCGCCGAGTCTCTGGGCGTTCAAGAGCGTGAGGTGCTCGTCGAGGCCGATGAGACGTCGCTGCTCGTCATCGACGCGGTCTTGGCCCCTTCAGAGGAGGGCGCGGCCAAGCTGGCCGTGCGTGTCAACGGCCCCGACGGCGCGCCCTTGGGCGACGTCGGCGTGTTCCTCGACGGCCAGAGCCTCGGCCGCACCTCCTCCGGCGGCAGCTTGACCATCGACGGCTTAGACCCGGGCGCCCGCCTGCTGCGCCTCGACGGCGGCGAGCTGTACACCGAGGCCGAGCTCAAGCTCAAGCTCAAGGCCGGAGACAACCGCGCCGAGTCCAAGCTGGCGTATGAGCCCGGCGCGGTCACCGTGCGCGCGGCGGCGGAGTCTGGCGCGGTGATCGACGCCTTGGTCCGCTTCTTCGGCCCCGAGAACCTGCCCCCGTCGAGCCTCGGCGCGGACGGTGAGCGCACCTTCCACCTTGAGACCGGCGACTGGGTCGTCGTCGCGTCGTCCCCGGCCTACGGCGTCGAAGAGGAGGACCTCACCGTCAAGCCGGGCAAGAACAACGTCAAGCTGAGCTTCACGCTCTCCGCCGCCGAGGCCTCGGCCCCCCTGGAGGAGCTGGCGCCGCGGCCGGTCACCGTGCAGGTGAGACGTGTGGACGGCGGGCCCCTCGTCGCCAACGTGCGCGCCGTGGGCCCCGAGCGGGTGGAGCCCCAGGTCACCGCCATCGACGGGCAGCTCGTGCTCTCGTTGCGGCCCGGCACCTGGGAGATCATCGCCACCGCCGCCGAGCTCGGCACGGCGCGTAAGACCTTGACGCTCACGCCCAAGCAGACCGAGGCCACCTTGGTCTTTGAGCTCGGCGAACGAAAGGTCGAGGTCAACACCGACTCGGTGAAGATCTTGGAGCAGGTCTTCTTTGACCTCGACAAGTCCACGATCCGCCCCGAGAGCTTCGCCCTGCTCGATCAGGTGGCGAACACCCTGCTCTTGAACCCCCAGCTCCGCCGGGTCGAGATCCAGGGCCACACCGACAGCCAAGGCACCGCCGAGTACAACCTCGCGCTCAGCCAGGCCCGCGCCGAGGCCGTGCGCGCCTACCTCATCCAGCGAGGCGTGGCCGAGTACCGCCTCGTCGCCGTCGGTTACGGCCTCAGCCAGCCCTTGACCCAAGAGACCAGCGAGTCCAAACGTGCGCTCAACCGCCGCGTGCAGTTCGTGATCTTGGAGCAGGGCGCGGCGAAGGTCGAGGAGGCGCCTGAGACGCCGGTGCCGACGCCGACGCCGGTGCCGACGCCCTGAGCGGGGCCTGTGCGCGGGGTGAGGTGATCCCTTCGTTGGGCGCAGGCGGAGCTGTGCGCCTTGAGCGGAGCTTAGGCGCGGAGTGAGGTGATCCCTTCGTTGGGCGCAGGGCGCCGTGGGGGAGCGGTGTGCCTAGGCCCTGAGCGGAGCCGGAGGGCGCCGTGGGGGAGCGGTGTGCCTTAAAAATGACATATTTGTATATGTTCTAAGGATGTATAAAATAGTGGCGATATCGCCACTAAATGAATGTGAGGGGGCTTTGATAAACAGGCGGTGTGGCGTCGCGGCCACGTTGATCTTGGCTCGGTTTGACGGTGGCACGCTGTGGTTAGTAGGGGTGCGGGAGGTCGTGGAGTGATCAGGATGCGTGTCGCAAAAATGAATAAATGCGACAGTTCGTCTGTGTGATGAAAGAAGGTGGACGTCAGATCAGCTCAATGATCGCTCAAAAATGCCCGAAATTGGCGATTCTGTGGCATTGGACGCCGGGAGGCGATTGGGTGAGGCCTTGCGGGCAGACGAGGGCATGCGCGATCTGGGATCGATAAAGATCAAGTTTGGCCTGAAGCGCGGCGACAGGACGATGCCGAGAGGGCGCAGACTGGCCCCCAATAGACGACCATTCGCCCAGATCGTTCCACGTGGAACACTCTTCGGGAGGTGGCGTAGACGCCACAATTGATGGCTCGATGTGTCATGTCGTCGGCACCATCGGCCCACCTCAGCCCCGGCCCCGGAGCCCGAATTCGAGGCTCGGCCATGAACAAGCCGACCGGACGCCCCCGGACCCCGAGACGACCCGGAAGACCCCGCCGGACCCCAAGCGGACCCCACCGGCCCCCAAGCGGACCCCAAGCGGACCCCACCGGACCCCAAGACACCCTAAGCGGACCCCACCGGACCCCAAGAGACCCCATCGGACCTCAAGCGGACCCCAAGAGACCCCAAGCGGACCCCACCGGACCCCAAGCGGACCCCGCCGGACCCCAAGAGCCCCCCAAGGCCGACACCATCGGACCCCAAGAGTGCCCATCGGATCTCAAGCCGACCCCAACCGACCCCAAGCGGCCCTAAGCGGCCCCACTGGACCCCAAGCGGCCCTAAGCGGCCCCATTGGACCCCAAGCGGCCCTAAGCGGCCC
>JAKLKE010000160.1:0-4392 GCA_023150775.1 Myxococcota bacterium
GGAGAGCGCGAGCAGGCCGTCCGCCCCGGCGACCACGGGGCCGTAGCTGCGCCCGCCCACCCGCACGACGAGGCTTGAGCCCGGCTCGGTCTTCACCTCGATGGGCATCTTGGCGTTGACCTTCACCGCCCCCCAGCGCGGCGACTCGCCTGGGCGGCGCAGGTCGAGGGCGCCAAAGGCCACCACACGCACCTCCTGGTCCTCCGCCGGGCGCCAGAGCACATCGACGCCGCCAGCCGTGGCCTCGGTGGCGACGACCCCACCCTCCCCGGCCACGAACAAGAGCGAGTCGGGGTCGAGGCCCGAGGCGGTGTAGGGCACCCGCAGCGGCGCGTCGGCGCCGGCCCAGACGCTGAGCGTGTCGGGGGCGGAGAGGCCAGAGGGCGCCCGGGGGGCGACGGTGATCGGCAGGGTGAGCTGCTGGCCGTCGGCGAGGCTCAGGGTGAGGCGCACCTCGCCCGGCGCGGCGGCGGCGTATCGAACGATCCAGAGCCCGGGCGCCTCCCCTTGCACGAGCTCCTCGACGACGCCCACCGACGCCCGCGCCCCGGTGAGCGCGGGGCCGGCCTGGTCATCGTCACCCCAGATCAGCACCTCCAACGAGACGCTTCGCCCAGCCTGGGGGCCCCCCGAAGGGTCCACCACCACCGCGGTCTGCGCGGCGGCCATCCCGAGGCTGAGGAGGAGCGAGAGGAGCATCAGCGCAGCCTAAACTCGGCGGTGGGCCCGGTGGTGTCCCGCACGACCCGGCCGACGGCGGTGGTGCGGCGCCCGTGGAGGTCCGTCGCCTCCAAGGTCAGCTCGTTCTGGCCCTCGGCGAGGGCCAAGGTGAGCGAGAAGGTGCCGTCGGGCCCCGCCCGGGCGCTCACCCCGCCGGGGCCGACCACCCGGGCGCCGGGGGCGCTCACGCCGCGCACGGTGATCGAAGTCTCCTTCGTGGGGCCACCTTCCGGCCAGGGCACGTCGAGCAACAAGGCGCTGGGGATCTCGGCGACGGTGGCCGACTGGCCCGGCGCGGCGTAGAGCCGCTGGCCCTCGTTGAGGCGCTCCACGCCCTCGACGCCGGTGACGCCGAGCTCGCCGCGGCGGGCCTCTAAGTCAAAGCTGCCCTCGTCGTCTACGGCCAAGGCGAAGTCGGCGTCTTGGGCGACGACAGCCCGGCCCCGGCTCGACACCCGCAAGCTCGGCGTGCCCGGCCGCACCGTGGCCTCGACGCGACCGTTCTCAAGCTCCACCCGAAGGCCATCTTCAGCGAGGCCCAGAAGCCGCATGCTCGCGCCCTCATGGAGCGTGAGGCGGGTGTCTTGGCCCATGCTGAGCACGGCGGCGCCGTCGTTCACGCGGATCTGATCGTCGTCGCGTAAGGGCTCGCCGACGCTGGCCGGGGCCTCAACCCCGCCACGAACCCGGGTGACCTCACCGCGCACCTGCTGCACAACGACGGGATCGAGGGGCTCGGCGCCAAACAGCCATAGCCAAGCGGCCACGCCCAGAACGAGCACGGCCACGGCGGCGACGAGGACCTGGACCACATCTCTCACGCGGCGATTCTACCCCGTCTGCGGCGGATCTGGTCGGCGCGCGGCCTCGGATGGCAGGCTGACGATATAGACCGGGGTCTCCTCACGCGCACCTCTTCAGCGCCGGCGACGCCATGAATGAACAGGCGCCCGCCGGGCACAAGGGCCGTGCGTAAGGAGCGCAAGAGCTGGGCAAAGGCCTGGGCGAGCTGCGCGGAGTCCCCTAGCACCCGCAGCGGCGGCTCTCGCTCGTGGCTGAGGTGCTGGTCGCCGTCACGAAAGCTGCCGCCGACGAGCACGAGCACCTCGGCGAGGAGCTGCTGAAGATCCAGGGGGGCGCGCTCCTCCACCGCGCCGCGGCTGGAGAGCCGGGTGAGGCTCGCGAGGATGACCCGGCAGCGCTGGGCCTGCTCCTCGATGGCCAAGATCATCGGCGCCACGTCGCCGCCGCCCTTCGCCCGGGCGAGCTGGGCCATACCGAGGATGCCCGCCATGGGGTTGTTCAGCTCGTGGGCCAGGCCCGCGCCGAGCTCGGCCACGGCGACCATCCGGCTCGTGTGCACGAGGCGCTGCTGAGACTCCTGCAGCTCTTGGGTGCGCGCCTCCACCCGGGCGAGGAGCTCGCGGTTCCAGGCCTCGATCTCGGCGTTCTTCGCGGCGATGATGCCCTGATCCGACAAGAGCCGCGCCGACATCTGGTTGAACGCCCCGGCCAGCTCACCGAGCTCATCTTGGGCCTCAAACTGCACCTGGCGACCCAGCTCACCCTCCCCGAGCCGCACGGCGGTGTCTTTGAGCGCGACGACGGGCTGGGCGATCTGCCGCGCGCCGATGTACCCCATCGTCGCGACCAGCGCGGTGGCGAGCACATAGATGAACACCGTGCGCTGGGCGATCTGCCGTCCGCCCAAGGTGGCCTCGCGCAGGGGCACGGCGACGACGGCCACCCAGCCGAGATCCGAGACCGGGGCGAAGGCCACCAGCGCGTCTTCGCCGTCGCCAGAGGTCAAGGTCATCCAGCCCTCGATCTGGTTGGTGAAGCTCGCGAGCACGCTCGGCTCGATGAGCCCCGCGTCGTCCCCGGCGAGGAGCTTCGCCCGCTCATCGAGGATCAACGCCGCGCCTCCCCGGCTCGCCTGCCGCCGAAGCTGCTCCTCCACCGCCGCCAAGCTCAGCTCGACGCCGATCACCGCGTCCCCGCCGGAGCTGACCACGGCCACGGGCATCACCCCGTGGGGCGAGCCCGCTGGGAAGTAGGCCTCCCCAAAGGCGAGGCCCTCGGTGAGGGCCTGGGTGTAGGGCATCCGGGCGATGAGCTCGGCGAGGCGCGCGTCGTCCACGGCCTCATGCTCGGCCAAGGCCCCAGTGAGCAGGGCGGGGTCGCGGATCGCCGTCGGCGCCACGAGGGGCTCCCCCTCGGCGTCGAGGAGCACCACGACGTTGATCGCGTCGTACTGGCTGTAGATCAGCCGGGCGAGGCCTTCAGCCCGGGCGCTGTCGAGGGTGCGCACGTCCCAAGACGAGGCGATGAGCTGCACGCCGCGCACCTGGGCCGAGAGCCAGGTCGCGGCGAACACGGCGAGGCCGTCGGCTTGGCGGGCGTAGAGCTCACGCGCCTGGGCGAGGTGCGCGTCCCGGGCCACCGTCGTCGCCATCACCCCGGCCACCGCCAAGGGGGCGAGCGTCGCGAGGCCGATGAGCAGGGTGAGGCGGGGACGAAGCCGCATTCCGAGCCGACCCTCAGCCCGAGATCGGGAAGCTCAGGGTGAAGCGGGTGCCTTTGCCGACGGTGGACTCGACCATCACCTGGCCCCGGTGTTTGGCCATGATCCGGTAGACGATGTTGAGCCCGAGCCCCGTGCCTTTGCCCGGCGCCTTTGTCGTGTAGAACGGGTCAAAGACGAGGTTTAAGCGGTCGTTGGGGATGCCCGCCCCCGTGTCTTCGACCGTCGCCCACACCCGACCGTCCCGGGTGCCCGCCCGCACGGTGACCTTGCCCGTGCCGACGTCGCGGTCCTCAATGGCCTCCACCGCGTTCTTCACGAGGTTCACGAAGACCTGCTGCACCTCGCTCGTGCGCGCCTGCACGAAGGTCTGGGGCGCCACGTCTACGCTGATCGTCACGCCCCGGCAGTCCGCCGAGCGCTCCACCAGCCGCACGGCGTCCTCGATCACCCGGGCGAGCTCCACCGTCGTGAGGTACTCCGCTGAGGAGGCCCGGGAGTACGACGAGAGCTCCTTCACGATGTCGCGGATCGTGCGGCTGTACTCGACGATGTCCCGGGCGTACTCGTGGCAGAGATCGAGCTTCTCTTCATCGGTGATCGCCTCAGCGAGCCCCATGATGCCGAACAGCGGCGAGGAGACCTCATGGGCGATGCCCGCGGCCAAGGTGCCGATGCCCGCGAGCTTCTCCGACTGAATCAGCTCGGACTGGAGCTGCTGGGTCTCTTTGAGCGCGGCGGTCAGCTCGATGTTTTTGGACCGAAGATCCGCCACCAATCGGCGGTTCTCTAAGGCCAGATCCTGCTTGTCAACGGCGCGCTGGACCTTCTTGCGGATGTCGAAGACGTTGTTCAGCGGCTTGAGCACATAGTCGAAGGCGTCAAGCTCCATCGCCGTGAGCGCCGTCTCCAGGTTGGCGTAGCCGGTGATGATGATCACCTCGGCCAGATCGTTGACCTCCCGGGCGAGCTTGAGGAGCTCAAGGCCGTTGCCATCGGGGAGGTTCTTGTCGGTGATGAGCACGTCAACACCGTCGCTGCGCAGCACCTTACGCGCCTCAGAGGCCGACCCACACGCGGTGATCTCCCAAGGCCCGTCCTCCAAGACGGCGGAGAGGATCTGGAGGATCACAGGCTCGTCATCAACG
>JAKLKE010000160.1:4402-12040 GCA_023150775.1 Myxococcota bacterium
GTCGGACACGCCCATCGGCCTTCATCACAGTGCTCACGTCATCCTCGCGCCCTTGAGCGGCGCAGAATAGCATGAGGCTCTCAAGGCGGCCCCCTCCTGACCCCGAGCATTTGACAGAGCCCCGCTTACCGCTAAACTTGTCATGCGAGACGCTCTGGCGTCCGAAACCTCCTCTCATGGACGCGGCGGATGTTGCGAAGCCACCTGATGGTCTCTCCCTTACTCCTCGCGCTCGTTCTGGGCGCTTGTGGGCCTAAGTCCGGCAAATCGCCCGAAGCGGCGGCGGCCGAGGCAGCGCGCCCCTACGTTGAGCGCCCAAGCGAGGAGGGGCTCGTGCTCGTCGAGATCGACCTCAACAGCGACGGTCGGCCCGACGTGTTCAACCACTACCGGGAGCGCTCCCAGGCCACCCGGCTCTTGGTGCGCAAAGACGTCGATCTCAACTGGGACGGCAAGGTCGACATCACGTCGTTTTATGACGACACGGCCCGCCTCGTCCGCGAAGAGATGGACAACGACTTCGACGGCAAGGTCGACATCGTCGATCATTACCAGGGCGGCGTCCGGGTGATGTCCGAGGTCGACACCGAGTACGACGGCCGCTTCGACCTCTGGAAGTACTACGAGCAGCCCCCCGGCGGGAAGCCCATGTTGCGCCGCAAAGAGCGCGACACCAACGCCGACGGCAAGGTCGACTACTGGGAGTACTTCAACGATCAAGGCCAGGTCGTGAAGACCGGTCGTGACGTGGACGGCGACGGCGTCATGGACGAGCGCCAAGAGGTCGGCGGCCCCGGCAGCCCCGCGGGCGCCACGGCCCAAGGCGACTGAGCCGCGGCGGGGCGCCTCAGCCCCGCGCCACCAGCTCCGCGAGGCTTTGCGCCAGCGGGATCCTTGGCGCCCACCCCAGGGCGCCGAGTTTTTTGGGATCTCCCACCAAACGAAGCACCTCCCCGGCGCGGGCGCGGCTGGGCTCCTCGACGATGGGGCGGCCCTGGGCGATGTGCTCGGCCAAGCTGCGCAGGGGCACACCGACGCCGCTGCAGAGGTTGTAGACCTCCCCCGCGCGCCCCGCCGTGGCCACGATCAGCAGGCCCTCGGCGGCGTCTCGCACGTCGAGGTAGTCCCGGACGAGGTCCAGGCGGCCCGTGCGCAGGCTCGTCGCCCCTGCCCGCACCTGGGCGGCCCAGTCCGCGGGCGCGTAAGGCGGGCGGTGCCCGGGGCCGGTGAGGTGGAAGGGTCGGACGATCACCACGTCTCGCCCCGCCCTGGAGGCCGCGAGGCCCAACGCCTCCCCCGCCGCCTTGGTGCGGGCGTAGACGCCGCTCGGCGCGGGCGGCGTGGCCTCGGAGACCGGCGTGGGGGGCACAAGCCCATAGACGTGGCAGGTCGAGACCAGCACGAGCCGCGCGTCGCCTGGGGCGGCGATGAGCGCGGCGACGGCGGCGACGTTGTCGGCCTGGGCCCCTTCAGGATCGGCCTCGGCCTGGGCCGGGGAGGTCATCGCGGCGAGGTGCAGGATGAGCTGGGGGCGTTGCTCCCCAACGGCCCGCGCTACCGCCGCCGCGTCGCGGAGGTTCAGCGCCCCACGATCCGGCGCGCTGACCTCCCAGCCGCGCGCCCGGGCGAGGCCCACGACGTGCTGGCCCAAGAAGCCCGCGCCGCCTGTGACCAAGGCGCGCATCTCAGTCGCGGGTGTCGAACTCGATGGTCTCGACGGGCAGCACGTCGGAGCTCTCATCGAACCACTGAACGGTGTATTCGCCGGGAGGAGGCGCCTTCAGCCGCACCGTGGGGGCAAAACAGGTCTCGCAGTCCTCGGTGGACTCGCCAGCATCCCAGCCCTCAAAGACGCGGATCGTCCAGCCCTCGCCGACCACGTCGGGGGAGAAGCTGTCTTCGCAGCCGGACATCACGCCCTCACGCTCGATGAGGAGGTCGCCGTTGTCCGCCGTGGTCACGTTGAGCACAGGATCGTCGCCGACGACCCAGTCCGTACAGACCTCGGTGGACCAGCCGACCGAGATCTCACCCGCGCAGGCCAAGAGGAAGGTGAAGAGCAGCATTGGGGGCCTCCTTTGATGAGCCCTCCTGCATAACGCAGAGCGTGGCGACCCGCAGGATCTACAGAAGGCGCGTCTCGCCGAGCTGCTCCAGCTCCAGGGTGAGCGCCCGCACGTCTTGGGCGCGGTCCCGGGGGCAGACCATCAGCACGTCGCCGACCTGCACCACGACGAGGCCCTCGACGCCCAAGAGCGCGACGGTCTGCCCGGGGGCGTAGACGACGTTCTCCCGGGCCTCGTGGCTCACGACCAAGGCCGCGCGGCCGACCCCGCCGCTCACCGGGGGCAAGATCTCCGCGAGGGCCTCCCAGCTCCCGACGTCGGACCAGCCGAGCTCCCCACGCACGGTCAAGACGTGGGAGTGCCGCTCCATGACGCCATAGTCGATGGAGATGCGGTCCATCTTGTTGTACAGCTCGACGAGGCGCTCGGGGTGGGCGCGGAGCTGCTCCAAGGCCGTCCAGGTGCGCGGGAGGTGCTGGCGGTAAGCGTCGCGCATGGCCTCGACGGTGAACACGAACATGCCCGCGTTCCACAGGTGCTCGCCCCCGGCGACGTAGCGCGCGGCGAGCTCGGCGTCGGGCTTCTCGACGAAGCGGCTCACCCGCAGAAAGGGGCGATCTCCGAAGCTGCCCAGGGCTCCGCCGACCTCTAAGTAGCCGTAGCCCGTCTCGGCGCGGGTGGGCACGAGGCCGATGGTGACGAGCGCGTTCGTGGCCCGGGCGGCCTCAGCGCAGTCGAGCAGGAGATCCCGAAGCTCGTCCTCCTCACGGATGAGGTGATCGGACGGCAGCACGATCATCACGGCGTTTCGACCGTGGGAGCGGTGGCCCACCTCCAGGACACCCCAGCCCACGGCCGGGGCGGTGTTGCGGCCCTCGGGCTCGACGAGCAGGTTCTCGGGGGGCAACATGCCGAGCTCGGCGCGAAGGGGCTCGGCCATCTCGGCAGAGGTGACGACGAGCACACGCTCGGCGGGGATGATGGGCAAGACGCGGTCTACGGTGGCGCGGATGAGCGTCGTCTCACCGTTCACCGAGAGGCACTGTTTGGGCAGACTCCGCCGCGACCACGGCCAGAACCGTGTGCCCCGCCCCCCGGCGATGATGAGCACAAAGACGTCCTCGCTGCGCTCCATCATGGGGACTTCACCGGGAACAGCTCGGGGCGCAGGGCCTGCAGGGCCCCATACGCCGCCACCGACGCCGCGTTGGAGAGGTTGAGGCTACGCGCCGGGCCAGGGATGGGGATTCGCCAGGCGCCGAAGCGGTCCACCAGGGCGTCAGCGAGGCCTACGGACTCACGCCCAAAGACCAGCACGTCCCCGACCGCCCAGGGGATCTGGGTGTAGACGCCCTCGCCTCGGGTAGAGAAGAGGCGCAGGTTACGGCCTTGGGCCCAGGCGAAGAAGGCGTCGTCGTCGGGATAGACCGCGAGGTCTACGTCTCGCCAGTGGTCGATCCCGGCGCGGCGAACGGCCTTCTCGTCAAGGGAGAAGCCCAGAGGGCAGACCAGGTGCAGCCGCGCGCCGAGGCCGATGCACAGGCGCCCGATGTTCCCGGTGTTGCCCGGGATCTCCGGCTGGAGCAGGGCGATATGCAGCAACGGCTCGGCGACCACAGGGCTTAGGCCTCACCCGCCGGGGCGGTGTACTGGCCGACGATGACCCGGGCGGGGCGGATCACCCGGGTGCCGACGCGGAAGCCCGCGGAGAACACCTGGGCGACGCGGCCGTCCATACGCTCTTCAGCGACGGGCATCGTGGTGAGCGCCTCGTGCTGGTCGGGGTTGAAGACGTCGCCCGCGGCGCCGAACTCTTGTAAGCCGAGGCCCTCAAAGCCCTCGACGAAGGCGCGCTGCACGAGCTCAAGGCCCTGAAGCAGCGTGGGGTCGATCTCCGCGCGCTGCATCGCGGAGAGGGTGCGACGGAGGTTCTCCAGAGGCTCAAACAGCCGGGAGACGACCTCACCGCGCTGAATCTCCTCTTTGAGCGCCGCCTGACGCTCAAGGCGGACCTTGTACGCGGCCATCTCTTCTTGGGCGTTCTTGTAGGCCCCAGAGACGGCCCGCAGCCGCGCCGTGGTGTCGTTGAGCTGGCGCTCAAGCTCCTCGACGCGGGCGTCCACGAGCACCTCGACGCCAGCGCCGCCGCCGTCGTATCCGCTGCCTTGGCCCGCCTCAGCGTCTTCGACGGGCGCCTGCTCTTCTTGGTTCTGGTCATCCGACATAGGAAGCTCCTCGTGAGGCTGCAAGCTAACCCCAGAGGCCTTCGCGGCAAGGCTTCGCCCTCGGCGCTTGACGGCGCGCCGCGTGGGGCTAGAGGGGAGGTCCGCCCGGCGACTAGGTGACACGATGGAAGACAAACAGACCCAGCAGATGACGATCCTCGCGGCTGTGCTCGTGGGCTTGGTGCTGGTCATCAAGCTCGTTGAGCCGCCCGATCCTGACGAAGAGACCACCCCCGACGACAAAGACCTCGTCGAGATCAAGGCGGAGGAGGTCATCGGCCTCACCTTGACCACTGAAGAGGGCAGCCTCATCGCCGAGCGCGGCGAGGCCGGCTGGCGGCTGGTCTCCCCGATTCAGGCCAAGGGCAAATCGAGCGACATGGACGGCCTCGTCGAGCTCGTAGACGCCTTGCGGGTGGGTGAGCCCATCACTGGCGCCTCCCCCGCCACCTACGGCCTCGACGCGCCCAAGGCGAGCCTGACCCTGCGCCGCGCGGGCGGCGGAGAGCTGCGCCTCGACGTCGGCGCCGACAGCCCCGTCGGCTTCAAGAGCTATGTGCGCCTCGACAGCGGCGACGTGCTCGTCGCCTCGGGCCACCCCGGCGAGACCTTGCTCAAGCCCTTCGCCATGTTTCGTGACGACGCCGTGGTGCAAGACGTAGACCCCTACCAGATCACCCGCGTTCGCCTAGAGCAAGACGCCCTGGTGTCTTGGGTGGCCGAGCGGCGGGACGACGGCTCGTGGTGGCTCTCCGATGGCCGCCGCGCCTCCGCCGACCGCCTCACCGCCCTCGTCGAGCGCCTCGCGACCATACGTTTTGAGACCTTCTGGGAGGATCTGAGCCCCGCCGAGGTCGGCCTCAGCCCGCCCCTCGCCGCGCTGACCTTCACCGCCCCCACCGGGGAGATCACCCTGCCGCTAGGCCAAGAGCGCGCGGGCGGGCGGCTCACCCAGTCACCTTCAGGCACCATCGGCACCATCGGCGAGCTCAACTACATCGCCCCGCCCCTCGCTGAGCTGCTGGAGCCCCGCCTCGTGCCCCTGGCGCCGTCGTTGGTCGACAGCCTCACCGTCACCTGGGAGGGCAAGACCGCCCGCTGGACCCGCAGCGGCGAGTCCTGGACCCTCAACGACGCCCCAGACAGCGCCCAAGGCGTCGGCGCCATCTCGTTCATCATCGACGCCCAGGCCGACCGCGCCGCCCTGCCCGCCGAGCCCGGCGTGGTCTCTGGGCGCATCGAGGCCAGCGCCGGAGAGGGCGGTCGCCTCGTGATCATCCTCGGCGAGGCCATCGAGGGGGGCCGCGTCGCCCGAGAAGAGTCTGGCGGCCCGGCCTTCATGGTGCCTCAGGCCACCATCGACAAGCTCCTCGCCCTGCCGTTCGGGCCCTGAGCGCCGCGCAGGCGAGGCGCCCGGCAGGCTCAGCGGTTCTTCTTGCGGGCCTTCTGGGCGTCTTTGGCCTTCTGGCGCCGGGCGAGCTTCTCGTCTACGGAGAGCGCGGGCTTCTTGGGGGCCTCGGGCTTCGGGGGCGCGCCCCAGCCGGGCATCCCGGCGTAGGGGTTGCCGCCGCCCATGCCGCCCATTCCACCCATGCCGCCGGTCCCGCCGAAGGCCGGGCCACCGGCGAAGGGGTTGACGCCGCGGCCCATGCCGCCGGGCATCTTGCCGCCGTTCCGGAGGGCGTTGAGCTGGCCGAGCATCCCCGAGGACTGCCCCAGGCTCGCCATCATCTGCCGGGCCTGCAGAAACCGCTGGTAGACGGCCTCAACCTCGTCCGCCGAGGTGCCTGAGCCCTTGGCGATGCGGCGGAAGCGGGAGTCGGTGAGCACGTCGGGGTTCTTGCGCTCCTCCGCCGTCATCGAGTGGATCATCGCCTTGATCTTGTCGAGCTCTCGGTCGTCGAGGGCCTCGGCGGGGATCTGGTCCTTGAAGTCGGAGAAGAACGGCAGCTTCTCGAAGAGATCCTTGAGGGAGCCCATCTTCTGGACCATCTCGACCTGCTTGAGGAAGTCCTCAAACGAGAACTCGCCGCGCAGCATCTTCTCGGCGTCGCGCTCGGCGGTGGCCTGGTCGATGTGCTGCTCGAAGTCTTTGACGAGGCTGACCACGTCGCCGAAGCCCAAGATGCGGCCCGCGACGCCCTCGGGGCGGAAGTCTTCGAGCTTGTCGAGCGCCTCGCCCATGCCGACAAACTTCACGGGTTTGCCGGTGACGGACTTGATCGACAAGGCCGCGCCGCCGCGGGCGTCGCCGTCCATCTTGGTGAGCACGAAGCCGGTGAAGTCGAGCTTGCGATCGAACTCGGCGGCGGTGCGCACGGCGTCTTGGCCGATCATCGCGTCGCAGACGAAGAGGATGTTGCCGGGGTTGGTGTTCGCCTTGATCTGCACGAGCTCGTCCATGAGCTCGTTGTCGATGGCGAGGCGCCCGGCGGTGTCGAAGATGACCACGTCGCGGCCGACGTTCTTGGCCTGGGTGACCGCCAAGGTGCACAGCTCGACGGGCTTCATGCCTTTGATCGAGAAGACCGGGATGCCGAGCTTGCGGCCCAAGGTCATGAGCTGGTCGATGGCCGCGGGGCGGTAGATGTCGGCCGCCACCAGGAGGGGCTTTTTGCCCTCTTTCTGGAGCTTACGGGCGAGCTTGCCCGCCGTCGTCGTCTTGCCCGAGCCCTGGAGGCCGACCATCATCACGATCGCGGGCTTGCCGCTGAGGTTGAGGCCCTCGTTCACCGGGCCCATGAGCGCGGTGAGCTCGTCGTGGCAGATCTTGACGAAGTGATCGCCCGGGGTGAGCGTGACGCCCATCGGCCCGGCCTTCGACTTGAGCGCGACGACCTCACCCAGAGAGCGCTCTTTGACGGTGTTGAGGAACTGCTTGACGACGCCGATCTCGACGTCGGCTTCGAGCAGGCTCAGGCGCACCTCGCGGAGCGCGGAGTCGATGTTGCTTTCGGTGAGCTCGGTGAGCCCGGCGAGTCGATTTCTGGCCTGGCGAAAGCCTCGGGCGAGAGTCTCAAACATGGCCGGGGGGTCTTAGCACAGCTAGCGGCGCGCCGCGCCCGACCTTCGGAGGTCGGCGACGGCGGATTCGCAGGCGGGCATCGCGGCGGAGCTCTCGGCGATCTTGGTCTCGGCGCTCGCGAGGTCTCGGCCCACCTCGAGGGTCAAGGTCTTGGGGTCGGCGAGCTGCTTGGCCACGCGCTCGCTGAGCTTCTTTCCGTCGATGAGCAGGCGATAGGCGCGGGCGCAGGCGTCCCTGGCCTTCACGGCGGGCGCGGACGCGGCGGGGGTGCGCTCGAGCTCGGTCACAAGCACCTCCCTTCCGGTGAGCGGCTCGGGGGGCG
>JAKLKE010000161.1 GCA_023150775.1 Myxococcota bacterium
TCTCCGCCTTCACGGCCTCCCAGTCGGGCGCGGCGCCGAGCTCTTGCGCCATGCTCGTCATCACGTCGCTGGTGAGGCCGCAGGGGTTGATACGGGCGAAGTAGCTCATGTCGGGGTGCACGTTCAGGGCCAGGCCGTGCCAGGTCACCCAGGAGCGGCAGGCCACGCCGACGGAGGCGATCTTGTGGCCGCCCACCCAGGCGCCGGTGTTGCGGGGGTCACGTTTGGCGTCTAAGCCGAACTTGGCGCAGGTGCGCAGGGCGATCTCTTCGAGGTTCTTGAGGTGACGGTGCAGGTCTTGGCGGCCGGGGGGCAAGGCGAGGATGGGGTAGACGACGAGCTGGCCGGGGCCGTGGAAGGTGACGTCACCGCCGCGCTCGATCTGGATCACCGGCACGTCTCCGGCGACGAGCACGTTGTCCGCGGCGCCTCGGCGGCGGCCCAAGGTGAACACGGGGTCGTGCTCGACGATGAGCGCGACGTCTTCGCCTTCGCCCCGGATGCGGGCCTCCAGCAGGGTTTTTTGGAGGGCGTAGGCCTCGGCGTAGGGCAGCCGGCCCAGGTCACGCAGGCTCAGAGGCACCGCAGCACCTCGGCCCACACCCGCGCGGCGACCTCATCGGCGCCGCCGTGGCCGTCTACGGCGACGACCTTGTGACCCCGGGCCTTGAGCGTCGCCATCGAGAGGCCATACGCCGCGGCCAAGGCGGAGGCGCGGTCCATGTCCTCAAAACGCTCCAGGGCCGCGCCCCGGGCGCGCACCCGGGCGGCGCAGTCCTCCAGGGGCAGATCGATGAAGAGCGTCAGATCTGGCGCAGGAAACCGGGCGTTGAGCGACCAGACCTCCTCCAAGGGCAAGCTGAAGGACTGGTAGGCCAACGACGAGCCGACGTAGCGGTCACACACGAGCACCTCACCCCGGGCCAGGGCGGGGAGGATCTCGCGGTCGAGGTGGTCGCGGCGGTCGGCGGCGAAGAGGTAAGGCAAGGTCGCCTCGCCGAGCTGGGTCGGGTCCAAGAGCGCCTGCCGGATGAGCTTCCCGATGGGCAGGCCCGAGGGCTCGGCGGTGAAGCGCGCGAGGTGCCCCGTGGCCTGGAGCGTAGAGACCAGGCGCCGGGCCTGGGTGGTCTTGCCGGAGCCGTCAAGGCCCTCCACGACGATGAAGCGACCCTTGGACACCCGCGCACCTCCGCTGACCGGGACAGGTAACCTACCGCGCCCGAATCTCCACCGCCTCGTGACACGAGCCCCCAAAGGTCGGGGTATGGTGCCCACGACCCACCGCACTCCCGCATGAGGCTCCCCATGCTCTTCGCCCTGCTCTCCGCCGCGCTCGCGGCCACGCCGACCGTTGACCACCTCATCGACGCCGACCTTCAGGCCGGACGGCTCACCCGAGGCGAGGCGCTCTACCTCCATGTGTTGACACACTTCTCGCCTTTGGAGCTGCCCCCGGCCTATCTGGGCGCCGAGATCGGCGGGCCGAGCTGCCTCACGGGCCTCGTGATGGACGTGAAGGAGGGTTACCACCTGCTCACCCCCGACCAGCAGGCCGTGGTCACCCGCTACCTGACGCCCTGGGCCGCCGACTTTCGTGATCCTTTCCCCAAGGCCCCGGGCCCCGTCGCGCCCCCGGCGGCGATGTCCGACACCTGCTTCGGCCAGGTCGGCGCCAAGCGGTATCTGAGCGAGCACTTCTCCGTGGAGTACGACGCCAGCGTGCCCGACGCCACCGCCGAGAAGTTCGCGAACGCGCTGGAGGAAGGCTACGACGCGATGGTGAACGAGCTGGGCTGGACGCGGCTTGAGGGCGACGACAAGTACTACATCCTCGCCTACATCAGCGAAGACAGCGGCGACGGCGCCTACACCACCGTTGATTATTGCCAGGACGGCCGCTCCTGGATGCCCTACATCGTCACCTACCAGAACGTCTTCTCAGGGATGGGCACCTGGTACGAAGACATGAGCGTGCACGAGTTTAACCACGCCCAGCAGTTCAACTATGGCTTCGCCCACGAGTTCTGGTGGTGGGAGGCCACGGCCACCTACATCCAAGAGAGCGCCCAGCCGTCCAACAACTGGTGGTCGCAGTACATCAACGGCGGCTTCTCGACCCAGCCTTGGGTGTCGATGCGGGCGAGCTCGCAGTCCGACGCCGCGCAGTTCTGGCACATGTACGGCATGGCCGTGTGGGGCTTTTACCTCGACGAGCACGTCGATGGGCACGAGCTCGTGCGGGAGACCTGGGAGGAGATCGTCGGCGACCGTGGCCAGTACGACACGACCATGGAGGAGGTGCTCACTGAGCTGGGCTACGACTTTGAGGCGCTCTACCTCGACTTCGTCATCCAGAGCGGCCAGATGAACTACCGTGAGCACAACCTCATGGAGACGCCGAACCGCTCGGGCAGCGTCACCTCCTTGCCCGCGGGCGGCGAGCCGTCGAGCAAAGAGCGCCCCAAAGGCCTCGGCCAGAACTACATCAACGTGAACCCCAACACCGCCTCTGAGGAGCTCCCCGACCTGCTCTTTAAGTTTGGCGGCGACCCCGAAGGCGACTTCCGGGTGTTCTTGGTGGGCTACAACGAGCGGGTGCCCGAGGTGGTGGTGCCCATCGAGATCCTCGACGGCGTCGGTGAGGGCGTGCTTGAGGGCTTCGGCGAGTTTGACGACGTGCTCGCCGTGATCACCCCCATGGGCGACGTGCGCGGCACCTTCAACTACGGCTGGGCCATGGAGGGCGCCTTGGTGAACCCCCCGGAGGAGGAGGAGCCCGAGGACAACAAGCCCACCGACGAGGGCGAGACCATCGAGGGTGACCAGCCGCTCAACATCGGCGGAGACTGCGGCTGCGCCTCGCGCGCGGGCGGCGCGGGCGGCGCGGCGGGGCTGGCCCTGGGCGCGCTGGCGCTGGTGGCGCGGCGGCGACGGGCCTCTTGAGCCCTAGAGCGTCGGCTCATCCGGCGCCGTGAGCAGGCGCACCGCGGGCAGCTCCGCGGCGAGGCCCTCCGCCAAGAAGGCCTCCAGCGCGGCCAGCTCCGCGGCGCTGAGGTTCAGGGGCAGGAGCGTCTCTTCGCGGTGACCGTCTAGGCTCTGCGGCGGCAGCTCGTTGTAGTGCTCCAAGACCTCGGCCAAGGTCTCAAAACGACCGTCGTGCATGTATGGCGCGGTGAGCGAGACCGCGCGAAGGTTTGGCGTCTTGAACTGGCCGTCGAGGTGCTCGCCGTCGGGGTCGTCGGTCTCGAAGACCTTGAGGTTCGCGAGCTTGCGGGCGCCAAAGGCCGGGTCGTCGGAGTAGGCCCCGGCGCCGTTGAATGGGTCGCTGAGCACCACGGCGAGGCCGTCGCGGCGGTCTTTGAGGCCGTCGTCCTCGACGCTGAGGCCGACGTTGTGGAACTCAAGATCCGTGAGGTTGGGACCGGCGTGGCAGAGGTGGCAGCGGGCCTCCCCCACAAACAGCGCTAGGCCCTCGCGGGCCTCGGGGGAGAGCGCGGCGGACATCGCCTCGGTGTCTCCGGCGGCCATGGCCCGGGCGAAGGTGTCCAGGGGCGCGTCGCCGGTCACGAGCAGGCGCTCGTAGGCCGCGATGGATTTGCCGACGTTGACGAAGACGCGGTCGGGGTCGGGCTCGGCGGCAGGGCTCTGGCCGAAGACGGAGGTGTAGGCGGCGGCGAGCTCGGCGTCATCCCGCACAAAGGCCACGACCTCCTCGCGGCTCACGCCGTGCTCTAAGGGGTTCTCCAGGGGGCCCAGCGCCTGGGACCAGTGGGAGTCGGCGCGGCCGTCCCAGAAGAACCAGCGGTTGAAGGCGGTGTTGAGCACGGTGGGCGCGTTGCGGGTGACCTCGGCCTGGCCCACGGCGAGGGCGAGGCCGTCGGCGAGGCCCAGGTCTCCGGCGTGGCAGGTGGCGCAGGAGACGTCTTTGGCTTGGGCGTCGGCGCGGAGATAGCCCGCGCTCAGCCGGGGGTCGAAGTACAAGAACTGCCCGAGGGCGGCGGCGTCGGGGCGCTCGGCGTAGGCGTTGGTGGGGTCAGCGGGCGGGGCGTCTTGGCGGACGAGGCCGATCACCCGGTCTTGAAGCGTAGGGGAGAACGGCGCCCAGGGGTCGTCGCCACCCTGCGCGCCGCAGGCGGTGAGGAGGCTTAAGGCGAGGGCCGCGGAACGCATCGTGTCCTCCGGATTATTCGGGCTCAACATAGCCGAGCTGCTGGAGCTGCTGCTTGACCTCGTCGCTCACGCCCTGAACCTCCCAGATCTGCTGCTCGGCGGTGAGGCGGACCTGCAGGCCCTCGGCCTGGGCGCGAAAGAGGCTCAAGGTGGCTTGTTCGCGGGGGGAGACGTCTTCGCCTTGGAGCAGGTCGCGGGCGCGGTAGAGCTCTTCACCTTTGGGAGAGGTCACGGGCACGCGGTGGTTGCGCAGGTACGTCCACTCCGGCGTGGTGAGCCGGGCCTTGTGCTCGGGGCCGAAGTAGGTCTCGGCGAAGAGCCAGGGGTTCTCGGCGTCGAGGCCGCCGCGCAGGGCGGCGCCTTGGGAGCGCCCGTGCATCCGGTCGGACGGGGGCAGGCCCGCGAGGTCCAGCAGCGTCGGCCCGACGTCGATGGACTGGGTGAGCCCGCCGATGACCGCGCCGGGCTTCACGCCAGGGCCGTGGGCGATCCAGGGCACCTGCAGGTTGGCGTCGTAGAGGTATCGTCCGTGGGCTTTTCCGGCCTTGGGCGGGGTGTAGAGGCCCTCGCCGTGATCACCCACCACAAACAGGAGGCGCCCGCCGCGGCCCATACGCGCCAGGGCCTCGTCCAAGCTGCGGATCGCCGCGTCAAACACGAGGAGCGCGGCGTCGTAGCGGTCTAAGTCTGTGGGCCAAAAGAACGCGCCGAGGCCCAGGCTGAGGCGCTGGCGGCGGGCCTCGGCGAGGGGTTTGTGGGTGTCCACCAGCACGAGCTGCCCGAAGAGCTTTCCTTTGACCTTGGCGGCCTCTTCAGCCCAAGCCGCCACGACGTCGTCTCCCGCCACCTTGCGGCGGTCGTCGCGCCAGAGGCCCGTGGCCTCTTGGTAGGTGGTGAAGCCTTGGTGCAGGCCAAAGACGGTGTTGGCGTTGGGGTTCGCCGTGGCGCCGAGGGTGGCGTAGCCCGCGGCGGCGAAGTGTTCGGCGAGGGTGTCGACGTCGGGGTGTAGGCCCCGGTTGGTGAAGCCGCCGTTCTTGGGGTCGTCGATGCCGAGGCTCAGGGGGTAGCGGCCCGTGGTGAGCGCGGCGAGGGCGGGGCGGGTCCAGGGGGCGTTGGAGACGAGGCGCTCGACACGGGCGCCCTCGGCGGCGAGCTGATCGAGAGTTGGGCTCGTCTCGCGCGGGTTGCCGTAGCTGCCCAGGCGATCAGCGCGGAGCGTGCAGCCGATCACCAAGATCACCGTGTCTGGCGCGGCGGCCTCAAAGGTGCGCGGCGCGGGCGCCGGGGCGTCACAGGCCAGGGTCATCAGCGTGAGGAGGGCCGGGAACATCCGCCTAGCTTAATGGACCGGGGGCCCGGGCGCTGGGGCCTCGACCCGACCGGGCGACAAATTGCCCTCAGCTTTTGCGCGGCCTGCGGTATACTCTGCGCTCCCGCTCACCCCCGTGGAGCCCCCCCATGAGCCTCAGCGTTCAGCGTCGCCCCCAGCGTCAGGTCCAGGCCGCCGTGTTGACCAAGCCCGAGGCGCTGGCCGAGCGGTCGGCGTCTCCGCTCAGCCAGGCCCTCGTCGCGGCGGCCTTGGCGGGGCATGGGCTCGACGGCATGGGCCCGGTGATCGTGCTCGACCTCGCCTTGACCGAGGCGGGCGTCGCCCCGGAGCACCGCCTGCTGAACGCCTCTCAGGAGCGGCTGCGGGAGGCGATGGGCCTCGCCCAGACGGAGCTGGGCCTGCTCAGCTTAGACGCGGGCGCCGTTGAGGGCGACGTGCTCACCGGGGACGTCGAGTCGAGCGCCGAGCAGAGCGCTGAGGGCGCCGCCTCCGAGGCCAACCTCAGCGCCGTGATGCGCGCCGCGCTCTCCGTGTTTCGCCACGCCTACGGGGACGCGCCGCCGGACGTGATGCGCCGGGTGGAGACGATGCTCGGCGGCGGCAGCCCCTTGGCCTCGGATCAGGCCGAGCGGTTCGGCGCTGTGCTCGGTCACGATCTGAGCGACGTGCGGGTGCACGTCGGCGCCGAGGTCAGCGCCTTGGCCCGGGCGCTCAACGCCCACGCCTTCACCGTCGGCACCGACATCTTCTTCGGCAGCGGCGAGCTGAGCCCCGGCACCCCCGGCGGCGACCGCCTGCTCCTCCACGAGCTCACCCACGTCGCCCAGGCCATCGAGGGCCGCCTGCCCACCGAGGGCGGCGTCTCCGACCCCTCAGACCACGCCGAGCGTGAGGCGAGCTTCAACGAGCGCGCCCTGGCGCCGCAGCTCGACGCCGTAGACGCCGGCTGGGGCGCGGACGTGGCCTTCGACGCCCCCGCCGTCGAGTCTCCCGGCCTGGCCCAGGCGGGCGGTGAGTCGGCGACGGTGAGCCTCTCGGCGCAGACGGCGCAAGCGGCTCCGACGGCGCAGGCGCCGGGCGCCCCCGGCCAGGCGGGCCAGGGTCAAGGAGAGCGCCTCATCTGCCAAGATCCTTCGGCGCTCGTGCTCGACGAAGATCTCCAGCCCAAGGAGCCCTCGGCCCCCGTGCCCGTAGGCGTAGAGCTGACCGTTCTGGACCAGCGCCAAGAGGGCGAAGAGGTCTACGTGCGTGTGGCCCAGGCCACCGCGAACCAAGGCGAGGCCCCAAACCCGCTGGGCTGGGTGAAACGCAGCGACCTCGTCGCGGCGAACAGCCAGGGCGTGCCGGGGCAGGCGCCGCCGGGGATGAGCGTGGCGGGGAATGGAGGCGCTGGGCTCGGGGTGAGCGGGAATGGTGGCCTCGGCGTGAGCTGAGAGCGCCCGGAAGCGCCTCTGAGGTCATCAATGTGTCGTCGGAGTCCGTGCGGCAGCGCTTCTGGACGCGCTCACGGATCGTCAGAGCCCGTGCAGCAGCGCTGCCGGACGCGCCCGTGGATCGTCGGAGTCCGTGCGGCAGCGCTGCCGGACGCGCCCGCGGATCGTCGGAGTCCGTGCGGCAGCGCTGCCGGACGCTGCTGGCCCTGTGGATCGTGCCAGACGGCTGAGGTGCGCAGGAGGAGCGCCGCGGTTGGCCCGGGCGACTCAGCGCGTTAGCGTCTTAGGCGCGCCTTCTCAGCCCTCTTCGGGACTCCAACCATGACCGGCCCTCGAATCAAGCTCTGGCGTGTAGAGCGGCGCATGGTGGAGGGCGCGCACCGACCGCCGCTCGTCTTGGCGAGCGATGGTCACCGCTATGTGCTCAAGCTCGGCAGCCAAGACCGAGACTTTCCGGTGAGCGAGCTCATCGCGGCGGGCCTCGCGAGCCACCTGGGCGTGCCGATGCCAGCCTACGCAGTGTTAGAGGCCGAGCCGAACTTGCTCCAGCTCTTAGAATCTTTAGGAGATGACGACGCCCGGGAGCTGCTCGGCGCGCTGGAGACCAGCGGTGGCGCCTGCTTCGGGTCAAGGCTCTTGCCCAGCCCGTTGACGCGCTGGACCCCGGCGCTGCATCGTGCGCTCAAGCTCGACGATGGTGTGCTCGCCAAGGTCCTCGCCTTCGACGCGCTGATCGAGAACGGCGACCGACGCAACGCCCACAACCCCAATCTGCTCGTGTGCAACGGCGCCATCTGGGCCATCGATCATGGCCAGTCGCTCCCCGCCGCCCAAGGCTGCCCGCCCGCGCCAAACCGCTACCCTTACACGGAGCACATCACCTGGACGATCTTAGAAGAGTCCCTCACGGCCCTCACGAGCGCGATCCCGCTGGTGAGCGAGCTGACGGAGGAGGCCATCGCGGCGGCTGTTTCGGCGGTCCCTGACGAGTGGTGGGCCGAGCCCACCCGAGCCAACCGGGTCGTGGAGTCGCTCTGCGCCCGGCGACATCAGGTCGTCGAAGACCTCCAGCATCAGCTACTCTGGAGGCGCTGATGGAGAGAGCACCCATGACCCATGACCCCCTTCCAGACCACCGTCGTGCAGCACCGCGACGCGCGAGGAGAGCTCAGGAACGTCGCCTTGTTGACGATCAGCCCGACGAGCGGGGAGGTGTGGTTAGACCGCGCGCCGCTCAAGGAGCGCGCCCACCTCGTCGGGGATGAGATGACCTTCGTGAAGGCCCTCCTCGACGTGTTGAGGGAAGAGGCCAACGAGATCGCCCGCAGAGGTTCACCCGCTGAGGTGCAGGCGTGGTTGCGCGCCCGAGCGATCCCGACGGAGGACACGCTGAGCTTCACCCCTCCGGCCTTCGGCGTCACCGACGACCTTCACGCCGAGCGTGAGCGTATCCGCGAGCTGACCTTAGGGCGCCCCAGCCCGCGCGGCGCCAAGTCCCCCGCAGAGCGGCTGCGTGACGGGGTCTTGAGCTCGCTCGGCCTCAGCAGACATTTTCTGCCCCGAGACTTCCTGGTAGGCCCCGCCCGGTGGTCCTTCCCCAAGGTGGCCCAGCTCCCTGACGGCCTGCTCGTCCTCAACGCCATTCACTTCGCCCAGCAGAGACCCGAGCTCATCCTCGACGCGGCCTTTCACAACGTCGGGCGCATTGGAGAGCTGCGTCGGGCGCATCAAGAGGTGGACTGCCTCACCGTGGCGACGGGCCCCAGCGCTGGCCCCACCGGGCAGGCCTTTGGGCGAGCCCAAGAGCTCCTGCAAGACGGCGGCCTAAACCTCATCCCGGCGACTGCGCAGGCGCTGAGCCTCGCGCTCGGCGCGCGTGGGCTCTGCGGAGAGGGGCTGTTCGCGGAGGCGTGAGGCGCGGGGCGAGCCCGAGGGCGCACCCCGCGCGGTGGCGCGGTCATTGGCCGAGATGGAACTCAAAGGTGTTGCCGTTGACCTGCGCGTTGTGGCAGCTTCGGGGCATAAGCACCACGGCGAGGGAGAGCATGACGAGCGCGGTGAGCGCGGCGAGGACGATGAGCGCGAGTAGCTGGTGAAGTTCTCGGGGGAGCTGGGGTTTGGCCATGAGGGCCTCCAGAGTGGGTGAGAGGCCACCCGCGCGCCGTCTGAAACGGCAGCACCACGAGCGGCTACACCCTTCACGTGGTGGGGTGCCCGCGATTGGACTTCTGCCCTCCACTATTTTTTTGCTCACCCCACCCGCACCCGCCGCACCCCCAGCTCGACCACCAACCCCCCAAGCGCCGCCAGCACCAGCCACGGCCACACGCCGCGCCGCTCCACACGCTCCCGCACCCCCTCCGTGGCGAAGCTCAGGGCGTCGGGCAAGACCTCCCCGCCAGAGGCCGAGGCGATCTCCGCGAGCAGGGCCGGGTTCGAGAGCGGCCCGTCGAGCTCCAAGGGCGGCGGCGGCGCCACCTGGCCCCGGGCCACCGACGCCGGGGTGCCCTCTAGGCCATCAACGCGCGCCTCTACCCACAAGGCGCCGTCCCAGGGCGCCTCGGCGACGTACCGACCGGGGGCCTCCTCGGTGAGGGTGAGGCGGGTGGTGCCCGACGCGCCGGTCACGAGCGCCTCGGCCTTCACGCCCTCGCGGGGGCTGCCCAGGCGGTCGGTGGTGAGCACGGTGAGCTGGGCGGCCTCGGCGTCGGCGCGGAGCTGCAGGGTGATCATCGTGTCGGGCGGGCGGCGGCGCACGGCGCGCACGAGCTCGACGAGCCAACGATCCAGGCTCGGCCAGGTGAGCCAGCCCGCGCCCCAGCCGCCGCCGAGCTCGGAAGAGAAGACGGTGGTGCTCCCCAAGCCGTAACGCCAGGAGGTCAACAAGGGCCGGGTGACCGCGCCGAGGCTCAGGCCCAGCTCCGCCGTCGTGCGGGCCTTGCTCTCGTTCCAGCCGGCCAGGAGCGGCGCGGCGGCCCAGTCTACGCTGCCCGCGAGGGGGCTGCCGGGCACGGGGCGGGCGCGATCGTCGGCTTCAGTGAGGTTGCGGCGTAAGACGTTGAGCGTCTCGTCGAGGAAGATCTGGGGCACGTCTTGGGCGCTCTCGGCATACCAGGCGCGGCCTTTGCCGTAGGTGGCGACGATCTCGAGCTCCTTTCGGGCGGCCTCCGGGGAGAGCGCGATGGTCGAGACGGTCACCGACGAGCCCTGAATGCGCGACATCAGGCTCAGGTGCTGGTCGTAGCGGGTCAGGCCCACGCCGTCGGTGAGCAGGATGATGTGTTTGAGGGTGGCGTCGGTCGTCGAGAGCGCGGTGAACGCCTCCTCCAGGGCCGGGTAGATCTGGGTGCCCCCGGAGACGGTCAGGGCGCCCACGGCCTCTTTGATGGCGGCGGCGTTCTTCGCCCGGGTGAGCGGGACCGTCCAGACCGGGGCGTCGGAGAAGCTCAGCACACCCACCCGGGCCTCGGGGGGCAGCATGTCGACGCTGGAGCGCACCGCCGAGATCGCCAGCTCCAGCTTCTGGGAGCGGGCCATGCTGTCGCTGCGGTCGATGAGGTAGATGACCGCGAGGGGCGGCGGCTCTCGGCGGCGGCGCTCGGGCAAGATCACCGGCAGGGCCCGGGCCAAGGGCTCCATGTAGGGCTCGTCTAAGGCCAGGCCCCGGCGACCGCCGCTGAGCACGACGTCTACGCCGCCGATTCTCGCGAGGTCAGCGACCTGGGCGTGCTGCTCGGCGGGCCAGCGGTCAAGCGCCGGGGACAGGATGAACAGGGTCGAGCCTTCAGGCAGAGAGGTCGGCAGCTCCGGACTCACCCGGGCCTTGAGGCCACCTTTGTTGAGCTTGGGGGCCAAGGCCTCGGCGCCATCGCCCCACAAGACCACCTCGGCCTCGCCGACGGTGCGCTGCCAGCCGCCCCGGGCGTCGTCTTGGGGCCAAGCGTCGCCGACCAAGCTCAGCCGGGCCTCGACGGGGTGCAGGCCCGGCGGCGGCGCGGTGGTGGGGAGCGTGAGGCGGTGGTCGCCCGCGGGGAGGTCCACGGCGCGGCGGGCGCGCTCGACGCCGGCCACGGTGAGGGTCAGCGTCCCTTGGGCGGGCTCGGTGAGGTGCAGGGTGACCTCGGCCTGGGCGGCGGTGCCGGCGCGCAGGCCGTCGGGCAGGCTGAGCCCGGTGACCGCCCCGTTCGGCGCGGGCAGGCCCGGCGGCACGGGGTAGAGCTGCACACCCGAGGCCCCGGCCAAGGCGGCGGCGCGGGCGGCGGCGTCACCCTCAGCGCCCCCGTGGCGATCGGCGCCGTCGGTCAACAGGAGCACGCGGCGGGTGCGGGCGCTGGGCGCGGCGGCGACGGCGCGCTGAACGAGCGCGGTGAGGTCGGTGGCCTCGGCGGGGGCGTCGAAGACCTCGACCACGGGCACCCCCTCGGGCAGACCGGCGCGGATGCGGGCGGCGAGGGCGCGGGCGTCGTCGAGGCGGGCGGGGCTCATCGAGGCGCTGCGGTCCTCAGCGATGACCACGGCGAGATCGGGCACCCGGCGCTCGATCCGGGGCTGGGCGATGGCGACCAAGAGCAGGCTCAGGCTCGTGAGACGCAGGAGGAACGCCGCCAAGTTTCGCCCACGGGCGGCCAAGGCGCGGTCAGCGGGCAGGCCCAGAGCCAACAAGGCCAAGGCCGGGATGAGCCACAGAGGGCGGGGGTCTTGCAGAAGCCAGAGGGTCTGCGGGTCGGCCAGCGCGGCGCGGAGCTCGGCCCAGGTGAGGAGGGTCTCGGGGCTCATCGAGGCGCCACCTGCTGCTCAAGGGCGAGCACGATGACCACCGCCAAGGCGAGCCACAGCCAGCGCGGGGTTGGGGCGCCCTCGGCGGGCGGCGCCTCCTCGCCCAGGGCCACGGCGGGCCCCACCTCGGCCCGACCAAGCTCCGCCTCGGGGAACCGCACGGCCTGAACCCGCTCCCCGGCCTCGTCCACGACGGCGTAGACGCCGGGCGCGAGGCCCTCCACCCGACGCTGGCCCGGGGGCACGGTGAGGGTGACCCCATCGGGCAGATCGAGGCGGGTCACCTCAGCGCCAAGCCCCGGCGCGACGGTG
>JAKLKE010000162.1 GCA_023150775.1 Myxococcota bacterium
CGCCGAAGGATCCTCTTTCTCACCCATGCGGGGGGTGACCGCCTCGTTCATCTTGTTGAGGATGGCGGTGTAGGGGCCGTCGGTCTGGGCGGCCTTCACGCCGGCCTTGGAGAGCGAGGGCAGGGCCTCGACCTTCTTGCGGTCGACGTAGATCTCGGCGAGCTTCGCCCACTTCTCGTCGTACTGCTTGGCCGGGGGGTTCTCGATCTGGGTCTGGAGCCAGGCGTCGAAGGTGGGGGCCTGGCAGGCGACCAGCGCCTTCTCGAAGCGGCCAAACTCGACGTCGCGCAGGCCGAAGTAAGCGCCCTGGAGGAAGCTCACGACCTTCTCGTTCGTCGCGCATTGTTCACCGATGGCCTCGGCCACGACGTCCCGGGCCTCGTAGTCGGAGATCTTGCCGGGCATCTCCCACACGGGCTTCCAGACGTTGCCCTCGATGGCGACCATCGACAGCGCGACGAGGGACTCGCTGTCGCCGGTCTTCTGCATCACCTTGAAGAAGACCTGCTCGGCGATCTTGGCGTCGCAGGTGATGACGGCCTTGAAGGCGTCGGCGACGGCGACGCCGGAGGCGGCCTCTGCCTTGGCGACCTCTTTCTCGCAGGCGGCGAGGGCCTCGCCCCCGAAGAAGAAGCCAGCGAGGGACAAGAGCAGCGCGGAGGTTTTCATCGGTGACAGGCTCCGAAGCATGGGAGGAGAGGTCCGGGTCGATCGCGTGGGGTGTGATCGAGTCGGTCTGGGACTATTGGATAGCGTCGTCTTCGTCGACTCGCTCTGGCTCATGGAACCCGTCGTGGGCGACGACGCTTCCCGAGGCGGGCAGGTCGGGGAATCGACCCCGCAGGGCGAGCAGCTCGCCGATGTCGGCCAAGAAGAGGTCAAGCAGCTCAGGATCGAACCGTTTGCCCCGGCCGCGGATCATCTCGCTCAAGGCGAGCTCCGGGGGCAAGGCGCGGCTGTAGGGCCGATCGCTGGTCATCATGTCGAAGCTGTCGCAGATGGTGACGATGCGCGCCTCGACGGGGATGCCTTTGCCCCGGCGGCCGCGGGGGTAACCCGTGCCGTCCCAGTGCTCGTGGTGGTGCCAGCAGATCGCCGCCGCCATCTCTAAGATCTCGTCGCCGGAGTCTTTGAGCAGCTCATAGCCGTGCTCGGGGCTCTGCTGCACGACGGCGCGCTCCTCTTCAGTGAGCGGGCCGGGCTTCTGGAGCACGCTCATGGGGATCATGATGTTCCCCAGGTCGTGCAGGGTGGAGGCGAGGCGCACATGCTCGGCCTGGCGACCGGAGAGCCCGGCGCGGCGGGCGAGGATGCCCGCGGCGGCGCTGAGGCGCTGGATGTGGCCCCGGGTCTCGCCGCTGCGGAACTCGGCGATGCGCGACCTGGGCGGTCACGTCGCGCATGGCGCCTTGAAGCTCCTGCACCTCTCCCGTGGCGGGATCGCGGATGGCGTGCAGGGAGGTCTCGACCCAAACCCAGCGCTCATCCTTGTGTTTGATGCGGTAGCGCAGCGAGAAGTGGTCGGGGGACGACATCAGGGTGTCGTAGCTGTGCGCCAAGGCGTCGAAGTCTTCAGGGTGCAGCAGCGACCAGGCCGAGCGCCCGACGAGCTCTTCAGGCTCGTAGCCCAAGAGGCGCCGCGAGGCCGGGGAGACGTAGAGCCAGGTGCCGTCTGAAGACTCGCGGGTGACGACGTCGGTGGAGTTCTCGGTGAGCAGGCGGAAGCGCTCTTCGCCGCGCCGGAGCTCTTGGCTCGTCTTGAGCAGCCGCAGGTGGAGCTGCAGGCGCGCGAGCACCACGGGAAGGTCGAGGGGCTTGGTGAGGGTGTCGTTCGCGCCGAGCTCCAAGGCCGCGAGGAGATCCTGGGCGCTCGTCTTGGACGACATGATCAACACGGGGAGCTGCAGCGACGAGCTCGTCTCCCGCACCCGCCAGAGCACCTCCAGGCCGCTCATCCGGGGCATGGAGTGGTCCAAGAGCACGAGGCTCACGGGCTCTTGTTTGAGGAGCGCCAGGGCTGTGGCGCCGTCGGCGGCGCAGAGCACGCCGTACCCGGCCTCGCTGAGCCGCTCGGTGAGCTGATCGAGCACGCTCTGCTCGTCATCGACGACGAGGATCAGGTGATCGGGGGCCTTCTGCAGCTTCTTCGGCGGCGCGGCGGGCGCGGGGCCCCCGAGGCTGAGCGCCTGGAGCGGACCCGCGTGACGACTGCGCAACAACGCCTCGACCTTGGCCTGGAGCCGCTCGGCGTTGAGCGGGCGGCCGTCGTAGGAGTCGCAGCCGACCTCACGCGCGGCGCGTTTGTCCTGGGGTGAGGGGCTGTGGCGCCAGGCCAAGACCGGCGCCCCACCGAAGGCCGGATCGGCCTTGAGCTGGGCGACGAGGGGCCAGGGGTCGCGCTCGTTGATGTCGAGCACGAGGAGGTCTGTGGAGCCACCTTGGCAGGCGGCGCGGAGATCCTCCACCGATCGCGCCCTATGAAGCTCGATCCGCGTCTTGCGGAGCACGTCTACGAGGGCGTCGTCTTGTCCCTCGGTGTCGCTGAGCAGGCCGATCAAGGTTGTCCTGAGCGTCGGGAAGGGCGACCGCGCCGGGGGGAGCACGGTCCTTAGGGGGATGTTTTGCCAGCGTGAAGGGCCCGCTTGAGGCCCCGCGTTGGGTTAGCGCTTCACGCCTGCATAACCGATGGTAGCATACCGTACTTCGGGAGCACGCCTCACCTTGACTGACTTCCAGCCTGGGCCCTTCGGACCCTTCTTCCTGCTCCACCGAGTCGCGGTGGGCTCCACCGCTGAAGTGTTCGCGGCCCTCGATCAGCGGCCGGACGGCACCGGAGACATGGTCGCCGTCAAACGGTTTCCCCGAGGATCCCCCCTCGCCGTGGAGACCTGGACACAAGAGCAGCGCATTCATGGCCTCTTGCGCCACGGCTCGGTGCCCCGGCTGCTCGGCGTCGGCGAGGCCGACGGCCACCCCTGGATCGCCCAGGAGTGGGTGCAAGGCAAGAGCCTGCGCCAGCTCCAACGAAAGCTCACGAAGAGCCGCCACAAGCTCTCCATGGAGCTGGGCGTTCACATCACCCTAGAGGTGTGTAAGGCGCTCGACTGCCTGCACCGCGCGTCCGAGGGCCGGCCCTTGGAGCTCGTGCACTGCGACATCTCCCCGGGCAACGTGCTCTTGGGCTACGACGGCAGCGTCAAGCTCACCGACTTCGGCGACGTGATGCGCGTCGGCACGGCCCTCGACCCCAACATCGAGCGCCCGCCAGGCCAGCTCCGCTACATGAGCCCCGAGCAGGCGCTCCACGAGCCGCTGAGCCAGCGCTCCGACCTCTTCTCCTTGGGCGTCGTGCTCCACGAGCTGCTCACCGGCCAGCTCCTCTTCCCCGATGGGGTCGAGCCGATCATCGAGCTCCGCGTGCGCAACACGCCCGTGGACGCGCCGAGCCTGTCGAACCCCGCCGTGCCCAAAGAGCTCGACCGCGCCGTCGTCACGGCCCTGGAGCCCTCTCACCTCAAGCGCCACGGCTCGATCCGCGCCTTCTGGATGGCGCTCGATGAGATCGCTGAAGATGTGATCGCCCGCACTGGCCCCGAGGTGCTGGCGAAGGTCATGGAGATCGTCTTTAGCCGGGAGATGGAGCTAGAGGAGCAGCTCTTGCGCGCGGCCTTGTCCCAGGCCGGCATCGACCTGGAGCCTGAGGAGCGTGTGCTGCGGGTGGAGCCCGTCGCCACCTTGGGCGAGCGCCCGCCCCCGGAGGCCCCGGCCCCGCCCCGGTCGCCCACCCACGCGCCGCCGCCCCACGCGCCGCCGGTCTACAGCCCGGCCCCCGCCGCGCCGCCGCCCCAGCAGCACGCGCCGCCGACCTACAACCCGCCGCCGCCCGCGCCGACGCCGACCATCGCCCCGCCCCGGCTGCTCACCCAGCCGCCGCCGCCGTCCGGTCGCACCGACCCCGGCGCCAGAAACGACCCGCGCTGGTCGAGCCCCGCCCGCCAGCGGGGGAACACCTCCCCCGGCGAGGGTGTGGGCCGCGCGCCCCCGGCGCCGCCGGTCTTTGGCGTCGCTGCGCCGAGCTTCTCGAACCAGCCCTCGTTCTCTCAGCCCTCGCACGCTCAGTCGCCGCTCTCCCAGCCCGCGCTGAGCCCCCAGCGGGGCCCCCGGGCCTCGGCGCCGCCGCTCTCCCTCGTCGCCGCCCACACCATGTACGGCGGCGGTGGCGGCGGTGGATCGTTGAGCGACGCCGAGCTGCCCACCCAGTTCGCGAGCATCGACCTCGACGATGAGGACGACCTCATCGAGAGCGAAGATCCGCCGACCCCGCCGCCCGCCGCGCCCACCCGCGCCCCGACCCCGAGCTGGCGCCCGACCCCTCGCCCTCCGCCGCCGCCGCCCGCCGTGCGCCCGGTGAGCCCCGCGCCGACGCCGGTGAAGATCGAGCGCCGCCCCCCTCCGCCGCCGGAGCCCTCGGCCACCCGCTCGCCCGACACCGGCACCCTGCTCTTGGCGGACAGCGACGCCGAGCTGCGGGAGATGCTCGTCGGTCGCCTGCGCAGCCTCGGTTACGCCGTCGAGGAGGCCGCAGACGGTGAGCAGGCCCTCGCGCGCCTCGACCGTGGCGGCATCGACGTGGCGCTGTTGGACCTGCGCCTGCCCCGCCTCGACGCCGCCCGCCTGCTCCAGCGCCTCCGCCAGAAGACCCCAGCGGAGCTCTTGCCCGTGCTCGTGCTGGGCACCTCCGACCGCAACCCCGAGCTTCTCCGGGCCCTCGCTGAAGGCGCGAACGACTACGCGCTGAAGGGCGGAGACGTCGAGGTGCTCGCCGCGCGCCTTCGTAACCTCACGCTCTTGCGCCGCACCGCGCTCAAGGCCCAGCAAGGCCCCGCCACAGGCGCTCACGGCGCCCATGACGTCGAGCCCGGCCCCGAGTTCTCCTTCGACCTCTCCCCCGATGGCCGCTTCCGCGACCTCTCCGCCGCGGGGGTCGCCGCCTTGGGGTACCCCGCCGAGCAGCTCTTGGGCCGGCCGCTGTTTGACCTCGTTCACCAGCAAGACGTGGCCGTCCTCCGCCGCGACGCGCCCCCAGGGCACCCCCTGCCCGACGCGCCGACGGTGCTCTTCCGCTTCAAGCGCCCCGATGGCCGCCACATCTGGCTAGAGGTGCAGCCCCGGAAGAACCCCGATCCACGCACCGGCGGCCTGCGTGGGGTGTGGTGCATCGGCCAAGACGTCACGAAGCGGGTCGAGGGCCAGCGCGCCCCCGAGCCTGGCCTCGCCGTCACCGTCGATGACCGCCGCGAGCGCGCCCGGCTCACGAACCTGCTCGCCCGCTCGGGCTACGCCTTGGTCGAGGGCCAAGAAGGCGCGCTGCGCATCGTGCGCCTGCCGACCAAAGCCTGAGGGTCGGCGGCGGATGACTTGAGGCTGACTCGAATCCCTGACGCGGCGCAAGGATCCCTGACGCCGCGCAGCTCGGCCCGGGGGCGCAGTCTCGGTCTCTGTCCACCTTGTTCTCCCCTTGGCCGCCGACGCGGCCAAGGCCGCACAACCCGCCCAGCGTATCACCGCGCCCGCCAGCTCAGCGGGGCGCGGTTCATGCGCTACAATCTTGGGCGCCCTCGATCTGGAGAGAAGAATGACTCCTGCTCGCCTGCTCACCTCCACGCTCCCGCTCTTGTTTTTCGCCGCCTGTGAAGGCGACAAGGGCAACAATGACAGCGTGCAAGACACCGATCCCGCCGAGCTCATCGACCTTGACGGGGACGGATCCATCGTCGGCGATGACTGCGACGACAACAACCCCGCAGTCTTCCCCGGGGCGACCGAGGCCTGCGACGGCCTCGACAACAACTGCGAGGGGTCCGTGGATGAGGGCGCCCTCGTCACCTTCTACCCCGACGGCGACGGCGACGGCTTCGGCGTCGAGGCGGGCGCCGTGGAGGCCTGCGAGGCGCCTTCGGGCCACGCCGCCGTCTCTGGCGACTGCGACGACGGCGCGGCGACGAGCTTCCCCGGCGCGGCCGAGGCCTGTGATGGCGTAGACAATAGCTGCGACGGCGTCGTCGATGACGGCGCGCTCATCACCTTCTACGCCGATGAGGACGGCGACGGCTACGGCGTCGAGGCGAGCGCCGTGGAGGCCTGCGAGGCGCCCTCGGGCGCGGTGGCTTTGGGCGGCGACTGTGACGACACGAACCCCATCCTCACCCCTGAAGACTACGACGGTGACGGCCTGAGCTCCTGCGACGGGGACTGCGACGACAACAACGCCAACCTCAGCGACCGCTGCGGCTACAGCGCGATGGACGGGGAGCTAAACGTGCTCTTTGCGGGCTGCGTCTTTCAGGTGGAGGGCGTCGATGCCGACGGATCGACGCTCTGCCCCGCCTGTGACTTCTCGTTTGACACCTATGGCAGCTTGGTGAGCGGGGACTGCATCGACAGCTTCGACGGAATGTTGGGCTATGACCGCGACCTGGGCGCGCTCTCGCTCCAGCTCTACACCGGGCCGGGCGACTACTACAACGTCGGCAAGTTCCCCGCGAGCGTCACCTACGGCGCCGACTACGACGTGCTCAGCTTCAAAGGCTACGGCACGTCGGGCTACGCCTACAGCGGCCGCTTGAACCTGCGGCCCTGACGCGGACACCCAAATCCTGACGCGGGACGCGGTATACTGACGCCTCTCCCGCCCAGGATGGCCCCATGCACCGCGCCCTGCTCCCTCCTCGCCTGCTCTGACGACGCCACCAAAGACACGACGTCCGGCCTAGACTCCGGGGTTGGCGCCGACAGCGACGGCTCCGACAGCGACGGCTCCGACAGCGACGCGGTCGTAGACAACGACGGCGACGGTGTGCCCGCCGAGGAGGACTGCGACGACGACGACGCCACGACCTACCCCGGCGCCGCCGAGCTCTGCGATGGCAAAGACAACTCCTGCGACGGGGCCATCGACGAGGGGGTGCAGACGAGCTTCTACACCGACGGCGACGAGGACGGCTACGGCGCTGGAGAGGCCATCTTGGCCTGTGAGGCCCCCTCGGGCGCCGCCGCCCGAGACGGCGACTGTGACGACGCCGACCCCCGCTACAACCCCGGCGCCGCCGAGGCTGACTGCGCCGATCCCAACGACTACAACTGCGACGGCTCCGTAGGGTACGCCGATGGGGACGGCGACGGCTTCGCCGCCTGCCAGGAGTGTGACGACGGCGACGCGGCGGTGAACCCCGATGCCACCGAGGTCTGCGACGGCCTCGACAACAACTGTGACGGGACGACCGACGGCGCGAGCGCCCAAGACGCGAGCGTCTTCTACGCCGACACAGACGGCGACGGCTTCGGTGACCTCGACTTCTCTGTGCTCGACTGTGCCCAGCCCGAAGGGTATGTCTCCGACAAGAGCGACTGTGATGACAGCGTGAGCGAGGTCAACCCCGGCGCCGCGGAGATCTGCGACAGCCTCGACAACGACTGTGACGGTCTCATCGACGACGCCGATGACAGCGCAGACCTCTCCACGGGCGGCACGTTCTACGCCGACACAGACGGCGACGGCTTCGGCGACGCCGAGGCCGCGATGTTCGCCTGTGAGGCCCCCACGACCGGCGCCGTGGCGAACGCCGCCGACTGTGACGACGGCGACGGCGCGGTGAACCCCGACGCGTCAGAGGTCTGTGACAGCCTGGACAACGACTGTGACGGCCTCATCGACGACGCCGATGACAGCGTAGACCTCTCCACCGGCGACACCTTCTACGCCGACACAGACGGCGACGGCGACGGCGACAGCGACGACGTCATCACGGCCTGCGACTTGCCCTCGGGGGCGGCCACGGTGGACGGCGACTGTGACGACGGCGCGGGAGGCACCTACCCCGGCGCCACCGACGCCTGTGACGGCGAAGACAACAACTGTGACGGCCTGATCGACGAGGACAGCACCGTGGGGCTGCAGCTCGTCTCCGTCGAGATGGTCGGCAAGACGGGCACGGTCTACGCCATCGACGCGGCGACGGCCAGCTCAAAGGCCCTGGCGTCGCTGAGCAGCGCGAGCAGCGTCGGCTTCAACTCCGCGACCTATGACGCCGCCTCGGGCCGCACCATCGCCCACGACTATACAAACGCGAAGCTCTGGGAGATGGACGTCTGTGATGGGACGATGAGCGAGATCGGCGCCACGGGCGTCGGCAACACCTGCGGGATCGTGTTTGGTCCGGGCGGCCTGCTGTATGGCCTCGACACCTCCAGCGACTCCTTGGTGACCTTAGACCCCGCCACGGGCGCGGCCACGAGCGTCGGCTCCTTGGGCATCTCCTTGGGGAGCTGCGGTCTCGCGTATGACTGCGCCTCGGACACGCTGATCGGCGTCGATTCGGCGGGCGCCCAGCTCTTTTATGTGGACGCCGCCACGGGCGCGGCGACGACCCAATTGCCCTTGGGCATCACCTTCGGCTCGGTCGGCGTAGAGTACAACCCCGTAGACGGGATGCTCTACATCATGAACGGCACAAACCTGTACATGACGAGCCCGACCACGGGCAGCTCAAGCCTCGTCGGCGCCGTGGCCTTCACCGGGTCCAAGGACGATCTCAGCTTTGTGCCGGAGTGCCTGCCTTAGACCGAGACGCCCGAATACACCACGCTCCAGCTCTCGACGACGACGTTCACCGAGTTCACCCACTGCTGAATCTGTGGGGCGCTCGCCGGGGGCACGGCCTGCAGGCGCCAGGCCGTCGCCGGGGGTGAGGCGCGCAGAACCGCCCACTGCTCCGCCCACACCGAGCGGCCATCGTTCACCGACGCCGTCGTCCACTGGCCCGCGAAGCCCGCCGGGGCGTTCACGATCACCTGGCCCACACGCTGGGGGCCCGTGGGGGTGCTCGCGATGATCTCTACGGTGCCCGCGTCGATCTGGCGGATGACGCTCGTGGAGTTGGCGCGGGGGTCGGTGAGACGCCATGAGGCGCAGATCGCCCCGGCGGCGTTGGGGCCGCTCGTCGTCTCGACGTACAGATCACGCTGGCTGCGGGCGGGGTGGTTTGTGTTGGGTACAATCCACACGCTGTTCGTGGCGCTGGGCGCGGCGTAGGTCGAGAACATCACCCAGCTCTCGCGGATCTCCCCCGAGGGGAGCTGCTCCACCACCACGCGGCCCCGGAGCGGCGGGGTGGGCGGCAAGGTCTGCTGAGACGAAGGCACACAGAAGACGTTGTACACGCCCACGGGCAAGAGCACGCCGCCAGGAGGCGTCACGCCGCCGGGGCTGCGGGTGCCGCCGGTCTGTGTGGAGTCGCCGCTGAGCTTGTCTTCTTTGGTGAGCACCGTGGCGCTGGTCAACTTGCTGGTCTTGCTGAAGTCGCGGGAGCTGGGCATGGCGGAGTCCGTCCTGGGAGCGGGTTTAGGGATCGCCTGGCGATTTTGCAAGAACCGTACCACCAGCGCCCGCGAGCCGCAGGCACTCCTCGCCGGAGAGCAGCTCCAAGCGGCCGCTCTGCAGCGCCGGGGGCAACCTCTGGGCGAGCTTGACCACGGCGCCGGCGTCGACGCCGGGGACGACGGCGGCGCACAAGGCGAGGGCCTGCAGGCTGAGGCCGGGGATGGGGCAGCGCCGGGCCTCGGCGGCGAGGGCCCGGGCCAGCTTCACCCGCTCGGCCTTCTTCGCCGGTCGTAGGGTGAGGAGCAGGGCGCGGGCGAGGAGCACGCCGGGCTGGCGCTCTCGGGCGAAGGCGCGCTCGGACTCTTCTGCTAAGAGGATTGCGAGGGCGTCTTGGCCGGCGCGCCAGGCGATGCTGGCCTCCCCTAGGGCGATCTGGGCGAGCAGGGCCCCGGCGGCGCGGGCGGCCTCGACGAGCTCGGCGGAGGGCGCGAGGGCTCGCCCGGCGCGGTATGCGGCGGATCGCTGAATCCACAGGGCCCGCAGCTCAAACAGAGTGTGTCGGAGCGCGGCGGCCTCCTCGGCCAAGGCGCTGGCCTCGGCATAGGCGGCGTCGAGCTGCCCGGCGTCGAGCTGAGCGCTGGCGGCGCTCAGGCGTGAGGAGAGGCGCCCGGCGCGGGTGGGTTTGCCTTGGGCGGCGCGGAGGTGCAGGGCGGCGGCCTCGGCGTAGCGTTCTTCCCGGTAGGCGACGAGGCCCCGCCAGCCGTGCAGAGACGCGGCGAGCTCGGGGTTGTGCTCGGCGAGGGGGGCGATGGAGGCGAGCACGGCGGCGACGACGGCGTCCCCACAACGAATGGCCGCGTGAACCCGCAGGGCGTGGCGCCAGACCTCCAGGCGCGGATCGTCCACGGGGCCCACGCCGTCGAGGAGCGCCAAGGCCCCGGGGCCGTCGCCCTCGACCGAGCGTAAGGCGCCGTGGAGCAGCGCCTCTCCCGCGGGCCACGGCGCCGCCGCCCGGCCCAGCTCATAGAGCGCCCGGCGTAAGGCGGGGGCGCGCTGGAGGCTCAAGGCGAGGCGGGTGAGGGTGCTGAGCCAGGGCAGCTCGTCGCCGCCTTGGGCGCGGGTGGCGGCGAGCTGCTGCTCCACCCGGGCCAAGGCCTCCTCCACCCGACCGGCCTCTTCAGCCTCGGCGATGGCCTCGGGCCCCGGGGGCAGGGGCGTGAGGCGACGCAGAGCTTCGCGGCTCACCCGCAGGCGCCCGCCGTCGTCGGTGGCGAGGCCCTCCCGCCGCCAGTCGTCTAAGGTGGCGGCGACGGCCTCTCGGCGTCCTGCGGTCAGGCCCCAGAGCGCCTCGGCGGCGTCTTGGGCGAGGTGTAGGCCCAGATCGGGGCCCCAGAACAGGCCGCGCAGGGCCTCGGCGGGCAGGGGATCGCCCGGCGGCAGGGGCCGGGGCTCGGGCGGAGCGCCCAAGAGCGCCAAGGCGTCTCGGGCGGTCGCGGGGCGATCCTCAGGGCGCGGCGCGGTCAAGGCGCGCAGGGCGGCGAGGGTCGGCGGGTCAAGGCCCTCCACGGCCCAGGGGTCGGCGAGGCCGGTGAGCGCCTCGGTGAGCATGACCCCCAAGGCGAAGAGATCGGCGCGGCCATCGACGGCCTCCCCCCGGGCCTGCTCCGGCGCCTGATATCTGGGCGTGCCCCCGGCCTCCTGCGCGCCCCCGGCGCTGACCCCGCGGCCTACGGCGAGGCCAAGATCGAGGATCACCGGCAGGCCATCGGGGCGCACGAGCACGTTCTGAGGTTTGAGGTCGCGGTGGACCACACCGGCGCGGTGCAGGCGCTCCAAGGTCAACAACAAGGCCAAGGCCCGATCCCGCAGGGGCCCGTCGAGGCGGTCAAAGACGCCACCCGGGAACGGCGCGCCGCGCACCCGCTCCATGCCCAACCACAGGCCGCCGTCTTGTTCGCCCTCGTCGAGGAGCGTGACCACGCCGGGCCAAGACACCGCGCGTAAGGCCGTCACCTCACGGCGAAGCGCCGCGCGCCGCGCCGGGGACAGGCCGGGGAGCCACTTCACCGCGGCCTCGCCGCCGAGGAGCGTGTCTTCAGCGAGGGCCACGACGCCGAAGCCGCCGCGACCCAAGACCCCACGGGTGACGAAGCGCGCGCCGAAACGTTCGGGCAGCGCGCTCACGGCGTCGATCAAGCCTGGAGCTGCTGCTCGCTCTCGGTCTTGGCGGCCTTGTCGTCGATGTCGAAGGACTCACCGCAGCCGCAGGCGCGGCGGGCGTTGGGGTTCTTGATCTCGAAGCCCGACTCCCAGTCGGTGTCCTTGTAGTCGATGGTGGTGCCCTGGAGGTAGTCGCGCTTAAACGCGCCGACAAACACCGGGATGCCCTCGACCTCGTAGCGCAGGTCACCCTCGTCGGGCTCGGCCTGGAACTCCAGCACATAGGAGTAGCCCGAGCAGCCGCCGCCACGGATGCCGAAGCGGAGCCCGTGGCCCTCCATGTCGTTGTCTTTGAGCATGACGTGGATGTTCTTGACGGCGATGGGGGAGAGCTGAATGGGCCGCTCGGCCGACGGGAAGTCCGACATGGGGCACCTGGACGCTTGGGGTAGGTGCTCAGGATAGCCAC
>JAKLKE010000163.1 GCA_023150775.1 Myxococcota bacterium
GAGGCTGCCGTAGGTGATGACGATGATGTCGGGGATGTCATCGTCGTTGATGAGGCCGTCGCCGTTGTCGTCGTTCAGCGAGGCCACGGCGGGCATCATCATGATGTTGTTGGAGCTGGCGTCTGTCGTCCAGCTGGACTTTTTCCACTCGACGACGGGGGTGAAGGTGCCGGTGGAGACGGGCACGTAGCACTCTTCGACCTGGGCGAGGGCCTCGCCGGGGACGGTGAACTCATCACACACGTCGTTGTCGGGGGGCACGCTGTCCGGCGGGAGCTCCGAGTCCTCTTCAGTGTCGTTGCAGTCCGGGATCTGCGGCGGGCACTCCACAGGCTCGCTGTCGAGCCCCCCCGGCACGACGTCGTCTTTGGGGTTGATCTCGTACTCGTTGCAGCCGACGCCGAGCAGAGTGAGGAGTGTAATCGCGCGCATGGAGACCTCCGAAGCCACAAGATGGACGGCATCTTGAGCGAACGCAAGGGGTTACGTCAGGATTGTGGCCGTTGTGACGACGGGGGGGTTCTCAAGCTCACTCGGCGCAGACGGGCGCGCCCCACACCGGCTCGTTGTTCGTCTCGTCACACTCGGAGTACACCCCGGTGGAGGCGCCGTTGCCACCATCGACCTTCAGGGTGAGGTCGAGGATGTCCAGGGCCGAGACCCCGCTCACCTCGAAGGTGATCGTGTCCAAGAGCACGCCGGGGGCGATGCCGGAGGAGACGGTGCGCGTCTGGAGCGGGACCTCACCCGTCGGCGTGATCGCCGTGAGCGTGATGTCGAAGGACTCGGTGACGTCGAGGTAGCCCTGGTTGCCCACCCGCACATAGACAAAGATGCGGTCTTCAGCGCAGAGCGCCTCGCAGACCTCGTCGATGATGCCGATGAGGTCGGCGTACACACCGCCTGAGCCGGCGGTGAGGTCGCCGGAGCGGAAGTTGTTGTAGGTAGACCAGTTGATGGCGGCGACGGCGGGGATGGTGCCGTCGTCGTTGACGTTCGTGATGTGGTAGGCGTGCTGGTTCCAGATCTTCCGGCCCGGCTGCCAGGAGCTGTCGGCGTCGCCGAAGACGTAGAAGCCGGTGTGGCCCCCGGACGTGTTGGGCACGACGATCTCGGCCTGGCCGTCGCCGTCTACGTCGGCGATGGCGGGGTACTCCGTCCAGGTGCCGTTGGAGTGTTCGGTGGAGCTGAGCTTGATCGAGCCGTCGGGGCCGTTGAACACCCACAGGCGGGTCTCGTCGGCGTAGACCGCCTCGGCCACGCCGTCGCCCTCAAAGTCGAAGACGGACGAGCCCGTGTTGCCTGAAGAGCCGTCCTGGGTGGCCTTCTCCCACATCTTGCGGCCGTCGGTGTCGAAGACGGTGTAGGTGGACTGCCCGGCGATGCCGACCTCGGGCAGGCCGTCGCCGTCAAAGTCGGCCACGGTGGGGGGCCCGCCGTAGTAGCTGCCCGCGCCGGTCATCTTCGCCCGCCAGAGGACCGTGCCGTTGGTGTCTTGGAGGCGCAGGTTGCCGCTGGCGTTGACGACGATCTCGCCCTCGGGGTCGGAGTCGAAGTTGCCCACGGCGACGTAGCCATCGAGCTCACCGTTGGCCCAGATCGCCGCGCCCCCGGGGGTGTACATGGCGTTGCCGACGATCACCTCTTGGGTGCCGTCGAGGTTGAGGTCTACGGCGAAGGACGTCGTGCCGACGTTGGAGGCCACGCCGCCGCGCCCATAGGCGCCCGCGCCGCGTAGGCTGCCGTCGTTGTTGAGGATCGCCTTGCCGATGATGATCTCCGGCTTGCCGTCGCCGTTCATGTCGGAGATCGCCGGGGCGTCGGAGGTGCCGTACATGTGGCCGGAGAGGTTCGGGGACGTCCACTTGAGCGAGCCGTCGTGCTCAAAGGCCTTGATGGTGTTGGAGGTGGGGGCGACGATCTCGACGATGCCGTCGTTGTCGATGTCACCGATGGCCACGGCCCCTTGGCCTTGGAGCCCCGCGCCGACGATGTTGAAGATCTCCTTGCTGCCGTCGCCGCTCACCGCGCGCAGAGTGCCGTTGCTGCCGTAGGTGATGACGACGATGTCGGGGATGTCGTCGTCGTTGATGAGGCCGTCGCCGTTGTCGTCGTTGAGCGAGGCCACGGCGGGCATCATCATGATGTTGTTGGAGCTGGCGTCTACGGACCACCGGGACTTCCGCCACTCCACGACGGGGGTGAAGGTGCCCGTGGAGACCTCGACGTAGCACTCCTCGACCAGGGCGAGGGACTCGCCGGGGAGGTTGAACTCGTCGCAGGTGTCGTTGTCGGGGGGCAGGCTGTCGGGCGGGAGGCTGTCGGTCGCGCTGTCGTCACAGTCGGGGTCGGACGGCGGGCAATCGACCTGCTCGGAGTCTACGGCGCCCCCGTTGTCGTCTTTGGGGGTGATGTTGTAGTCGGAGCAGCCCAAGGCGACGAGGGCCGTGGCGGGGCAGAGGAGCGAGAGCAGGGACGTGGGGCGCATTGGGGGTGTCTCCGGGCGAACGCTCAGGATGACTGAGCATCGCCCAAAGCGCAAGCGCCAAGTCGTCCGCTCCGCCCTAAGCTCAACCCCAGCCGCGCAGGCGGTTCTCTTCAGCCCGGTAGTAGGTGAAGGCGTCGCGGATCACCTGCAGGGCCGCGGCGGCGCCCTCAAACTCGTCTACGGTGACCGTCTTGCCCTCTAGGATCTTGTAATCCATGAAGAAGCGGCGGATCTCCGAGGACATGTGTTTGGGGAGCTGGCTGATGTCGGTGTAGTCCAAGAACGCCGGGTCGTGGATGTGCACGGCGATGATCTTCTCGTCGGGCTTGCCCTCATCGGCCATGTGCATCACGCCGATGGCCCGGGCCTGCATGATCGAGAGGGGCACCACGGGCTCGTTGCCGAGCACGAGCACGTCCAGAGGGTCGCCGTCGCGGCCGTAGCTGCGGGGCAAGAAGCCATACGAGGCCGGGTAATGCACGGCGCTGTAGAGGATGCGGTCGACACGCAAGAGCCCGGTGGGCTTGTCGAGCTCGTACTTCACCCGAGAGCCCTTGGGGATCTCGATGACGACGTTGAAGTGAACGTCGGCGGTGTCGGGGTTGTTGGGCAGATCATGCCAGGGGTGGGCGCCCATCGGGGTCTCCTCATCTTGGGAGGGGGAGGGTAACCCGGGCGCCCCACCTTGGGGGGATCAGGCCGCCGCGGCGATCAGCACGCCCGTGGCCTGCACGGTCTCGACGTGGCACCCATCTTCGGTCTCGCCGACCTCAAGCTCCAGCTCCAGAGGGTCGAAGCCCTCGGCCTCGATGGTGATCACGAACAGGCCGCTCACCTCGTAGCCGCAGATGTAGAGCCCGGTGTTGTCCCAGTCCTCACACTCAATGTCACCGTCGTCCGTGGCGGCGATGACGCTGGCGCCGGACACCGGGGCGCCGGCCTCGTCTACGAGGGTGAGCTGCACGCTGGCGGCGGCGTAGTCATCACAGCCGACCTCCTTCTCGAAGCAGGCGGTGAAGGTGGCGAGCAGGGCGAAGGAGGCGGCGAGGCGGGCGAAGGACATGGGGGGCTCCAGCGGCGTGTCGGGTGTGGGGGTGAGAGGGGGCTCAGGCCGCCGAGGCGACCATCACGACGGTCTCTTGCACGGTCTCGACGTGGCACTCGTCTTCAGTGAGGCTCACCTCAAGCTCGATCTCTTGGGACTCGAAGCCCTCGGCCTCGAAGGAGATCACGAACACGCCGCTGACCTCGTAGCCGCAGGTGTAGACGCCGCTGGCGTCCCAGTCCTCGCAGGCGATGTCTTGGCCGTCGGCGACGGCGGTGACGGTGGCGCCGACCACCGGGGCGTCGGACTCGTCTACGAGGGTGATCTGCACGCTGGACCGGGCCTCTTCAGTGCAGGCGATCTCTTTGTCGCCGCAGGCGGTGAAGGCGGAGATCAGGGCGAGGGGGAGGAGCAGGCGAACGAGAGACATGGGCACTCCAGGAGGTCAGCGAGGGGTTGCAAGCGGGAAGGGGAGGCGGGGGGCCAGGTTCACTCCGCGGCGAGCGCCACGGTGATGAGCTGGGGCACGGTGAGGCCACACTCGTCTACGGGCACGTCCACGGCGAGCAGCTCATGGGCGTAGCCCTCGGCCTGGACGAGCAAGAGCAGCTCGCCGGACTCACCAGAGCCGCAGAGCCAGTCGCCCATGACGTCGGTGGGCTCGCAGGCCTCGTAAGGCACGTCGTCCTGCACGTCCGGGCCCCACTGCACGTCAGCGCCGGCCAGCGGCGCGCCATCTTCGCTGGTGACGGTGACCTGCATGGCCCAGCGCTCGGCGTCATCCGCGCAGTCGATGGCGGTGAGGGTGACGGTCTCCATGACCGTCTCGACGTGGCACTCGTCTTCAGTGAGCCCGACCTCGACGCTGAGCGCGGCGTCCTCGAAGCCGTCGGCGACGACGGAGATGCGCAGCTCACCGGAGATCTCGTAGCCGCAGACGTACTCGCCGGGCTGCCACTCGTCGCAGTCGGCCTCGGTGACGCCGCCGGAGCCGTCGTCGAACTCGTAGCGCACCGCGGCGCCGCTCACCACCGCCCCGTCTGGGCCGCGCAGGCTGATCTGGGCGCTGGAGACCGCCATGGTGTCGCAGGCCTGCTCGTCCTTGGGGGTGCAGGCGATGAGCGCGGTGAGGGCCAAGGCGGGGACGATGAGCTTCATGGCGGACATTTTGGATCTCCTCGGTGACGGCCCGAGAGCTCGGGGCGATGATCGGTCCCTAAGCAAGCGCCATGCCAGAGGGCAGGAATCAAGCGGATACGCCCATTATACCGAAGGGGTAGGACACGGCCGCTACGGAGAGCGCGACAATTTCGCCGTGATCGCCGCGACGTCTTGGGGGAGCTAGCCCACTCAACAAGATGCAAACCAAGCTCAAGAAAATTTGTGATCTGCCGAACGTCCGTGTAGAACGTGAGCTTGTAACTCTGCGATGGATCATAGAATGATGCTGTCAAACCTGCTCTTTATGCTCGGATGTGGAGGCGCCTCGCCCACGCCACCTCCGGCTGAAGGGCTAGACAAAGCCGCTACAACACCGTCGCTCAGCGCCCCAGCGGCGGAGGTCGCGCCCCTCCCGGCGGCGCCAAACCGAGCGCACCTCGGCCTCAGCCTGGGGGCCACGACCGCGGATGAGGTGAAGGCTTGGCTCGCCGAGCGGAAGCTCAGCTGCCCCGAGCGTCAGTCCCCACGCCGGACCACGACCCAGGTGGAGTGTAAAGGGGAGCTCCCCCTGAGCCTACTCCCCGAGCGCACGGTGAAAGGAAAGCTCTACGATCTCCTGATCGTGCGGCTCGACGACGGCCCGGTCCACCACGTCTCCACCACCCGCCGCTACAGCGTCCCTGAAGACGCGGGCGTGGACTACACCGCCACCGTGGCCACGCTCACCGCGGCCTTCGGCCCGCCGACGAAGGCCCAGCCCTTTGACCGGGAGAAGGTGAACCGGGCCTTGGCGCGTTTCGGCACGGAGTGGCGCTTCTCCGACCTCGTGATCTCGGTCTCGGCGCTCAAGGCCGCGGGCGACTTCGTGAGCGTCAACGAGCGCTGGGACGTGCCCGGCGTCGAGGCCAGCGCCGAGGCGCGGGAGGGCACGAGCGGCCACAGCTTCACCGGCCCCACGGCCCCGACCCCGGCGAAGAACCCCCATGTGCTCGACGAGAGCGCCGCCGCTCCTCAAAAAGTTGAGGAGAAACAATGATTTTCAACCCTATGAAGGTGATCTAGATCGCCCCATGAAGTGTCCGGTTCAGGGGCCCCTCTGCTCCGGCCAATGACGCCTGATCCCGCTGCCCGATGACCACACCACAGGAGACATCAACGATGAGACTCACAAACCTAGCCCTAGGGCTCACCCTCGCGCTCGGACTCGCCGCCTGCAAGGGCGACGATGACGCGGCCACCGACTCCGCCGCCACGGACGACTCGGAGGTCACGGACGACTCCGAGGTCACGGACGACACCGGCACCGAGCAGTCGCTCTACGAGCAGCTCGGCGGCGAGACGGCCATCCGCGCCGTCGTCGCGGAGCTGGTGAAGAACATCGCCGCCGATGGCCGCATCAACTGGATGTTCGCCAACGCCGACCTGCCCGCCTTGGAGGCCTCGCTCCACGACCAGATCTGCGCGGCGACCGGCGGCGGCTGCACCTACTCCGGCGCCGACATGAAGACCGCCCACGCCGGCATGGCGATCACCGACGCGCAGTTCAACGCGCTCGTCGAGGATCTCCTCAAGGCCCTCGACACCCTGGGCGTGCCCTACGCCCTCGACGGCAGCCAGCCCATCGACCCCCTCCTGCTCGCGCTGGTCGGGATGCAGGGCGACATCGTCGAGGACGCTGACGGCTCGAAGGTGTACTTCAACCAGCTCGGCGTGTACGCCGGTGGCGACGGCTACGCCGCCGTGGGCGCGGTGATCGACGCCATGCTCGGCTACGTCGCCGCCGACAGCCGCATCAACGGCTTCTTCGCCACCACCGACCTCGCCAACCTGCGCGCGCTGCTCATCGAGCAGGTCTGCGACGCCACGGGCGGCTACTGCACCTACAGCGGCCGCGACATGAAGTCTTCTCACGCCGGGCTTTGCATCGGCGCGGATGACTTCAACGCCTTGGTCGAGGATCTCCTCAAGGGCCTCGACGATCTCGGCGTGCCCTGGGCCTTGGACGGCTCGGAGCTCATCGATCCCTTGCTCTTGACCCTCGCGGGCATGAGCTCGGACATCGTCGAGGAGTGTGACGCCACCTGATCCGTGGACCGGTTAGGCCGGGGGGCCATGAACGACCCCCTGGCCGAGACCGAGACCACCTGCGACCTGCTCGTCGGCGACTGGTTCATCCACCAGCTTCGCCGCGGGCACCGCTTCAACACCGACGATCTCCTGTTGGCCTGGCTCGCCCGGCGCGAGGGGCCCGACGCGGAGACCGTCTTGGACCTCGGCTGCGGCGTCGGCTCTGTGGGGCTGTTGACCCTCGCTGGGCTAAGCCCTGACGCGCGCCTCGTCGGTGTGGAGGCCCAGGCCGTGAGCGCGGCCTTGTACCGACGCACCTTGGCCCAGAACGGCCTTGAGGCCCGGGTGACCGCCCGAGAGGGTGACCTGCGTGAGCCCGCCACCCGGGAGGGCCTGGGCCAGTTTGACCTCGTGCTGGCGAACCCGCCGTACCTGCCGGAGTCCGCCGCGCTGCGCTCGCCAAACCCCCAGCGCGCCGCCGCCCGCCTGGAGCTGCGCGGCGACGTGTTTGACTACGCCCGGGTGGCCGCCGAGCACCTCAAGCCCGACGGCCTGTTCAACCTCGTGCACAGCGCCCGGGATCCGCGCCCCGAGCGCGCCCTGGCGGCGGCGGGGCTCACCCTACGGCGACGCCAAGACATCATCTTTCGCCACGGCCAGCCGCCGATGATCGCCTTGTTCACCGCCGGGTTTGGTGGGGATCGCCAAGACGCGCCGCCCTTGGCCGTGCGCGGCGAGGACGGCGCCTGGACGCCAGCTTACCAGGCGGTGCGCGCGGCGCTCGGCCTCGGCTGAGGGGCCTACAGGGTGCGCTCCCCGAGGCCCTTCGCGGCGAGGCGAATGGGCAGAAGCGTCGCGGTGACGCTCAGGGCGAGCACGGCGGCGAAGGCCCCGCCGGTCACGCCGAGCTCAAACGCCGTGAGCGCGGTCTCTCGCAGCTCGGCCCGCAAGAGCAGAAACACCGGGAAGCCCAAGAGCGTGATCACCACGAGCACATAGACCAAGGCCGCGACCATAAACAGCATCGCCGCCGGGCCCGCCGCCGCCCGGGCGATGTTGTCGACCTTAAAGTCGGGGAAGGCCGCGCCGACGCCCATGGCGATGCCCGAGATGCCAAACGCGAAGCACAAGGCGGCGAAGGCCCCTACGGCGGTGAGCGCCGGGGGCGACTCTAGGAGCAGGTTGGAGGCGACGATCAAGGTCTCGCCGACGATCAACATCGGCACCATGCCGGGGATGCCTTTGGTGAACAAGAAGCGCGTGGCGTTGAGCGGCGCGCTGCGGATGAGCCAGAACACCCGACCCTCTCCACTCACGACGGCGAACTGAAAACGTGCGGCGATGCCCGCCATCACGAAGCCCGCCGCGCCGAGGTTCATGAACGCTAGGCCGTCCTTAAACGACTGCATGTAGGGCCCGCGCACCACGTCCACGGGCAGGCTGCGCACGGAGAACAGGTAGATGACGATGAGGCTCACCAGCAGAAACGCCTGGCTCCACTGGGCTGGGTCCCGCACGAAGATCTTGACGTCTTTGATGACCAAGGCGGCGTAGGGCCGGGGCAGGGGCCGGGTGAGCAGGTTGAGCAGGCGGTCAAAGAGCCCCGCCCGGGCGAAGCGGGCCTCCCGGGCCTCTTGGGAGCGGGTCCAGCCATCGGCGAACAGGCGCATCGTCACCCAGCGTGAGGCCCCCAAGGCCGCGAAGGCGCCGCTCACGAGCAGGCCGAGCTGCAGCCACGGCAGAGGGCGCTCGGTGACGGCGGCCTCCAGCACCTCCACGGCCCAGCGCGGCGGGAACAGGGCGGGGGTCGGCGCCTGGAGCTCGGCGACGTAGGCCGCCAAGGAGTCGAAGTCTTGGGCGTTGACGAGGCGCTCGGGCTCCAAGACCCGCACGAGGATCAACACCGCCATGAGGAACATCAGGCCGATGATGACCAAGGCCTCCCGTGTTCGGTGCGCGGGAAAAAACGTGACGAGGATCGACGAGACCACGGCGCCGATGGCGGCGGGGATCGCCAGGTAAGCCCCCATCACCACGGGCAGAAGCGCGTAGTAGCGCCAGCTCGCGTCACACACGAGGCCATAATCGACGAAGAGGGGCACGCCGAAGAAGGCCATCATCCAGCTCGACTGGCCCAAGGTGTCGAGCGCCCGGGTGTAGTAGAAGACGTCGCGCCGAATGGGCATCGAGAGCAGGAGCTCGAGGTCATCGCTGAGGTAGAACGCCGAGAGCGCGGTGACGACGTTCGAGAACAGCAGCATCCCGAAGAGCGAGAGCAGCAGCAGCTCCAAGAGCTTGCGGGTGATGAGCGGCCCGAAGACCTCGACGCTGCGGAAGGCGTCGAGGCCGATGTAGAGCCCGACGAACAGGCCCACCCAGAACAAGGCGCCGACGCCGATGAAGAAGGCATAGGTCCACTTCTCGGCCCGGGTGCCACCCTTCCAGGTGTTCACCAGGCCCAGAAGCCGGGGGCGCAGCAAGAACCGGGGGCCTACTCGACCCGCGGCGGAGGCGTCGCTCGTCATGAGATCTCGCCGGGCCGCCTTGTTGCCGGGGGATCAGTCCTGGGGCGGGGTCCAGGGCTGGGCGTTGTTCGCTTCACCTTGCTCGACGGTCTGACGAATGTAGGCCCGAAGGAGCTTGTTGCGTTGCGCGCCGCCGACCAGCGCGCGAAGATCCTCATACAACGCCGGATCATTCGCGAGCATCCCCACGGTGCCTTCGCCTTGCTCGATGGTGGCGGAGAGCGCGCGCAGCGACGTGGCCGTGGCGTGGAGATCCTCGACCATCTGGGCGCGCTCGGGATCGTAGATCAGGGCGTGAACGAGGCTGTCTTGGGTCTCGATGTCGCCGACGATGCGCTCAAGCTGCTCGGCCAAGCTGCCGAGCTGGGTGGCGAGCTCTTCGCCGGACTCGCCGTAGATCAGCTCATGCGCGATGCTGTCTCCGGTGCGGACCTCCCGGGAGATCGACGCGAACTCGCCGCTCGTCGTCTCTAAGTTGCTCACGGTGGAGCCCAGGCGGCGGGACAGCGCCTCGTCGTAGACCAAGGCGTGGATGAGGCCTTTGCCCTCTTTGGCGGCGACGAGGAGCTCCTCAACGGACTGCACGACGTTGGCGACGCTGGCCTGGGTGACCTCTTGGTCGGTGCCGAGGCTCAGGTTCACCTTGCGGGAGATCTCCTTGAGGTCGGCGAGCACGGCGTTGGCGATCTTCTCGTACTCGACGAGCGGCGTAGACTCCGTTGCGGCGAGCCAGTCCCCATCGACGAGCTCGGCGTGGGTGCGCTGAATCACCTCACCCTCGGCGCTCTTCTCGGTGCTGCGCGGCGAGCCGATGGAGATGGAGAGGTATTTGTCGCCCAACATGCCCTCGGTCTCGACCCGGGCGATGGAGTTCTCGCGGATCTTGGGGGCGAACTTGGTCATCAACGAGATGGTGATGTGAATGGGCTTAAACTGCGCGCGCTCGGCGGGGAGGAGCTTGTTGAGATCCTCGCTGGTGTGGGCCTCTTGCACGTCGTTGAAGCTGATCTCGGTGACCTCGCCGACGTCGATGCCCGCGAGCCGCACGACCGCGCCGACCCTCATGCCGCCGACGTCATCCAGGGCCGTGTACAGGGTGTACCGATCCTCAAACATCTTGGAGGATCCGCCGAGCATGTACACCGCGACGCCCCCCAAGAGGAGGGAGAAGAGCACGAAGAGCCCGACCTTGAGGTCTTGGGAGAGGTTGCGTTCCACAGAACCCTCGTTGACGCGGAGCCTCAGTCTAACTCGCTCGGAGGAGGATCCGCTCCCCATCGGTAGGCCACGGAGAGCGAGCCCTGCAGCGTCGCCGTCTCCGGCGGCATGAAGCTCTGCCAAGGATCCCAGCCCACGCCGAGCTCCGCCGAGACCGCGAGGTTCTCCCGCGGGCTCCAGGTGGCGCCCACGGGCAGGCGCAGCACGGAGAAGTAGCGCGCGCCGCCGGATGGGCTCGTCCAGAGCCACAGGTTCGGCGCCACCCGCACCGCCGCGGGCAAGGCCACCGCCCCCCAGAAGAAGCCGAGCTGCAGCTCGACCCCCAGGCGAAAGCGCTCGTCGTCCAGCGTCCACAGCCGCCCATAGGCCCCGCCGCCGAAGAAGCTCGTGTTCCCGGCGAAGGCCACCACCCCGAGCTCCGCCCGCCCGTCGAGGAGCGCCCGCCGCGCCCAGCCCTGTGCTGAGGCCCCGTCACAGCCCAGAAGCGCCTCACACCCGAGCCCGTCCGACGCGGGCAGCACCCCGCTGCCGGTCAGCGCCACGCCGATCTCTAGGGGTGTGCTCGCCCCGAGGGGGGTGGGTGGAGGCCCGACGCCGAGGGGCGCGCAGGCGGCGAGCAGGAGCGTGAGGAGCATCTGCGGCCAGGGGCGGAGGTGGGGTCGGAGTAACCCGCTGGTTGAGGGGCGGGATAGACGGTCGGCGGGAGGTTCGATGATCATCGTTCATGGCCAGCTCAACGCCTGGGGTCTCTGCTCGGCGAGCCCCTTCGTCAACAAGCTCGTGATGTGGCTCGACGTGAAGGGCCTGCCCTACACCCTCGCCCCGGCGGACCTGCCCCGGGCGCCCAAAGGCAAGATCCCTTGGGTGGAGCTGCCCGGCGGCGAGCGCCTCGGCGACTCGGGCGACATCATCGCCACCCTCACCGAGCGCCACGGCGGCCTGCCCGGCGACGCCCTCCGCCCGCCGAACGACCCCATCCTGCACCTCGTCCGCCGCACCTTGGAGGAGTCGTTGTACTTCGCCACCCTCACCACCCGCTGGGCGGGCTCCGACGCGGCGTTTGAGGCCGTCGTCACCGCCTTCACCCCGGCCTTGCCGCCGGTGATCGGGCCCGTGGTGATGCGCCTCTTTGTGCGCCCCAACGTGCGCCGCGCCGCCCGCGCTCAGGGCATGGGTCGCCACAGCCCCGAAGGCATCGCCGCCCGGGCCATCGCCGACCTGCGCGCGGTCTCGGCGGTCTTGGGGCAGTCGCCTTGGCTGAGCGGCGAGTCCCCCGGCACCATCGACTGTGGCCTCTGGGCGGCCATGGGCGGCGTCTTGGTGTTCCCGGTGGACAACCCGATTCAGGCGGCGCTGAAGACGGAGCCGGGGCTGGCGAACCTCCGGGCGCTGTTTGAGCGGGGGAAGGCGCTGACGCCGGGGGCTTGGGTGGGGTAGGGGGGTAAACGGGCGTCTCGGTCTGGTTCGGCGGCGGCTCGGGGCTCTCG
>JAKLKE010000164.1:0-11684 GCA_023150775.1 Myxococcota bacterium
TCGTGCTCAGCGTGCTCGGCTTAGGCGCCCTGGCGTGGTGGCTCCTGCAGCCCTGATCACCTCGGGGTATCCTGGTCCCCGGAGACACCCCCATGCGCCTGCACGCCCTCTTCGCCCTCTCTCTGCTCGTGGCCTGCGGTGACAAGACCGACGACGGCCCGATCTACACCGGGGAGACCGGCGACACCTACGTTCCTTGGCCCGACGACACCGCCGCGGGCACCGACGACGACGGCGACGGCTTCACCGTCGAGGAGGGCGACTGCGACGACGCCGACGTCTACGTCAACCCCGGCTGGTCGGAGAACGAGGCTGAAGGCAACGCCGCCGACGGCAAAGACAACGACTGCGACGGCTATGTGGATGAGTCCTTCCGCGGCCTCGTCGTGCTCCAGCAAGGCGACGGCAAGGATCCCGCGCGTATCGTCGGCGTCGATGACTTCGGCGACACGGACTGGGAGGTGCTCTTGGACGACGCCACCCTCATCCCCTACTTCATGGCGCCGGGCCTCGACGGGGGCTGGCTCATCGGCACCTTGGGCAGCCACGACGGCGCCGCTGAGGTCACCATCGCGCTCTACGCCGTGAGCCCCGAGGGGGACACCCAGCTCTTGTGGGATCTCTCCGACCCCGAGGTCTACGAGTTTGGCCTCGGCGGGATCGCCGCCCACCCCGACGGCTACTACCTCGTCTGCACCGGCGACACCGTCTCGGCCCTTGAGCCCGACGGCTCGGCGCTCACGCCCCTGATGACCTCTGATCCCGAGGCCGACTTCTACTCCTTCGACGTAGCCGTAGACGGCGTCACCGGGGAGATCGGCGTGTTCGGCATCTTCGGGGAGTTCGCGCTCATCAGCCCTGAAGGCGCCGTCGAGGTGCTGCGCCCGCTGGACCCCGAGAACATCGAGTACTCCGTCTGGTCGGGCATCAAACGTGCCGATGGCTGGTACGCCGGCGGCAACAGCGCGTCGGGCTGGCAGGTGATGCGCTTCAACCTCACCCAGAACGCCTGGGCGCAGAAGATCGCCTTTGATGAGGAGTGGACGCCGCACTTTTTGGAGACCGACGACGTCAACGGCGGCTTCTTCGTGTCGTCCACCGACGCGACCTACCCCATCGTCTGGCGGCTCAGCGAGGACGACGGCAGCGCCGCGCCCTTCTTCCGCTCCCCCTATGAAGACTTCGACTACCAGCTCTGGGACCTCTACACCCGCTACTGAGCGCGACAACCCGCCGCACCCCCGACCCCGAGCCCGTGGGGATAAGCTCAGGGCTCGGAGGTGCTGATGCTGATCATGCTCTTGGCGCTCGGCTGCGCTCACAAAGACCACCACGAGGACAGCGCCGCCGAGGCCACGGCCACGGTGAGCTTCCTCGTCCCGCTGGATGAAGAGCTCGTCGTCTTGGGCGACAACACCGCGTCCCTGCTCGTCGAGGGCTTCACCTTGGTGGACGTGGAGCGCCACAACGAGGGCACCCCCGAAGGTTTTGTGCGGCTGAGCCTCGACGGCGTGATGGTCGCCGAGAGCGGCCTCACCCAGCTCCCCTACACCTTGAGCGAGACGGGGGAGCACACCCTCACCGCCGAGCTCTTCTACAGCGACGGCGACGCCTTGGAGCCCCCGGTGAGCGCCACGGTCACCTTCACCGGGGTCGTGGAGTGAGCCGAGCGAGTCTCCTCCCGCGCTGGCTCTTCGCCTTGGGCGCCCTCGGCTGCGGCCCGGGGGAGGTGCTGATCCTCAGCCCCGAAGACGGCGAGGCGCTCTGCGGCGACCCGATGTTTTTGGAGCTCGACGTGACGGGCTTTAAGCTCGTGGCGCCGACGGGCGACGAGACCCGCCGTGAGGGCCGAGGCCACCTTGACGTGCTGCTCAACGGCCAAGAGGCGGCGATGATCTGGGCGGAGCAAGCGAACATCGGCGTCGAGGCCGGCGTGTGGCGCCTGCGGGTGGAGCTGTCTTACGACGACCACAGCCCCACCGGCGCCTATGACGAGCTCAACATCACCGTAGACCCGACGCTGTGCCCTTGAGCGCCCGCCTCTCCGACCCCACCTCGGCCTGGACGACCCTGTCCCGGCTGCGCTGGCTGGCGGCGGCGGGGCAGCTCATTGTGCTCGGCCTGGTGATGTGGGCGGACTTTAAGCTGCCCAACGCGGCGATCTTCGGCGTGGCCGTGGTCACCGCCAGCTCCAACGTGATCTTGGGCCGGTGGGTGCGCCTGGCCTGGCGGGTGCAGGTCGCCGTGGTGCTCGACATCGTCTTGCTCACGGCGCTGTTGGGCCTCGCCGGGGGGCCGCACAACCCGTTCACCGCGCTCTACCTCGTGCACACCGCGCTCTCGGCGGCCTTGTTGGGCCCCCGCTGGACCTGGGGCGTCGCGCTGCTCTCCACCTTCGGGTACGCCGCGCTGTTCCCTTGGCACTATCCGGTGCACGAGATCATGCAGCACCACGACCCGACCGCGCACTTACGCGGCATGTGGGTGGCCTTCGCGATCACGTCCGTCGCCATCGCGTTCTTTGTGGCCCGCCTCGCCGCCGTCGCCCGCGACCAGGCCGAGGCGCTCATCGCCGCCGCCGCCCGCGCCGACCGCTTGGCCTCCTTGACGACCCTGGCCGCCGGGGCGGCGCACGAGCTCGGCAGCCCGCTCACCACCATCGCCATCGCCGCCAAAGAGCTGGAGAACGGCGCGCGCCAGGCGGGCCGGGAGACCGACGCTGAAGACGCCAAGCTCATCGGCGAAGAGACCGCGCGCTGCCGGGAGATCCTCCAAGAGATCGCCGGCCGCGCCGGCACCGGCGTGGGCGAGGCCCCGGAGCGTGTGGACGGCGAGTGGTTAGAGGCCGAGCTTCGCCGCGCCTTGGGCGAGGCCCTCTCGGCCCGGGTAGACGTCACCCACGGCCGCGACTTCTGGGCGCTCTTGCCCCCGCGCACCTTCGGCCGCGCCGTGGTCACCTTGGTGCGAAACGCCCTGGAGGCCTCGCCGGATCCCCAGCGCGTGAGCGTCCAGCTCCGCCGGGGCGACGAGGCCGTCGAGGTCGAGGTGCTCGACCAAGGCGTCGGCCTGAGCGCCGCCGTCGTCGCCCGGGTGGGGGAGCCCTTCTTCACCACCCGCCCGCCGGGCCAAGGCTTAGGGCTGGGCGTGTTCTTGGCCCGGGCCTTCGTCGAGCAGACCGGCGGCGAGATGTCGTTGACCTCCGCGCCAGGCAAAGGCACCAAGGTGATGATGCGCTGGCCGGTGCCGCGATGAACAACCCCCCGAGAGGAACCATGTCTGAGCTTCGCCCGACCTTGCTGGTGGTGGACGACGACGAGCGCCTTCGGGAGCGCCTGCAGCGCGCCCTGCGTGACCGCGGCTACGAGGTGCGCGGCGCGGGCTCGGCCAAAGAGGCCCTCACCCTCGCCCGAGACGAGACGCCGGAGCACGCGCTTCTGGACCTGCGCCTGCCCGACGGCGGCGGCCTGCCGCTCCTCCGTGAGCTGCGAGAGCTGGACCCGACGATCAACATCGTCGTGTTGACCGGCTACGGCAGCATCGCCACGGCGCTGGAGGCCGTGCGCCTCGGCGCCACGCACTACCTCACCAAGCCCGCCGACGCCGACCAGATCGTCGCCGCCCTGCGCCGCCGCGAGCTCGGCGCCCAAGACGACCCGCCGCCGCCGCCGGACGTGGTGCCGTCTCTGGCGAGGGCCGAGCACGAGCACATCGAGCGGGTGCTGAATGACTGCGGAGGCAACGTCACCCAGGCGGCGAAGCTGTTGGGGTTACACCGGCGGTCGCTGCAGAGGAAGCTGAGCAAGTATCCGCCGCGCCGCTAACCCCCAAAGTGCGCCACCGTCCAAGGATGTTCATGGTGGTCCAGCGCGTCCGGCTCCACCACATAGCCCGGGCTCAAGCGGCTCAACAACCGCTGCATCGTGCGGTGGTCGCGCTGGCTCATCACGGGGATGCCGGCGCGGTCCAGGGTGGCGGCCATCACGCCCATGCCGCGCTGGAAACGCCGGGGGCTGGCGTCGCGGGCGCCCAAGGAGATCACCTGGCTGCCGCAGGCCGCGCTCATGTCGGTGAGCAGCGCGAGCACCACACGCTCACGCTTGGCGAGCTCCAGGGCCTGCGCGGAGGCGGCGAGGATGCCCTCAGTGCCGTCTTGGCCGTCGTCAAACAGGAAACGCGCCCGGCCCTCGATCGCCGCGTGGCCGTCGCCGTCGTGCAGATCGGGCATTCGGCGAGGGGTGCCGAAGGCCATGTGCTCGGGGCAGACGGGCACCCAGCAGATGTTGTCGAGGCCTTTGAGCTTGTCGAGCGCGCGCTCCATGCCGTAGCTTGAGCCGTCGATGCCGCAGCCCCAGGCCATCATGCAGCCGCTCACGAGGATCGGCCAGGGGCGCTGCTCGGTGGGGTCGGGCAGGGTGTCGAGGGCCTCCCAGACGCGGCGGAGGTGGGCGGGGGTGGGCAGGCTGGGCATGGGCTCCCCTCAACGTTGGTAGAGCTGGGTGATCACGGCGCCGTCGCCTTCGATGGCGGTGATGAGCAGCTTGCCGTAGCCTTTGGCGTCATCCGGGGCGCGTATGCAGGCCATGTGGCCGCCGCCGAAGGTGACGCCGGGGGCCGTGGCGGTGATCGGCGGGCTCAGGGGGGCCTCGGCGTTGGGCGCGTAGAGCGCGAGCTCGGCCTTGAGCGTGCCGGTGATGATCACCGCCGCGGCGTAACAGCCGCCGAGCTCCATCTTCGCCGGCACGCTCAGGGTGGCGCCGGTGGTGAAGGTCGCCCCGGAGGCGTGGCCGAGGCGCCGCAGGAAGATCTCGCCGCTCTGGGCCAAGGCGTCCAGGGTGGGCATCTGGGCGCTCATCTCCTCGACGCTGAACGGCAGCGCCGTGCCCTCGGGCTTGGCGTCGCCCATGGCGGGCACGTCTCCAGACGGTCCCGAGGCCGTGCCCGCGTTGGGGTCGCCCGCCGCGCCTTCGCCGGAGAGCGCCGGGTCGCCGGCCCCCTCGACGGAGCTGACCTCGACGCAGCCCCAGAGGGTGAACGTGAGCAGCGCGGGGAGGAGCGTGGTGAACATCGGCCCATCTCACGCCAGGGCCCGGGCAAAGTCAAGGAGTCTCGGCCTCGGCGGGGCCAAAGCGGCAGGCCGCGTAGCCGAGCACGGCGTTGTCGGCGACGGTGGACGGTTTGGGCGTCCAGCCCCGCGCCAGCCGGGCGTCGAGGAGCTCCTCTAAGCTCGGGTTGTGGTCCCAGACGGCGACCGCCGTCACTTTGCCCAGTCAGGTGGAGTCGTAGACGAGCCAACGATCCTCAGAGAGGCGCACGGGCACGTCGAGGCTGAACTCGTCCATCGCCCGGGGCTCCTCGATGAACAAGCCCGCGCCCAAGGCCCAGCGCGCGGCGCGCTCCAAGAGGGTGTGTCGCTCGACGAGGGCCTCCAAGGTGGCGCGCTCGGCGGCGGTCAAGGCGACGTGATCGTGAAGAAGCATGGCCTCAGTGTAGCGCTGAGGCGGCGGCGGTCGGCCTGTGGGCCGCCGGTGTAAGGGAGGTGAGAGGGTTGGTTATCGAGGGCTGGCCTCGGGATCGTTCGTGACGGGGATGGTCGTCTCGGGGTTGCTGTCACCGCGGGGATCGACGGCGACCCCGGCCTTCACGGTGACCGAGCGGGCAGGGGAGGCCTCCTCCAAACACAGATGGGTGTAGTTGTCGTTGTCGCCGAGGTCAGCGAGCGCGATGGGGGTCACCACGGCGCCGTCCTCAAGCGTCACAGACATCTGTTGCCGCGCCGGCTCGCCGAGCTCCTCACCGGTCGGGGCCCTCACACCGCCCGCCCAGGTGAGCTGGACGACCTGTGTGGTGCTCGGGCGCGGGCAGGTGGACTCGGGGAGCGCCTCGGGGGCGTAAACATAGGCGATTCGTAGGGACGGGCCGTCTGTGAGGGGTGTGACCGTGTCCGTGGAGAGGCCCATGGCGTCGCCGCCGCCCAGAAGCGGCACAGAGCCGATGATCTCCACCCGCACCGGAGGATCATCGGGCTCATCCCCAAGCTCGCCGATGAGCAGCACGGTGTGCCGCTCCGTGGGGTCGATGGCGGGGCGCAGCGTCGCGCAGCGCGGCGTGAGGCGCTGGCCGCCGCGGGTGATCACCAAGAACGAGGCGGCGTCGGGGCGCTCAGGCTGCACCCGGCGGGAGAGGGTCACCGGCATCCCGTCCATCCCCTCGCCGCCGAGGCAGAGGGCGTTCGCGGCGAGGGGCAAGGCGTCGTCTAAGCCGAAGAAGGCGTCGAGGATCACGGCGCGCGGCGCGTCCTGGCCCGGCTCGCCGAGGCGGTCGTTGGCGGGGGGCGCGGTGGCGGTACAGCCTACGAGCGCTAATAGCGCGCCGAGGGGGGCCGTCGCGCCAGGCCAGCGCGAGAGGGTGGACAGGGGGGCTCGGCGCGGGCGGGTCAGGTGCATGAGCCCGCCTTAACGTCCGGGGCTCCCAGCCGAAGGGGCCTCAATAGCTTCGACCGTAGACGATGTAGGCGTCGCCGTTGGTCGGAACCTCTTCGTCCGCGCCGCCGGTCCCGATGAGCAGGTCTCCCAGACCGTCGCCGTTCACGTCGCCCGCGGCGCTGGGCATGTAGCCGGGCCAATCGCCGTTGTGCTCCTCAGTCATCGTCAGGTCGGCGTCTGTGAGCGCCATCACGCCGCCCCCACGGGCCAGGCTCCCCGAGCTGAGCAGCAGGTACGCGGCGACCTCATGCTCGCTGATGAGGAGATCCCCGAGCCCGTCGCCGTCCACGTCTCCGGCCTTGGCAAGCTGCGTGTACTCGACGACCTCCGCGGTGGGGCCGCCCAGGAGCTGCAGATCGGCGTCGGCGAGGGTGAGCTGGCCCGCGCTGAGGTTGAGCCCGCCCGAGGACAAGAACAATGAGACGCGCACGGCGCAGTCGCCCGACGCGCAGTAGCTGCCCGTCGCGATGAGCAGGTCGTCGAGGCCGTCTCCTTCGACGTCTCCGGCGTAGCTCACGTGCTCTCCTACCCAATAGCTGCTCGGGTCGGGGCCGATGAGCAGCTCCGCGTCTGTGCCGGAGAGCGTCGGCGGCAGGCTGGAGAGCGCCCCCGCCGCCGGGTACACCAACACGGCGCCAAACTCTTGGTTCTCCCCTACGAGGAGGTTCGCGATGGACGCGCCGATGACGATGTCCCCGAGGCCGTCGCCGTCGATGTCTCCCGCGCCCGCGGGCACCGCGTGCACGAAGGTGTCCTCTGGACCCAAAAACTGGACCTCGGCCATCGTGGCCTCAAGCGAGGTCGCGCCGCTGTTGAGGGAGCCCGAGGACGTGAACAGGTACAGCGCCCCCCAGAGATCACTCTCGTAGATGACCTCTTCGCCCATGGCGTAGGTCGAGGCGGCGACGAGGACGTCCGCGAGGCCGTCGGCGTCTACGTCTCCGACGCCGCGCACATAGGCGCCGAAGTAGTCGCCGTCGTGCTCTCCGGTGAGGGTGAGATCGGCGCTCGTCTGTAAGCTCAGCCGCGCTCCGGCCGCCAAAGCGGAGGAGGAGCGCAGCAGGAAGGCCCAGCCTGTCCCGCTCTCGTAGCCGTAGTCTGTGGAGGGAGACCCGACGAGCGCGTCATCCAGGCCGTCCCCGTCCACGTCTCCCGCCCAGGCGACGCTGTAGCCGCTGAAGTCCTCCCAGGACTCGTTGTAGATCGAGACGTCCGCCGCGGCGAGATCCACATAGGGGTCGTCCCCGGCGAGCGCCCCAGCGCCGCGGAGCACGAGCGCGTCGCCACCCGGCCAGGTCTCGGCGGGATCGGGGTAATATTCGTAGTAGGGCACGCCGATGATCAGGTCGGCGAGGTCGTCGCCGTCGAGGTTCCCGCCGCCATCAAGGCTGGTCCCGGCGAAGCCGACGGCCCCACGCATCATTCGGTCGGCGTCCAGGTTGAGGGTGAGCGCGCCCTGCAGCCGACACGCCGCCCGCGCGCCCTCGACGTCGCCCAGGCAGTCCTGCACCACGCCGTCATCACAGACCTCCGGCGCGCCGGGGTATCTCTCTGGGTCGAGATCGTCGCAGTCCTCCGCTTCGGCGGAGCCATCACCGTCCATGTCCACCACGACGTCTTTGGGCTGGTCGGGCCCGTCGCAGGCGAACATCAGCAGCACAGACAGTCTCAGGGCGCGCTTCATCGGAGCTTCCGTCGTGTGGGCCGCCGCCGGGATCGTCAGGGCCAGGACGAGTGTACGACGGCGCCAGGGCCGCCCTCGCCCCCTCTCCTCCATGATCAGGCCCGGAATCCGCGCGCGCCTGGCTGGCGCAGAGGGTCTGTGGCGCCAGCGCGCTGCGCCGGATCAGAGTCTCGCGGTGCTGCGGCGCCGAGCCCCGTCGCGCGGGCGCCGCCCCCAGCTCAGACGCTCTGCCGACGCCGCCGAGCCGCCAGGGCCAAGCCCAACACCAAGCCCAGGCCAGCGCCCGCGGGGCCGGACTCGACGCTGCTGCAGCCGCCGCCCCGCTCACGCTCTCCGGCGACGAACACGCAGCGGGAGATGGGGTAGAGGATGTCGGCGGTGACGTAGAGGTAGTACTCCTTGCCCGGCACCAGCGCTGCGGGGGCGCCGGTCTCGGGGAAGATCTGCACCATGCCCTCGGGCACCTCACCATACACCACAGACTCGGAGAACACCGGCGAGCCGTCCCGGGGGAGGTCTACGCGCCAGATCGTGCCTTCGGGGGTGTCGAGGTTCGGCGGCACCGTGGGGGACTGTGTGCCTTTCTCCAAGACATAGAGGTAACGCGCCCGGCCCGGGGCCCAGCGGATGACGCCGTCCTTGTCGATGCCCTCGGCCTCGGAGCACTGCTCGGGCTTGTAGTTGAGCTGCTCATCCAAGGGGCCCGCGCCGTAGACATCATCCACAAACTCTTCGATGGTGCGGCCACGGTAGAGGAGCTCGTCCTCAAAGATCGCCATCATCCGGGCTTGGTCGGTGGTGGGGATGATCGAGAGGTAGGGATCCTCAGGGCTTGAGCGCTCGAAGCCGTTGTTCTCTTCAGGCGGGTAGGTGCCGAAGCCGATGGTGGGGATCCAGCCCGCGGCCATGGCGAGGCCGCGGTCGTTGAACTGGTTGAGGAGGTTGCCCTCAAACTCGGCGTCGAAGATGGCGGGGCCGTTCGGCGCGGCGGAGGAGTGGCAGCAGTCGCAGGAGCCCGCGCGGAGCTGGTCACGCACCCAATCAACCTCGGCGACGTAGGCCGGGTCGTCCATGCGGGGGTCCTCTTCGTTGGCCCGGGCGTTGGCCGGCGCGGCGCCGTAGGGGCGCTGGCGGCGGATGATGTCGCAGTCGGCGTAGTCCGAGAAGTGCCGACCCTCCTCCGTGGCGCCGGAGACGGTCTGCCAGGTGCAGACCTGGCCGTCTTCAGACTGGCCCTCGGGCTCGCCGGGCAAGGGGTCCATGCAGACCCGCTCGGGCAGGGGGAAGGGGTCTTCCAAGACGACGATCTCGTCGCCGCCGTCGCAGTTGGCCGCCGGGGTCCACACGCCGCGGGCGAAGGTCTCGCAGCCGAACCGTTGGCTGCCACACTTCGACGGGTCGTCACCCTCGACGGTGGTGCGGACCTGCATCCCGTCCGAGACATAGGTGCAGGTGCCGAGCACGGACTCGATCGCACAGGGTTTGTCCAGCATCAACTCGGCGGCGTAGCCGTCGCAGACCTCTTGGGCCGCGGCGATCTCGGCGTCGAAGAATTCCATACACTCCGGCTCACCCGAGAACGGGCTCTCGTAAGAGCAGCTCCCGATGGCGTCGCCGGTGAGGACGACCGGATCTTTGCCGCAGGCGGCGAGGAGGGGGAGGAGCGGGAGGAGGAGGACGACGGGGCGAAGTGTGTACATACCTTGTATAGTAGCGCCAAAGATAACGTGTGCCACTATGAACAAGAAAAAAGTTGGGGGGAGGATCCGGGGGGCCTTGGTGGCCGCTCGTGGGCGCGTGAGGCGCCGCGGGCCCAACCACCCTCACCCCCCGCAACAACCCCGCGCCAACCGGCTATAAGCCGCTATGAACTCCCGCTCTCGCCTCTCCGCCTCCCTCCTCGCCCTCCTGCTGACCTCCTGCGCGCGGCCGGGCCCGCTGCCTCCGGCGGCCGCGCCGGCCTCCGTCATCGCCCAGGCGCCCGAGGCCCTGCTCGCCGGGGCCCAGCTCGCCGTCGCCTACTCCGGGTACCGCGAGGGCCAGCACCCCGACCAAGGCCAAGGCGCGGTCTACCCCACGGCCGACCAGATCCGTGAAGACCTCGACATCTTAGAGCGTGAGGGCTTCGGCCTGATCCGCCTCTACGACGCCGGGGAGCTGTCCCGCCGTGTGCTCGACGTGATCGTGGCCGACGGGCGGCCCCTTCGGGTCATGCTCGGCGCCTGGCTGCAGGCCGAGGTCAGCAACCACGAGGGCTGCGCCTGGCTCACTGAGCCTATTCCCGACGCGGAGCTCGCCGCCAACACCGTGGCCAACGGCGAAGAGGTCGCCCGCCTCATCACCCTGGCCAAGGCCTACCCCGACACCATCGTCGCGGTCAACGTAGGCAACGAGGCGCTCGTGAGCTGGGGTGACCATATGGTCCGCACCGACGCCATGGTGGCTTACCTGCGCCAAGTCCGGGACGCCGTAGACCAGCCCGTGAGCACGGCGGACAACTACGTCGTCTGGGCCGAGCAGGGGCAGGTGTTGGCGTCTGTGGTGGATTTTGCGCTGGTGCACACCTACCCCCAATGGGAAGAGAAGACCTTGGAGGAGGCCATGCCCTACACCCTGGACAACCTGGGGCGGGTCCACGCCGCGGTGCCGTCGCTGCCCATCGTGATCGGCGAGGCGGGCTGGGCCACCGTCGCCAGCGAGTTCGGCGACCGGGCCAGCGAGGAGGCGCAGCGGCGTTATGTCGCGGACCTCGCCGCCTGGGCGGCAGAGGCCAACGTCACCACCTTCGTCTTTGAGGCCTTTGACGAGCCCTGGAAGGGTGACCCCACAGACCCGCTGGGCGCGGAGAAACATTGGGGCCTGTACACCGTGGACCGCCATCCCAAGCTGTTTATGCGGACGCGGACCCCGTCCCTCGGCGGGCCTCCAAGGTCTTCCGAACCTCCAGCGCCGACTCCTCCGTGACCCCGTAGGTCATCACCGCCCAGATGGCGAGCAGTGAGGTGGCGATGGGGATGAGGGAGTCGCACAGTCGCATGAGCAGGATGGCCGAGGCCGACTGTTGACCGGCCAGCTCCACGTCGAAGCCCGTGATGTTGAGCAGAACGCCACCCCCGGCCAACGCGACGGCCATGCCCAGCTTGACGACCCACCAGAAGATCGAGCCGTACATTCCCTCGCGCCGCTGGTGCGTGCTCAGCTCGTCGAGGTCCACCACGTCGGCGATCATCGACGGCATCAGCGTGAACAGACCGCCCAGGCCAAACGCCATGAGCGGCGCGGGCAGGAGGATCAACAGCGGCATCTCCGGATTGTAGGCGAACAGCTTGAGCCCATAGCCCACGATCGAGATCAGCGTAGACAGCACGAAGGCCTTCCGTTTTCCGAACTGTGTGCCCAGCCAGGTGACCACAAAGATCACCAAAAACGTAGACACCGCGCCTAAGGTCCCGGCGTAGCCCGCGTACTCGGCCCCCCGCTCTTGGTCGCCGCCGAACACGTAGTAGATGATGACGTAG
>JAKLKE010000164.1:11694-11973 GCA_023150775.1 Myxococcota bacterium
GATCAGGATAAAGCCGTTGAACACCAAGAAGGTCGCCGCGCAGAGCTTGAGGAAGGGCTTTGAGGAGATGGTGGTCTTGAAGCCTTGGAGAAAGTCGAGCACGTTGGCCCGCAGGGTCATCGTAGAGTCTGGCTCTGCAGGGGCGTGCTGAAATCGTTCGCGCAGGACCACGGCGGGCAGCACACCGACGAGCGCGGCGACCGCGCCGATCAGGATCGCCAGCGCCGCCGCCCCGGAGATCTGGTCGTCAAACCAATCCTTGTTGCTCATGATCCACAG
>JAKLKE010000165.1 GCA_023150775.1 Myxococcota bacterium
CCCCGCCGCTACGGCGCCTGCTCGTCGACGCTCACGCGTTTGCGGCGCTGCATGAAGAAGCTCTTCACGAAGCCTTTACGTTTGGGGTAGAGCAGGGTGAGCTTGGGGAGGAAGGTGTTGTAGAGGTCGCGGGCTGCGGCGGTGGTGACCTTGAGCTGGGCCTCGGCGGCGCGCTCGGCGACGATGGAGGCGAGGTGGCTCGTGCGGGTGGCCTTCACGGCGTCGAGCTGGGCCTGGACTTCAGCGATGGCCGTGGCCAAGGAGGTGAAGGTGGGCTCGGCGGATAAGGCGGCGATGGCCACCTCGGCGTAGGCGACCTTGGCGTCGGAGATGGCGCCGTCCAGCACGTCGCTCACGGGCTTGGGGAAGGCCAAGGCGTAGCGGGGGTCGGTGCGGTCGTTCTTGAGCTCCACCAGGGCGGCGCGGGAGAGATCGGTCACGCCGCCGAAGAGCTCATCGGTGAAGGCGGAGAGCTCGGCGGCCAGGGCCATGCGCGCCTCGGAGGCGTCACGCTCGACGATCACGTGGGCGCGCAGGAGGTCCAGGGTGGTCTTGGCCTCGGCGCCGTGGGCGGCGGTGGCGGGGTAGGCCCCGAGGCGCCGGGTGGAGAAGGAGAGGAGCTGATCGGTCTCCGGCGGGCTTGAGTCGGGCGGCAGGGTTGACATCGTCATTGACGTCTATCTCCGTGGGGCGGGTTTCACGCGGGCCAAAGGCCCCGAGCGGCCCGCCGGGAGAGGATATCAAATTGAGCGGAGGTGGTGTGGCTTTGGCGTCGGGTGCGTCGGCGTGCCGAACGACCGGGGGGCAGATCCGTTATGCTCCCAGCGCCTCCTCGCCCTATGGATTCGCTGTATGCGTCTTGGTCCGGTGTCCGCCGTCGTTGAGCGCAGCCTCGCCCAGAAGGTGCAGACGCGCGGCCTGGTGCTCTGGTTTGATCCCGAGGGCGACTTTGAGGCCCTGGCCCGCGCCCTGGAGGCCCAAAACGCCGAGCGCAGCTTCCCGGTGCTGGCCTTTGACGGCAGCTTCTTGAGCCTGTGGACGCGCCTCGCCCGGCGCACGGATGGCGCCGAGCTGCCGTCTTTGGTGCTCTACCTGGGCGCGCTCTCCCCCGCGCTCCTGCGGGCCTCGCCGCTCTTTGACGTCGCTGTTTTGGGCGTAGAGCATCGGGTCAACTTGACCGAGGCCATCGTCGAGGCGGCGGTGGGGGTGGTCACCCCCAAGCGGCTCCAGGGATTTCTTGCGTCGGGCCCGCCGAGCGTGGCCCTCGCCGATCAGTGGCTCAGCGCGGCGGAGGACGACGAAGGAGAGCTGTTCACCCGCCTGCGGCTGTTGGGGGTCGTGTCGCTCATCGAGAGCCTGTTTGACCGGGGCGCCGCCTTGGCGAGAGAGCTCGTGGGAGAGGCGGCCCAGACGGCGCTCTTCGCGCATTGGGGGGCCAGCTTGGGGATGCCGCCGGGCTGGCGTGGGCGCTCGGGTGGGGGGCCTAGTGGCCCGATGAGCCTCGATGATCTGTGCTTCGCCGCGACGAGCTGGGCGATGTGTGTGGAGTATGTCGATGACCTCCTGCGCCCGCCCTTGGACCCGCTCCTGGGCGCCGCCCTGGGGCTGCCTCGGGGGGTGATCGTCGAGTGCCGCGCGCTCACCCGGCACCTGCGGGGCAGCCGCGACCGCGCGGAGTTTTACCAGCGCGCCGCGGACGAGGTGCAGGGCTGGCTTGGCCGTGAGCAGAACGAGGCTCACGCCGAGGATCTGGGGCGCGTAGACACCTTCCGCTTTGAGGAGGGCAAGATCTACGAGGCGGCGCTTTTGGACTTGGGCGCTGGGCGCGTCGAGCCGGTGCTGGCCCACGCCAGCGCCCGGGCCGACGAGGCCTCTTTCTGGCTAGCCCGAGACACGGGGCGCCGCCTAGCCTGGGAGCTTTTGGCCTTGGGGGCGGCCTTGGGCAAGGCCCTGGAGGTGGCCGGGCCACGCCTCGCCGCCCTCGATCATGACGAGGCGCTGCGCCGGTATGTGCAGCAGGGCGCGGCGGTGGACCGCGCGCACCGTCGGTTAGAACAACGCCGGGTGGCCGTGGCCCGCGCGGAGCTGCCCCTGGCCGAGACGCTCAACGCCCACCTCAACAGCCTGCGCCAGCGCTGGCAGCGGTGGGCCGATCAGTGGGCGAAGGACTTCAACGCGCTGTGTGAGCGGGAGGGCTTCTTGCCCCCAGCGGCGCTGCAGCAGCGGCGGCTGTTTGACGACGTTGTGCGCCCCCTGGTGCACGAGGGCGGGGGCACCGTGGCGCTGTTCTTGGTGGACGCCCTACGTTTTGAGCTCGCCGAGGCGCTTCTAGAAGACACAAACGCCGCCAACGTCACCCTGCGTCGAGGGGCTTGCTTCGCCGAGCTGCCGACGATCACGGCCGTGGGCATGAACGCCTTAGCGCCGGTGAGCCAAGGGGGCCGCCTCAATGGGGTCGTGCGCGACGGGCAGGTGGTGGCCCTCTCGACGGGGGAGTTTCAGGTGCGTGATCCGGAGTCGCGGCGGCAGGCGATGGAGGCGCGCTTGGGCGGCGGCACCTGCCCAGGGCTCAGCGTAGAGCAGGCCCTCGCCCGAGATCTTCCGGCCCTCACCCAGCTCGTCCGGGGCAAGCGGCTGATCGTGGTCCACGACGACAAGATCGACCGGGCCGGAGAGAGCGGCGCTGGGCTCGCCAGCTTTGACGAGGCGATCACCCGCCTGCGGGCCGCGTGGCGGCGGCTGCATGAGGCCGGGGTGAGCCGCTTCGTGTTCACTGCGGACCACGGCTTCTTGTTGTTGGACCCGCAGGACAAGACGCGGCTGGGCCACGGGCGGGGCAGCGGGCCCCACAGGCGGCACATGCTGCGCCAAGGCCCCGATGTGGAGGGGGAGGTGAGCCAGGTGGCGCTCTCGGCGATGGGCTGGGACCAGGTCGGCGACACCCACCTGCTCTTGCCCAAGACGACGGCGCTCTTTGACCGAGGCGACACCGTCGAGTCGTTTGTTCACGGCGGAAACAGCCTACAAGAGCGGGTAATCCCCGTGTTTGTGGCCACACACCGAGCGCCCGCGGGCGGGAACACCCTGCGGTATGTCGTGCAGGCTCGGGCGGGGGTGGCGCGGGGTGGGCTCTTGCTCATCGAGGCCCGGGTGCTCGCGGAGGGGGGCTTGGCCTTTGGTGGGGCCCGCGACCTGCTGCTCACCCTGCAGGTGGATGACCCGGAGGTGCCCCCAGACATGCAGCCGGAGGTGGAGCTGGTGCAGGTCTCCTTCGCGACGCTCTCCGGCGGGGGCGTTCTGGCGTCGCTCGACAAAGAGTTCTCGGTGTTGTTTCACCTCGTCGGCAAGCGGGAGGGCCGGGCGCGGCTCAGCTTGGCCGGGGTCGAGGGCGGCCCGGCGATCACCCCCTGCGTCATCGGGGAGCGGTTCCCGGTCTCGGTGGTAGAGGCGCCGCCCGAGCGGGGCGCGGAGACGGTGAGCCTGCCCCCGGTAGAGCTGGCCCCGGTGAGCCCGGCGCCGCGCCGGAGCTGGGCGGAGGACCTGGAGGACGAGCGCCTGCGGCTGGCGTTTGGCCGCTTAGACACCTACGGCGCGCTCACTGAAGCCGACCTCCACCAGCTCTTGGGCGCCCGAGGCGCGCGGTACTTCGCGATGCAGTTCGACGTGGCGCGGCGGCGAGCGCCTTACGATATCCAGATTGAGACCCACGGAAACCAGAAGCGGTACGTCCGCGTAGGGAGCGAAGGATGACCGGGCTGAGCACAAAGGATCTGAACCACATCTTTGAGCGCCTGCGCTCGGGCACCGTGCCGGAGCGGGGGCTCGTGGCCTTCGCGGTGGGCGTCGAGAAGGCTCGCGCCGAGCTGGATCGGCAGCTCGCCTTGGCGGCATCGAGCGAGGGCGCGGTGAAGTTCCTGCGCGGCGGCTATGGCTGCGGCAAGACGTTTATGGCCCAGCTCACCGCCCAGGACGCCCGCGACCGGGAGTTTGTCACCAGCTTCGTCGTCGTGTCCGATAACGACCTGCACTTTCATCGCTTTGATGAGCTCTACCGCAAGGTGGTCAGCGAGCTCGCCACGTCGAGCTGCCCCCGGGGAGCCTTGGGGGATCTGTTGGACCGCTGGATGGGCTGGACCGAGAGCGCGCTCATCGACGGGGGCGCCGACCCCGACGCCCCCGGCTTCGACGCCCAGGTCAACGAGCGCCTTGAGCAAGACCTCAACGCCATGACCGGCGGCGCGGCCCCGGCGGACATGGTGCGGGTGATCCGCACGATCTTTGCGCTCAAGGCCAAAGGGGAGCTCTCCGATGCCGCGGCGCTGCTGAGCTGGCTTGCCGGATCACAGAACGTCGGGGCCGCGCCCAAACGCCTCGCCGGGGTGAAGGGAGAGATCGGCAGCGAGGACGCCCTCGCTTACCTGCGCGGTCTGCTCGCCGTGGTGAAGCTCGCCCGCTACAAGGGCTTGGTCATCGTGATTGATGAGGTGGAGACGATCTTGAGGATGCGAGAGGACACTCGCAAGAAGTGCCTCAACGGCCTGCGCCAGATCGTCGATCACGCGCCCAACCTGCCCGGCCTCCTGTGGCTGTTCACCGGCACCCCCGAGCTGTTTGACGGCAAGCGTGGCGTGGCGTCACTGCCGCCCTTGTACGACCGGCTGCGCCTGATCACCCAGGCCGGCCCAAGCGGCGACGGCGCCCCGGCGTTTGTCTCGCTGCGCCAGCCCCAGCTCAGCCTCACGCCTTTTGACGCGGCGCGGCTCCTCGCCGTGGCGAAGAAGCTCCGGGGGCTATACCCTTGCCCCGACCGCGCGCTCTTGGGGGAGCGGGTGAACGACGCCTTCTTGGCGCGGCTTGTGGCTGAGGTGACCACGGGCTTTAAGGGCGACGTCGGCGTGGTGCCCCGGCAGTTTCTGCGGGAGCTGGTGACCGTGTTTGACTCGGTGCAGGAGCACGAGGGCTACGATCCCGCGAAGGCGTATAGGTTTCATCTGCCCTCGGCGCTCAGCCCTGAGGAGGCGCACGTCGTCACCGGGGCGCCGCTCGTGGAGAGGGACGAAGACACGGGCGGCGGAGATGCGTGGTGAGCGTCTTCTCGCGCTTTCACCCGCGGCTACAAGACGCGATCGTCTCGCGGCTGGGCTTCTCAGCCTTACGAGAGGTGCAGGAGCTCGCCGGAGCGGCCATCCTCGCCGGAGAGAACGCCCTGGTGTTGGCCCCCACCGCGGGCGGCAAGACCGAGGCGGCGGTGTTCCCCGTGCTCTCGGGGCTCCTGACCTGGCCCAACGAGGGCGTAGGCGCCTTGTACGTCGCCCCGATCAAGGCCCTGCTCAACAATCAGGCCGAGCGCCTGGGCGTAGCCACTGAGATGGTGGGGCTGCGGCGTTTTGTGTGGCATGGGGACGTCACGAGCCACGAGCGGCGGGTTTTTTTGAAGGATCCGGCAGATGTGCTGATGACGACGCCGGAGAGCCTAGAGGTGATGCTCATCTCGCCCAAGGTGAACGCCCGAGCGCTGTTCGCGGATCTTCGGGTGGTGATCATCGACGAGATCCACGCCCTCGCGGGCCAAGACCGCGGCGCGCACCTGCAGTCTGTGCTAGGTCGCATCGCTGCGCTGAGCCGTCACGACGTTCAGCGAGTGGGGCTGAGCGCCACGGTGGGCAACCCGGACGTGCTCTCCCGCTGGTTGGGCGCCCAGAGCCGCCGCCCCGTCTCTGTGGTGCGCGCCGCGTCGCCACCGCGTCGCCGGGCGCTCTCTGTGGTGGTTCGCCCAGAGCTCTCTCAGCTCACCCCCGAGGTGGCCCGGGCGGCGATGGGGCACAAGAGCCTGTTCTTCTGCCAGAGCCGCGCCACGAGCGAGGCCATGGCCGGGGCCTTGCGTGGGGCGGGCGTGACCGTGTTTGTTCACCACAGCGCCGTCTCCAAGGTGGAGCGCGAAGAGGCCGAGGCGCGCTTTCACGCCGCCGGAGAGAGCGCGTGTATCGTCTGCACGTCTACCTTAGAGCTGGGCATCGACGTGGGCGATCTCGACCGGGTGCTGCAAGCCGAGGCGCCCTCGACGGTCAGCTCGTTTTTACAACGAATGGGGCGAACCGGCCGCCGCGCCGAGGCTGTGAGCAACACGACGTTCTTCTGCACCAACGAAGACTCGGTGCTTGTGGCCGTGGCTTTGGTGGAGCTCGCTCGAGCGGGCTGGGTGGAGGACGTGCAGGTCTCGGATAGGGTCTGGGCGGTCTTGATCCATCAGCTCTTGGCCTTGGCCTTAGAGCGTGAGGGCGTGACGTTTGAGGAGGCCTGGGCGCTGCTCTCGGGTGTGCCGGATCTGGCCGGCATCTCCCGAGCCGAGGCGGAGCGCCTTGTTGCCTGGATGCTGCGCGACGGTGGCCTCGCCTTGGCGTCGGGGCGGCTGGTCTTGGGGCCCAAGGCGGAGCGCCGCTTTGGCCGAAAAAACTTCATGGAGCTGTACGCGGTCTTCTCAAGCCCCCAGCACTACACGGTCGTCACCGCGGATGGCCGAGAGCTCGGCACCTTAGAGCAAGACTTTGTGGACCGCCTCGTGCCTGACGTCTCGACCTTTTCTTTGGCCGGCCGGGCGTGGCTGGTGCGCAGCATCTCCCACGGTGACCGGGTGGTGAAGGCCGAGCGCGCCCCGGCGGGTCGCACGCCGACCTGGGGTGGTCATCTCCCGAGCTTCTGGGGCTTTGAGCTGGCCCAGACCATCCGCGCTACCTTAGCGTCTGAGGCGCCGGTGCCGATGTTGGGCCCCGAGGCCCAGGCGATCTTAAGCGCGGCGCGGGGCCGATTGGGTGAGGTGGCCCGGGCCCCTGGGCCGTTCACGATCTCCGTTGAGGAGGGGGAGCTGCGGGTGTGGACCTTCGCCGGTGGGCGGGTGAACTCGACGCTCAAACATGCGCTGCGCGCCTTGGGGGGCGCGTGGGAGGTGGTAGCGGACAACCTGCGCCTCGTGGTGCGGGGCTGTCCGTCCATCGAGCGGCTCCAAGAGCTGCTCCACCGTTTGTCCGAGCCTGAGCTGTGGTCTGACGAGGCTCTATGGGACGAGGTAGCCCAGTCCTTACCCGCGTACCGCCTGTCCAAGTTCCAGGTCTTGATGCCGCCGTGGGTAGAGCGGGAGCTCCTCGCCGCGCAGCTCTTGGACCTTGACCGCGCGGGGGCCTTTTGCGCCGGGGCGCTCCACGGGCCCGCGCTGCGGGTGCGGCCCCAGGCGCCCGTGGACGACCCGCCGCCGCCCGCTGATCCCGATCCTGGCACCGGCACCGGCACCGGCACCGACGCGGTGTATCGTCCGGCGAGACCAGTACGCTGGATCCGCGATGATGTGGCCTTGGAGGCGCTGTGCGAGGCGCTCCTCAACGAGCCGGTAATCGCGCTGGACGTGGAGACGACGCTCTACACCCATGAGCTCTGTCTCATCCAGGTAGGGCTGCCCATGGAGAGCGTGCTCATCGACCCGCTCCTGGTGAAGGATCTGAGCCTCCTCGCGCCTGTGTTTGGACCCGATGGTCCGCTCAAGGTGATTCATCACGCCTCCTTCGAGCGCAGCGTGCTCAAGCGGTACGACCTTCCGATTGAACGAGTGTTTGACACTGAGGTAATGAGCAAGCGGGTGCGAGGCGGCAAAGGCAAAGGCGTACACACCTTGCTGGGGGTCTGCGCCCGAGAGCTGGGCATCACCCTCGACAAGGGGCCTCAGACCTCCGATTGGCGCCGCCGTCCGCTGAGCGCGGACCAGGAGCGCTACGCCGCCGCAGACGTGGAGGTGCTCATGCTGCTGCACCAGGTGTTTGAGGGGGCGGTGATTGGGTGAGGGGTGGCCTTGTGTCTCCCAGCGCGCCCACCCCACCGCTCGAAGAGCCGATCGCCGACACCCCCGGACAGGTCGCGCAGAGCCGCAGAGCCGCAGAGCGTTCACCTCAAGCGCGATCGTAGGTGACACCCAGCCCGTCGGCATCGGAGCGGGACCCCCAGCCCACCTCCGCGTCGCGGCGATCGTCGGCGACCCCCCAACCTCTTTGCGTCTTGGCGTCTTTGCGCGAGACAAACAACGCCGCGCCCACCCCCATCCTCTCGAAGAGCCGATCCTCGACCCCGGACAGCTCGCGCCAAGGCGCCAACCCGCCAAGCCCTCAGCCCAGCCATCCACGTCGCCGCCCCAACGGCGCCTCACCCCATCCGCTCCTCCCGCTCCGCCACCTCCAGGGCCTCGCCCCACAACGCGAGGAGCTGGCGCTCTCCGCCGCCGTCGCGCCACTCCCGAAAGGCGCCGGCCTTCGCCGGGCACAAGGTCGCCGCGTAGCGCCAGGCCTCCATGAGCCCCAGGCCGCGCAGGTGCTCCAAGAGGGCCTTTGTCTGTGGGTCGAGGCGGTCGGCGGTGGGCAAGGCCAACAGTCGCCGACCTCGGGCCTCGGCGGCCTCCTCGCGAACGACCCGGGCGGTGCCATAGAGCGGGTTCTGGGCCAAGGCCTCGGCGCTCAGCCCGGCGGCGGCGCGAGCGTCTCCCGCGAGCAGCCGACAGCGCGCGAGACGCGCCAGCACGGTCGGCGCCGGGCCCTCCTTGGCGCGGGCCTCTAGATACCGGCGCTCGGCCTCCTCAGCCCGCCCCACGGCCAGGAGCACGTCGCCCAAGGCGGTCAGCGCCCCCGGAACACGCCGGGCCAAGGGGAACAGCAGCTCCGCCGCCGAGACATACTCGCCCTTCCGAAACGCCACGGCGGCCGGGCCCAGGGCCGGATCCGGCGGCGGGAAGTGCTCGGGCAAGGCCAAGGCCGCCTTACGGTTGAGCACGAGGGGGTGCGTCGGGTCTTCAGCCTCAAACGTCTCCTCCAAGATCCGCAAGCGGTGGGCGTCGGCGGGCAGGCCGTAGAGCACACGAAAACGTAGATCCTCTACAGTCCATGCGAGGCTCCAGCTCCGTTCGTGGCTCATGGGGCGGCGCGGCGCTGGGCCCGGGCGATCCATGGCGCCCAGTCGGCGGGGAGGTTGGGGGAGGCGGCCAAGGCGGTGAGACGGGCGTGGTTGAGGCCGCGTAAGGCGGCGAGGCCCTCGTGGGGGGTGGTGCCGTCAGGGCGGCCCGCGGCGCGGGTGATGGACAGCCAGGCGCCGTGAATGGGCGCGCGGCGCTCCAGAAGGGAGATGTCTACGGGAAGGCCCAGGCCGATGAGCGCGTCGGCGAGGCGGGGCAGGGCCTCGGCGAACCGTTGATGTTTGAGGCCCACCTCCAGGCGGTCCACGGCGTCCTTTAGCGTGGCGGTGAGGGCCACGTCCGCCCAGAGCTTGAGGCGCGGGGAGAAACGACCGGCGGTGGCCAAGGTGTCGGCGCGGTCCAGCGCCTCGGGGGAGGTGACGAGCCAGCGGGCGAGGCCCGCGGCGAGGAGCGCGCCGCCCGCGCCCTCGTCGTCTCCGGCCTGGGCGGCGAGGGCCTGGGCCACGTCGCGGGCGTAGGCGGGCAGTGGATCGGCGCCGGTGGCCCCGGGCAGAGACATCACACGCTCGCGGTGGGCGGCTTGTTCTTTGTCGGTGTCGGCGGTGGCGCGCTCCAGACACAGACCGATGAGCTGCTGCAAGGCCGTGAGATCCGCCGGGGGCGCGGGGCGCGGGGCGGCGGCGCGGCTCAGCAAGATCTGGCCCTCGATCTCCCCGGTGAGACGGTCGTAGGTGCTGCTCTGCAAGAGGCGGGCGAGCTCATCAACGGGCACGCCGGGGCCGTCCAAGAAGCCGCGCAGGGCCCAGCGCTCGCCCATGGCGCGCATTTGTTCGGGGGTCACCGGGTCGGCCACGAAGAACCAGGGGGAGTAAGCCACGGTGAGGGTGGGCGCGTCGCGTAGGCCGCTGAGCCACAACAAGGCGGCGCGGGCGGCGGCCTCGTCGCCTTGGGTCAGCGGGCCGATCATCGACTCGACGGCGCCGAGACGCCAGCCCCGGGCGAGGCCCACGGCGAGGCTGCCCCGGCGCTCACGCTCAAAGGCCGACCAGGCGGCGGGGTCGTCGGGGGCGGCGCGGGTGAGGGCGGCGAAGGCGCGCAGGGGCTCGGCGCCGGGGATCGTGGCCAAGAGCGCGTCATCGGGCGCCCGGGGGCGGCGGGCGAGGGGGTCGCCGGCCAGGGTGGCGGCGAGGGCCGTGGGGAGGTCTACCACGGGGATCGGCGCGGCGACGGGGGCGGCGTCGGGCTTGAGGTGCTCGGGGATCTCCCGCACACCGCAGGCGAAGAGGAGCAGGAGCGCGGCGGAGAGGGTGGTCACCCCTGGAGTTTGACCCGTCCCGAGCGCCTGGGCCACACGCCCCCCGCTCAGCGGCGCAACCTCAAGGTGCCCGAAGCATAAGCAGGCTCAGCAACGGAGCGACCCATGCCCGCCGACTCTCCTGTCATCGTGATCCTTGGCGCCACCGGGGGTGTCGGCGCCGCCTTGGCCCGGCGCCTCGCCGCCGATGGGGCCACCCTCGCGCTCTTCGCCCGTGGGGCCGAGCGTCTGGAGGCCCTGGGGGCCGAGCTGGGGGCGTTCGTGGTCGCCGGAGACGCCACACAGAGCGCTGAGGTCGAGGCCTTTGTGAGCGCCGTCGTCGCCAAGTTTGGCCGGGTGGATGGGCTGGCGTACTGTGTGGGGTCGATCCTGCTCAAGCCCGCGCACCGCACCACCGACGCCGAGTGGCACGAGACGATGCTGTTGAACCTGCACGGCGCGTTCTACGCCATCCGCGCCGGGGCCAAGGTCATGACCCAAGGCGGGGCCATGGTGTTCTGCTCCTCGGCGGCGGCGACGCTAGGCTTGGCCAACCACGAGGCCATCGCCGCGGCGAAGGGCGGCTTGGAGGGCCTCGTGCGGGCGGCGGCGGCGAGCTACGCGCCCCGGCGCCTGCGGGTGAACGCCGTGGCCATGGGCCTCGTGAACACGCCGCTCGCCGCCAAGCTCATCAGCCACGAGCCGAGCCTCAAGGCCAGCGAGGCCATGCACCCGCTGGGCCGCATCGGTCAGCCTGAAGAGGTGGCGGAGGTGCTGCGCCTCTTGCTGCGCCCCGAGACGGCCTGGGTCACGGGGCAGGTCTGGGGCGTTGACGGCGGGCTGGCTCGGGTGCGATCGACCCGGGGTTAGTCCGCTCAGCGAGACCAGCGCTCGGCGCCCCAATTCATCAGGGCGCCCCAAGACTCCGGGGTCTGGAGGTCGGACCAGTCGGTGATCTCGGCGTCACACAGGGGCTGGAGCGGCCCGGCGTCGGGCACGCTGTGCAGCACGGCGACCCGGGGGCAGCCGGCGGCGAGGCCCGAGCGCAGACCGGCGGCGCTGTCCTCAAAGACGACGCAGCGGGCGGCGGGCAGGCCCAGGCGGGCGGCGCCGGTGAGGTAAGGCTCGGGGTGGGGCTTGCCCTGGCGCACGTCTTCAGCGCAGACGCGGCGGGCGACGGGGATGATGTCGGCGAGGCCCAAGGCGATGAGCGCGCGGTCGGCGTAGGCGCGGTCGCTGGAGGTGACGAGGGCCACGCCGAGGAAGCTCGACGCGGCCCGCACGGCCTGGGGCGCGCCGGGCACGGCGATCACCTCGGAGAAGACGACCTCGACGTAGATCTCCGCCATATGATCGGCCAAAGTGACGACCTCGGCGGGGGCGCAGACGGCCTCGGCGGGCGTCCCACGCGCCGCGGCGATGGCCTCGACGGCGTCTCGGGCGATGTCTAACCAGCGGCAGCCAAAGACCTTGTTGTCGGGCAGGCCGGGGTCGGGCAGGCCTCGCGCGGCGAGGGCTCGGGTGATGACCGCGTGGCTGTGGCGCTCGGAGTCCATCAGCGTGCCGTCGAGATCAAACAGGGCGCCCCACGGTTGAACCATCGACATCTCCTCTCTGGGCTGCGATAATGCAGGCTCGCCTCCATACCCAGCCGGTGCGTCAATGGCATCTGACGGAACCCTCCGCGTCTCTGATCCAGGCCTGCGACTC
>JAKLKE010000166.1 GCA_023150775.1 Myxococcota bacterium
CGGACACCCCTCGCCCGCCGATGAGCGCCCTCGTGCCCGGCACCCACATGGGCCTCTTGCTCTCCGATGACTTCGCGAACCAGGCGATGTACTCGCTCTGGCGCGGCGGCCTCTTGTGCTACGAGCTCTCCGGCGACGAGCCCCTGCCGATCAACACGAGCCTCCTCGGCCTGCTCGCCGGCGACGCCTTCGACGAGCTCTTCCCCGAGACCGGCGAGATGATCATCGCGACGCGGCCCAAGGCCCCGCCGACGGTGGTGTACGACGGCGCCCACGATCTCGGCCTCAACGTGAACGACCTCGGCCTCCACTTCTACGCCGAGGTAGACGACCGCATGGCGCTGGCCTTGGCGATGGACCTCGACGTGGTCGCCGGGGCGGATCTGCTCTTTGACGGCATCACCGGGGATCTCGCCGTCGAGGTGGCCCTGAGCAGCGACGACGTCATCGCGTCCGTCTCCCACAACGAGCTCGTCGTCGGCACCGATGACGCCATCGAGCAGAACTTCGCCGGGGTCTTTGACTCCTTGTTGGGCACTCTGCTCGGCAGCCTGCTCTCTGACCTCGCCTTCGCGCTGCCGTCGTTCTCCGGCGTCGGCCTCTCGGCGATCAACATCGACCCGGCGGGAGACGCTCGGGACTGGCTTGGCCTCTACGCCACCCTGGGCACCGTGTCCTACGGCGGCGGTGAGGCCAGCGGCGACTGCGGCTCGGGCTGTGGTGGCGGCTGCGCCACGGGCGGCCCCGCGGGCGCCTTGCCCCCGATGGTGCTCCTCGCCCTCGCCGCCCTGCGCCGCCGTCGCTGAGGCGCCGCGTCTCCCGCCTCAGCGGGGGAAACGTGCCGTAGGCAACACCGCCTCCAGCTCTACGAGGCCGTCGTAGAGCTGGCCCGGCGGGATGACCGCCTCCAGGTGCCACACCTCCGCCACACCGACCCGCCGCCACGAGAGCACCCGGGGGCGCTGGGGGTCATCTGGGGTGCAGGTGCCGACGCTCAGCGTGTCGGCGACGAGGAGCTCGTCATAGGGCCCGGCGTCTTGAAAGGTCCAGCGGCAGCCGGGAAGCGGCCGTGGGCTGTCGTCTTGGCCGGGGACACGCACCACCCGCACCCGCGTGCCCGTGTCGGGTGAGGTGAGGGTGAACACGACGGCCTCGCCCTCCCGGCCGATGAGCGTCTCCCAGCCCGGGGGCACGCCGAGGGAGAAGGCGCCGTCGGAGGTCTGAAAGCGGCCCTCGGAGACGGCTCCGGCGGGCACGATGGCCGGCGCGGCGGACGGTCTCAGGGGCGGAGGAGGCGGCGCTTCATGGCCGGGCCTCCCCAGAGGCCGACGAAGGCCTCCCCCTCGATGACGGCGGCGGCGACGGGATCGAGGCGATCCGCCGCGTGAACGAGGCCCTTGAGCGCCCGCACCGAGGCCGCGGGGTGATGCAGCAGCTCTCGGAGGGCGGCGCGGGCCATGGCCTCGGCCCCTCCCCCGGGGGCGACGCCGTCCACGAGGCCCAAGTTGAGGGCCTCATCGGCCTGGACAAGACGCGCCGTGGTGAGGAGCCGCAGCGCGGGGCCGCGCCCGATGAGCCGGGTGAGCCGACCGCCGCCGCCCCAGCCGGGGCTGATGCCGAGCTTGGCGTGAACAAAACGGATCGTGGCGTCTTGGGCGATAAACCGCCAGTCTGCGCAGGTGCAGAGCTCGGCGCCGCCGCCGATCGCCGACCCGTCCAAGGCGACGGCGCTCACCAGAGGCGCGGCGGCGATGCGCTCGGTGAGATCCCGCATAAACAGGCTCATGCGCCGGGCGAAGTCTGGGGAGTCCACCTGGGCGCGCACGACCTTCAGATCGGCCCCGGCGCAGAAGGTCTTGCCGCCGTGGGCGCGGATGAGCAGGGCCCGGCGGGTCTCGCCCTCGACGACGCTGTCAACCGCCTCGTCAAGGGCGGCGATCATCGGCCCGGAGAGCGCGTTTGAGGCCTCGGGGTGGTCGAGGGTCAAGACGACGAGGCCGTCGTCTTCGTCGTGAAGATGCACCCGGCCTTCGCCGCCGAGGGTGTTGAAGTCGGCGCGCAGGGCGCGGCGCTCAGCCAGGGTGAGGAGCCCGGAGGTCATCGCCTCCCCTAACCCAGCGCCGCGCGTGTGGAGCCCTGGCCGACGGTCACCGAGCGCCATAGGATGCAGGGTCAAGGAGGCTCTCATGCGCGTCTGCTCCCTGCTCTCTCTGATCACCCTCGCCGCGGGCTGCGAGGACCCCATCGTCGTAGACGGCGCCGTTGACGGCTTCGACATCAACGAGGCCGGCACGATCTTCTTTGGCGGCCCGTTCATCCTCGTGACCGATGAGGTGTTGGAGTGCCGGGACATGGCCTGGGTGCAGCGCACCTACGACGTGTCCGCCGCGCCCACGGACTTCGACTTTGTGGGCCTGCAGTTCACCTATGACGAGGACGACGTCTCCACGGGCAACTACTCCGTCGCCGGTGAGGCCGCGGTGTACGCCAAGGCCCTGGTCGTCTCGGGCGGCGTGTTCACCGAGTACCGCTCCAACGGCGGCGAGCTGGTGCTCACGGGCCTTGAGTCCAACACCCTGGCGACGGGCAGCTTCAACGTCACCTTTGACGAGGGCTCCTTCGGCACGGAGCTCTTTGAGGCCGAGTGGTGCGTCAACATGGAGCGCTGAGCGCCCTGGCCGCCGCCGGGCTCTTGGCCTGCGGTGAGCGGGCGGTTGACGCGCCCACGCCCGACGCGCCCGCCGAGTGGATCTGCCGCCTGGATCAACCCGGCGAGGTAGAGCGCTGGCGCTGTGAGGACGGCCCGACGCTGCGCTACGATCGTGCAACAGCGCAGCTCAGCGGGGACGGGGCCGCGGTTCAGGGACGACGGGCCTGGCCCCGCCTCGGCCCCACCCTGACGATGTGCCTCGGGGATCCCCTGGCCGAGCCCCTCGTCGGAGATCCCCTCGCCTTCCGAAAGCTCATCTGGGCCGACGCGCCGCGCTGGCGCCTGGAGCTGAGCGGCCAAGGTCGCTGCGGCCTCGCGGGCGCGCTCGACCTGCCAATCCTGGCTGAAGATCCCGACCCCGGCCTGCTCCGCGTCGAGGGCCTCGCCTGGGGGAGCGGCGGGCGTGAGCGGGCCGAGGCCAAGCTCAGCGAGGCCGTTCGTGGCGAGGCGAGCCTGATCTGGCCCCAAGCCGACGACGCTGCGCGGGTGCTCTTGCTGCGACGCCTCGCCTCCGACGCCCACCCCGAGGCCAAGGCGGCGCTCTTGGCGCTGCGCGCCCAAGATCAGGTGTGGGCGGCCGAGCTAGACCGCGCCATCGAGGCCCAAGCCCTGCTCAGCTCCCGCTGATCAGCTTGTGCTCCAGATCTCGCCCGAGCTCTTGGGTGCGCTGAAACGCGGCGTCTACGGACTCGGTGACCACGGCGTGAAAACGCCCGTTCTTGAGCGCCTGGAGCGCCCGGGACGTGGTGCCGCCGGGAGACGTCACGTCGTCGATGAGCTGGGCGACGTGAAGATCGTTCGACTGGCGGATCATCTCCGCGGTGCCCAACAAGGTGGCCAGCACGCTCTCTCGGGCGAGCTCCCGGGGCTGGCCGAGGTAGGTCGCGGCCTCCATCATCGCCTTCACAAACTCGGCGACGATGGCCGGGCCCGTGCCGCTCACCGCCGTGGCGCGGTCGATGTCGATCTCGTGCTCCACATGAACCTGGCTGCCCATGCCCGAGAGCACGGCGCGCACCCGGTCGGCGTCGAGGCCTTCAGCGCCGGTCCACACCGAGATGCCCCGCTGAATGCGGCAGGGCAGGTTGGGCATGGCGCGGGCCACCCGGGCGTGGTCGAGGCCCTGGCGAATGGCCTTCATCGACGCGCCGGCTACGATCGAGAGCACCTGCACCTCGGGGCGAAGGTGCCCCGAGAGCTCGGCCATGACCTGGGCGAGGTTCTGGGGCTTCACGGCGAGCACGAGCAGGTCGGCCTGGGCGGCGACCTCAGCGTTCTCGGCGACCACACGGATGTGGTGCTCGGCCTGCAACGAGACGCGGCGGCTGGGCTTGGGATCCGAGGCGAAGACCCGATCCGGGGTGATCACCCCTTGGGAGAGCACACCGGAGATCATGCTCTCGGCCATGACCCCCGCGCCGACGAAGCCGAGGGTCCATTGTTGAGAAGGCACTGTCTATCGCTCCACGAATCGGGTGAGCGACACGTCTTGGTCGTTGAGGGTGACCGGCGGGTCGAGGAGCGACCGGGAGAGCTCACGAAGCTCGCCGGGTCGCTTGAGCAGGGCCGCCATGTATTGAAGCTCTTGGCCCGCGTCCACATAGCGGTGGGTGGCCAGCCGCCCGACGAGGTGAACCCCCATCGCCGAGAGCGCCAAGGCCAAGGCCACGTGGTTGGGGTGCCAAGGGCCGAGCCACTCGGGATCGTAGTGGGCGAGGCGCCGCACACGCGCCGTTGACGGGTCAAGCTCAGGCAGGCCCAAGGCGCGCACGGCCTCAGCGACGAGGCGGGCGAGCTCCGCGTCAGAGAGCGCGGCGCGGGGGTCAGCCGCGGCCAAAGACAGCTCGGCGACGACGACTCCGGCGAGGTCCACATCGTCAAAGAGCAGCTCCGGGCGGCTCAAACGGAAGAACGGCGCCGGGTCGGCGATGTGCAGCTCGGCGGGGAGCTCGTCCCCCGCGCCCACGCGGCGCATGGCCACAGAGACGCGGTGGCGGCCACGAAGGCGCTGGAGCTGCCAGCGCGGCCCCACGGGCAAAGCGTCGCCCAGAAGGCCGCCGAGGGACTCCAAGGGCCCGGCGTACCACAGCTCTCCGTTGAGCTCGACCCGGCCCTGCGAGGTGCGCAGCGAGTCCACCTTGCCGCCGCGCACCTCGATGGCCTCTAGGCGCACGCCCTGGTGCACCGTGGGGATCTTTCGCCGCAGCGCCGCGAGCCCCTCCGCCGGGGTGTGGCCCAGGCCCACCCACGACTCGGGCGCGGGCACGCCGTGGTGGTGCCGGGCGACGGAGACGTTGAGCTCTTCGGGATCGCCGTACCGCTGGCGGATGTAGGCGTTGTAGACCTGATCGTAGAGCACCTGCCCGAAGAGGTGGTCCCCCCAATGCGCCACCGTGCGCCGCTCTTGGCCGCCGCCCAGGAGGTCGTGCATCCGCGCCCGAGCCCGCACCCGGGCCATCTCGACGACGGCGGGGACGAGGGCGTCTTTGGGCAAGAGCGAGGCGAGCTGCCGGCGGCGCATCGGCAGCGGAACGGTGACGCCGTTGCAGCGCAGGGCCATCGTCAGCCGCTCGGCGGGAATCGCCGGCGCCTCGCCGTACGCCGCGGCGATCGGGGCCTCCCCCGCGGGGTCGGCCACACCCCGATCTTCGGGGAGCTCGGGGTGGGTGAGTCCACCGAAGGACTCGGTGGGGTCGAAGAGCGTCGCGTCTTGCGCCGCCGCCGCCGCGCGCAGCCCCGCAGGGCCGCCGCCGATGATGATCCGGCTCATCTGACCTTCCTTCTCACGAGGCTCGGGACTAGCCCCGAGACGGGGCCCCGTTGCGCGCGCCTGCCGCAGCAGGGTCACGAGCCGCGGGGCCGCTTGGGCTAAGATTCTCCTGTCTCAACGCACAACGCAATCCAGGAGTCGTATGGAGTACCGCAACCCCAAGCCAACCGTAGACGTCATCTTAGAGACGAGCGCCGGGGTGCTCTTGATCCGGCGGCGCAACGAGCCTCAAGGATGGGCGCTGCCTGGCGGCTTCGTCGATGAAGGCGAGCCCGTCGAGCGCGCCGCGGTGCGGGAGGTCTTGGAGGAGACCGGCCTTCACGCCACCTTGGACGAGCTGCTCTACGTCTACTCCGACCCCCGCCGTGATCCGCGCCAGCACACGCTCTCCGTGGTGTTCACCGGCCACGCCGAGGGCGATCCCCAAGGCGGCGACGACGCCGCCGACGCCGCGTACTTCCCCCTCGACGCCCTGCCCTCGCCCATCGTCTTTGACCACGCGCAGATCTTGGCGGACTACCGCGTGTTTAAGGCGACCGGCGCGCGGCCCTCACCCCGACGCGCCCTCGTCGAGGGCTAAGGGCGCCGGGCGGTACAGCCGCACGCTGGTGTCGCCGTAGTCACGACGGCGATCCTCCACGAGGCCGGGCGGGGCGTTCACGTCCCGGCGGCGCTCGTGCTCTAAGATCACCCAGCCCGTCGCCAAGGGCGCGACCGCCGCCAAGATGGGCTCAGGGTCCATGGCGTAGGGCGGATCGAGGAAGATCAGCTCATACTGACCGGCCCGGGGCAAGATGCCGGGGCACTGGCCCAGGCGCAGCTCAACCTCTTCGCCGAGGCCGAAGGCGTCGACGCTCTTCTTGAGCTCGGCGATGTTGGCGCGGCTCGACTCGATGATGAGCGCCTGGGCCGCGCCGCGAGAGAGCGCCTCGAAGCTCAGGAGCCCGCTGCCGCCGAAGGCGTCGAGCACCCGCTGCCCGCGCAGGTCTTGGCCGATCATGCTGAACAGCGCCTCCCGCACCCGCGCCGGCGTGGGCCGCACGCCGTCCAGAACCTTGCCGACCAAAGGCCGACCCCGCAACGAGCCACCGGTGATGCGCATCACGCCTCCTTCACTCTCCAGACCTCACAAGGTACCCCGGCGCGCACGAGCAGGTCGTGCCAGGCGTGCTGCTCATCGCGCAGGCTGTCTCCTGGGCCCTTCACCTCGGCGAGCAAGAGCCCCGGCGGCACCGTGGCGGGGATCGCCTGGGGAAGCTCGATGGCCTCGCCCGGGGCGATCACCAGATCCGGCAGGCCCCTCGCCGCCGACCAGCCCTCTCGGGCGAGGCGCCCCAAGATGAGCGCGAGGCCCGGCCCGCCGATGCCCGAGGCGACTCCTTGGAGCGTCTCGACGTCCGCCAGCTCCCAAGACACCCCGGCGAGGCGCTCCCCTGCCCTCGCCGCCCAGACCTCGGCGATCAAGCCCGGCCCTTCGCCCGCCTCAAGCTGACGGAGGCGGGCGCTCAGGGCCTCGGCCCGGCGCTCGGCGAAGGCCGGTGTGCCCAGATCCAGAGGGCCGTCGAGGGTGGGCACGGGCAAGGCGCCATGAACCGGCAAGAAGTACAGCTCGGCGAAGAGCAGGCCGAAGAGGGTGGTCCAGACGAGGTTCTCGCCGTGCAGGCCCAGACGCGGGCGCAGGACGCTGGTGACGGCGGCCTCCACGGGCAAGGCGGCGTCGAGCCACAGGGGCCGCGGGCCCTCCCCCGGCGCGCGCTTGAGCCAGAGGGTGCGCTCCGGCGCAGCCTGTTTGGGCGGTGTGGAGCGCCAGTGCCCCCCGGCGCGGCGGGCGAGGCGGCGACCGGTGCGCTCCAGGGTGTGGCGGCTGGCGGCGTCGGCGCGCTCCCAGACCTCGGCGCAACGCGCGGCGCCCAGCCCCGGCTGACCCGTGGCCTCCAAGGCCAAGGCCAGACGCGCGGCGACGGGCCCGGGCTCGGCGAAGCCTAAGCCCAGCACCGCCTCGTAGAGCGCCACGGCACGGGCGGGCTCACCAGTGCGCTCCAAGGTACGCGCCTCCTCCAACAAGAGGCGGGTGAGCAGGCGGCGGCGGTCCAAGGCGCGGTGCTGGGCCGGACGCGGCGGGCAGGCCCGGAGCGCGTCGAGCAGGGCCTCGGGGGCCTGTTCACCGGCGGTCAGGCGCGCGGCCTCCTCAAACCGCAGCAGCTCATGGCGGTTCAGAAACGGCGGCTCGGCGGGGGTGAGCGGGTACTGGGCCCAGCGGGCGTGGCCGAGGCGTTCGAGCAGAAACGCCGAGCGGTCGCGCCAGCGGTTGCGGAACCAGAGCAGCTCCAGGCGGCGCAAGAGCCCCTTCGATGCCACCCGCACCACGCTCACCCGCAGCCAGCCCCGGCGGGCGGCGAGGCGCTCGACGAGCAGCTCCCTTCGACCCCCCACCGGCAAGCCCTGGGCCCGGCAGACCTCCTTGAGCTCCTCCACGGTGAAGGCCTCGGCGGCCTGGCGTGGGCTCACCGTGCGCTGGGCCAGGTCGAGGGCCACGAGGGCGTCTATGGCGGCCTCCACGTCGGGCACATCGGCGTAGACCAGGTGGTCGAGTCGGAAGACCTCACCCTGGCGGCCGGCCATGCGCGCCCAGAGCCGCCCCTCGGGGCCCGAGAGCGCGGCGAGGCGCGCGGCCATCACCCGCTCCCCGGCGCTGAGCAGGCCCCCGGCGACGACGAGGGCCCCTTCAGCCACCCGGCGCACGTCGCCGAGGCTCCAGTCCCCGGGGTGAACCGGCGCCTCGTGCCGGGTGATGGCCTCGCCGGTCAAGACGACACGCACGGGAGTCTCATCACCATGACCGCACGCAAAACCAAGATCGTCGCCACCCTCGGCCCCTCCTCACGCCCGCCGGAGGTGCTCAAGGAGCTGGTGGACGCCGGCGTCGACGTGTTCCGGCTGAACTGCTCCCATGGTGAGCCCGACTCCATCCGCCGCGACATCGCCCACGTTCGCCGCGCCGCCCGGGCCGCGGGGCGCCACATCGGCATCTTGCTCGACCTCCAGGGCCCGAAGATCCGCACCAGCCGCATGAAGGAGCCGCTCCAGCTCAAAGAGGGGGACATCCTGGAGGTGGTCATGGACGATCGGCTCGGGGAAGGGCGGCGCTGCGGCACCACCTACACCGCCATGGCCGATGATGTCACGCTCGGCGATCGGGTGCTCTTCGCCGACGGCGCGCTCTCCGGCCGCGTCTGCGCCGTGCTCCGCGACGTGGAGCCCAAAGAGGTGCACATCAAGATCGAGGACGGCGGGGCGCTCGGCTCCAACAAAGGCATCAACCTGCCCGGCGTTGACGTGAGCGCCCCGTCGATCACCGAGAAGGATCTCATCGACTTAGAGGCCGGGGTGCAGGCTGGGGTGGACTTCGTCGCGCTCTCGTTTGTGCGCCGCGCCGCCGACGTGCTCAAGCTCAAGACCCACCTCGCGCGCCTGGGTGAGCCGGGGATGCCGATCATCGCCAAGATCGAGAAGCCCGAGGCGCTCACCAACATCTCGGAGATCCTCGCGACGGTGGACGGCATCATGGTCGCCCGGGGAGATCTCGGCGTCGAGGTGGCCTTAGAGACGGTGCCCGTGCACCAGAAGCGCCTCATCCAGAGCGCCAACCGCGCCGGGGCCCTGGTCATCACCGCCACGCAGATGCTCGACTCCATGGAGCGAAACCCCTCGCCCACCCGGGCCGAGACCACCGACGTCGCCAACGCCATCATCGACGGCACCGACGCCGTGATGTTGTCTGGCGAGACCGCCAACGGCCTCTACCCGCTCAAGGCCGTGCGGGTGATGGACAAGATCGCCCGGGAGGTCGAGCGCTCGCCCTTCCTCAAGCCCGTCACCCCCGAAGATCTGCCGGTGAACGCGGGCCCCGCGGCGCTCATCGCCCGGGCGGCCGCCGTGCTCGTCTCGGACGTGCCCCGGCCCCTGGTCGTCTTCACCTGGTCGGGCCAGTTCGCCATCGCCGTGTCCAAAGGTCGCCCCCGCTCCCGCATCTACGCGCTCACGGCGTCGAGCCGGGTGTGTGACCGCCTCACCTTGGCCTGGGGCGTCACCCCGGTGCAGGTGCCCGTGGTGAAGAGCACCGATGAGCTCATCGCCGTCGGCGAAGACGCGCTCTTAGAGAAGGGCTACTTGGAGCCTGGGGACGAGATCGTCGTGCTCGCGGGCACGAGCCCGATGCGCGGCACCACCAACACCCTGCGCGTCTACACCATCGGCACGGGCTGATCCGGGGCGCGTCAGCGGCTCGCCTCCTCCGTCGCCGTACACAAGGCCTCGCCGCAGGTGTGCCGCACCACGCCGGGGGCGCCCAGCGCGAAGAAGCCCTCGGCCTGGCGCATCGCGCTGTCCCAGGTGCGAGGGGTCTCGTGGGCCCCGGTGCGCTCCGCCGGGCGGTTGCTGCTCGCCGGGGCCGGAAGCTCAGGATCAAACTGGGCGATCACCCCGCCGCGCACGGCGCCCTCGGCCCGGCTCAGGCCCAGAGGGGTGGTGACCGAGGGCTGCAGGAGCGCCCAGCCCGCGCTCCTCGCGTAGAGCTCGCTCGCCGAGTTCACCAGCACGTCGTCGTTGACGGCCTCTTGAAGCAAAGCCGGCGTGTCGCCCCAGTCGTCGATGTAGGAGATCGGGTCCACGGTGTCCCACAAGAGCTGGCTCGCGGCGAAGGCGAGCTGGCGCTCGGCGGGATCCTCCATCGTGTCGGCGACGAGGCCCTCAAACTGCGCCCAGGCGTTGCTGCGCTCCAGAAGCGTAGACCAGCCCGCGCCGCCGACGTGTAACAAGGCGGCGTCTACACCCTCCATCTGGGTGACCGCGACCCCGCCGAGCACCGAGCCCGCGCTCACCCCATAAAAGTAGAGCTGGGAGGGGTCGGCGAGGCCCTCAAACAGCGGGTCGTCCATCAGACCGCCGGTCTGCACCAGGCGAGAGAGCGCCACGTTGTTGGCGACCCCTTGGGTGATCCGCTCGGTCAGCTCGTTGAAGGTGCCGTAGTCGTTCGCCACCCAGATCGCGTCGGGGAGGTCTTTCGCGGTGAGCCCACGCCAGGTCGTCGCCACGACGATCACCCCCAGGCGGTCCATCAGCTCGACGAAGCCGTGTGGATCGTCCAGATCCGCCAGAAAGTTCTGCGGGTCGGTCAACAGGCCGTGGCCGAAGATCAACACCGGCACGCTGCCCGGCGCCGCGTCTCGCACGGACTCGGGGATGTGGACAAACAGGCTGGCGTTCGTCTCGCCGACGACGGTGGGCGCCACGCCGTCCTCACCCACCGACGCCCAGCGCAGCTCGTCTTCTAGCCAGCTCGTCGTGGTGAACGTGCCCTCGGCCTGAATCCAGGCGCCGGGGGGCAAGGCGTCTCCGGCGTCAGTCCGCTTGACCCGGCTGAGGTCCCACTGGGTCGGCGTCTCTAAGTCGCTGATCATCCCCCGCAGGGGCGCGGTGCCGTCGCCGACGGGGTACTCCCAGGCCAGCGCGATCTCTTCAGGGTTGAGCCCGGCCTGGCTCAGCTCGTAGAGCAGGGCCCGGGTGCGTGGGCCCCAGTCGCCGGAGGTCCAGGGGTCGTCGCCCCGGGCGAGGCGGTCAAAACGCCGAGGGCGCGGCGCAGCGGCCGTGGTGACCACGACGGCGACGCGGTGGCCGGGGGTCATCGCCACGGCGGGGCGGATGAGCAGGGCGCGGCGGTCCTCGTCGTCCAGGGCGTCGGGGTGGGCGTCAAGCTCGGCGTAGCAGGGCAGCTCGACCCCGTCGGTGAGGTCGTAGAGGCGCACGCTGCCGCCGCCGCTCACGCCGGGGTAACGCGGGAGCGCGAGCTCTTTGACCCCATCGATCAGCGCCACGGCGGTCTGCACCGTCGAGAAGCCGTCGCGCCAGTTCAGCCGCTCCACGGCCCAAGGGCTGCCGTCGTCGGCCTCAGGCACCTGGGGCAAGGCGCCTTGGGGGATGTTCAGGGCGCCGTCCTCCGCGATCAAGCCGACGTTGGGGAAGGGCCACAGCGCGCCGTCACCGGTGAGCCCAGCGTCTTGCCCACCCTCGGTGTTGACGCAGCCCAGCACGCTGATGAGGAGGAACATGCACGCTCCGAAGGGGGCGCCGCCGAGCGTCAGAGCCAGCGGCTGAGGTTGATCTCCCGATCTTTGATGAAGTCGCCCATGGCGTTCTGGGTCGCGAGGACCACGGAGAGATCGTACAGGCGGCGGGGGTCGTTCGCGATGGACTCCCGCAGGCGGGCGCGGGCGGCGTCAAACTCGGCGCTGGTGTCGCGCTCTTCAGCGATCCGGAGCTGCTCC
>JAKLKE010000167.1 GCA_023150775.1 Myxococcota bacterium
CCGCCCTAAGGGCCTGTCATTGTGGCATTTTTAGCGACTTGCCAGTCAAGGGAGCGACCCTTGTGCCAACGTGGCTGAGACCGAGGCCTCAAGGGCGCCAAATTTGCCGAGGCCAGGCCTTGGCGCGGTTCGGAATCGGCAAGCCAAGTGTTCAAGACCCCTACGCTTCCCTGCCGCGCTCTCGCGGGGTCGTCCGGACATTCGGTGTCCAGGCCCCTCGGCTTGGGGACTGCGCCTGCGCGCAGCAAATTTTTATTGCCGGAGGCATCACCTCTCGCCCAAGGCCGAGGATCCGCGCCTCAGCCCCGGCCAGCGCTCACCAGCCCCGCAGCATCGCCGCGAGGCAGGCGCGGAGCTCTGGCGCCCACTCTACCTTCAGGTGACACAGCTCCGTCTTCATCAGGAGCGCGTCAAGATCGGGCTTCACCTGGGACATCTGGCCGAGACCGACCACGAGGGCGTGGGCGCGTAAGAAGAGCCGCACGCCGTCTCCGGGGCTGAGCTGGGGCAGCGCGGCCTCGATTCGGGCGCCGACCTCGGCCATTCGTTCGGCGAGGCGCAGCTTAAACGGCAGCACGAGCTCCGCGGAGACGTTCTGCTCGATGGTGAGGTGCAGGAGGCCCAAGAGGCGCACCAAGGTTGGGCGCTCGCTCAAGGTCTCGGCGAAGAGCGCGGCGACCTGGTCTGGGGCGTCTTTGCTCGGGCGCAGGGGGGCCTCGGCGAGCACGTCAAACCAGGCCTCAAGCTCTTGGGCGAGCAAGGACAAGAACAGCGCCTCTTTTGTGGTGAAGTAGAGGTACGCCGTGCCTTTGGCGAGCCCGGCGGCCGCGCTGATCTCGCCCATGGTGACCTGGACGAAGGACTGCGTCGCGAAGAGGGCGCCCGCGGCGTTGAGCAGGGCCACGCGGCGGGCTTCTTTAGACTCGGCGTCGCGGGCGCGGGTGCGAGGCATCAGGACTCTTTGGGCTGCGGGAAGCTGCCGGAGAGGAAGGTGTCCCAGGCCCAGTCGGAGAAGAGCCGACGCTGGGCCATGAGCAGGTGGGCAGACGCCGTCACCGGATAACGCGCCTTGGGCTTGCGGGCGCCTAAGGCCCGCTGGATCACCGCCGCCACGTCGTCGGGGCTGCCGCCCAAGGCCGCGAGGGGGCCCTTCTCGTAGGCCTCCAGGGTGGCCTTGGCCACCGCCGTGTTGAACTCGCCGTACACCCCCGCCTCGGGCTTGCCGATCGCGGCGGAGACGGCCTCGCCGAAGCCCGACCGGATCAGCCCGGGCTGGATGAGGATGACGTCTACGCCGAAGCCCTTCACCTCAAACCGCATGGCGTCGGAGAGCGCCTCGACGGCGTATTTGCTCGCGTGGTAGAGCCCGCCGCCGGGGAAGGTCAGGGTGCCGCCCATGGAGCCGATGTTGATGATCTTGCCGTAGCGCTGGGCGCGCATCCCCGGCAGCACGAGCTGGCACATCCGGAGCAGGCCGAAGACGTTCGTCTCAAACTGGCGGCGGGTGTCGGCCATGGACACCGACTCCACGGCGCCGGACTGGCTGTAGCCGGCGTTGTTGATCAGCACCCCCACGGCGCCGTGCTCGGCCTCGACGGCGGCGACGGCCTTGGCCATGCACTCCTCGTCGGTGACGTCCAGCGCCAAGGTGCGGCAGCCGGCCTCGGCCAAGGCCGTGAGCGTCTGAACCTTCCTCGCCGTCGCGTAGACCGTGTGCCCCGCCTTCACCAGCCGCAGCGCCGTCGCGGCGCCGATGCCGGAGGAGCAGCCGGTGATGAGGATGACCTTGGAGGGACTCTGGGGCTTGGCGGAGGGCACGACGGCAGAAGAGGACACGCGGACGCCTTGATGACTGGTGGTCAGTTATTAAATGACCCGCGGTCAGTTGTCAAGAAGCGGCGTGATCTTGAGCACCTTCCCCTGCCCGGCTCAGCGCCGCTCTAACCAGCGGGTGGTGAAGATCTCCTCCTCCAAGGGCACGGAGAACAGCATCTCCGTGAAGACGATCTCGGTCTTGGAGCCCTGCTGGAGCTTGTCTTCGACCGTCATCTTCATCGGGTACCAGCGCTCGCCGTACTGTTTGGGGTCGGACATGATCCAGACCTTGAGCAACATGCCGCTGAGCGCGTAGAGCTCTTGGCGCACGGGCAGAAGCCAGGCTTGATCCACCCAGACCTTGCGCCGGGGGTAACTCACGTCCTCGGACTTCGCGGTGAGGTCGAGCACCCAGCACGGCCGGCCGTTGAGCGCCTCATCGGCCAAGGCCACGGCGTTGTAGTTGCTGCGCCAGTCATCGGACTCAAGCATGTCTTCGTAGCTCAAATCCGAGCCCATCATGCCTTGGCGCAGCATGTGGCCGCTGATCTTCTGCACCTTCTCGACGCTGGGCATGTACATCCACAGCTCATCGCCCTTCTTGAGCATCTTCGTGCCGGCGTCTCGGGCGGGCGAGAGGTACTCCGACGCGCCCTCTTCAGCGCCGCGGCCGTAGCTCACGATCTCGTAGGTCTTCACCCGGCCGTTCTTGGTGACGGTCATCGTCATGCGGCTCGACCGGCTCTCGAAGGTGAGGTTCTGGTCGATGCGGGCGAGGATCTGGTCCGCGGTGAGGCTCGGCGTGGCGGCCCAGACCGGCGGGAGGGCCAAGAGGGCGAGGCTTGAGGCGATGAGCGCGCGGCGAGAGATCATCGGTGGCTCCGCATGGCGTCTACGGGCTGGATGCCCGCGGCGCGGATCGAGGGGAGAAGCGCGCCCAAGGCGGCCATGCTCAGGCCGAGGGCGAAGGAGATGAGGGTGACCTCTAGGCTGAGGTCGGCGCGGAACGTGGTTGAGATGGGCATACTGACCTGGGAGGAGATCTTCTCGCCCATCTCGATGCCGTCCCGCTCCAAGAAGAACGAGACGATGGCGCCCAAGACGACCCCGGGCAAGGCGCCGAGCACCCCGATGACCAGGGCCTCGACCACAAACAGGAACACCACAGAGACCCGGCCCATGCCCAAGGCCCGCAGCACGCCGACCTCGCTCGTGCGCTCCAAGACCGACATCAGCATCGTGTTGAGCACACCCAGCGCCGTGATGAACACGATGGAGCCCGCGAGCACGCCGTAGACGAGGCCGGTCATGTCGGAGATCGTGGCGAAGAGCGGCCGCTCGCTCCAGGCTTGCACGAGGTAGGGCTTGAGCGCCGGGGACTCGCGCAAGGTGGCGGCGACCTCCCGGGCCCGGGCGGGGTCACCCACATGCACGGCCACCTCGATGGCGCCGTCGGGGATGTCGGTGAGGTAACGAAGGCGCTCTAGGCTGGCGTAGGCTTGGCGGTTGGAGAGCGCGTCTGGGGCGTCGACAACGCCGACGAGCACCCCCTTGATCGGCGAGATTGAGCCGTCTTGGGTCTGGCCCAAGAAGAGCACCTCCTCGCCGAGCTTGGCGCCGACCTCGGCGGCGAGGGTCTTGCCGAGGAGGATCTGGCTCGACTCTTCGCCCGGGGTGAAGAAGGCGCCCTCGATGATGTGCTCATCGAGGTTCATCACGTCCTCAAAGTAGGGCCGCTCGGCGCCCAACAAGAGGCCGAAGTGTTCGCCGATCTCGTCTCCGGCGGAGACCGTGACGCCGACCCGGATGAGCGGGTGGGCGTCGTAGCCGGCGTCTTCGATGGCCTTCACCACCGGGGCCGTCTCGGGGATGTTCTCGTAGAGCGGGAAGAGCTCCTCACGCGCCTCGTACTCAGGCTTGAGCACGCGGACCTCACCCGCCGTCGCCGCGATGTTGTCGACGAGGCCGCCGAGCAGGCCGTCGAGCCAGCTCAGGCCGATGATCAACAAGGTCGTGCCGAGCAGGATCGTCATCGCCGTGAGCGCCGTGCGCCGGGTGTTTCGCGCCGTGTTTCGCAGCGCCATTCGCAGCAGATCGCCCATCAGTCCGCCCTCACCGCGTCCGCGGGGTTGAGCTTCGAGGCGGTGCTCGCCGGGATGAAGCTCGCAAAGATCGCGACCATCGAGCCGAAGACGAGGCCGCCGACGAGGGGCCCCAGGGTGAAGTTTGTGTAGAACATCGTGTCGAAGGCGAAGCCCGAGGCCTCGACGTTCGCGGCTTTGGAGAAGTCGATGCCGACGGTGGAGAGGTAGTAGTTGTACCCGCCGCCGATGAGCACGCCCAAAGACGAGGCCACGAGGCCCAAGGCCGCGCCCTCCAACACAAACATCGCCTGCACCTGGCGGGGCGACATGCCCATCGCCATGAGCGCGCCGACCTCCCTCACCCGCTCGTAGGCCGCCATGATCAAGGTGTTGGCGATGCCCGTGGCGGCGATGGCCATGAGCATAAACACCATCAACTGGATGGCTTTTCGGCGGATGTCGTTGAGCGCGAGGATGTCGGCGGACTCGTCTCGCCAGGTCGTCGCGCGCCAGCCGCCGACGCCCTCCAGGCGGGGCGCCCAGGCGAAGGCGTCATCGCGGTGGTCGAGGCGCAGGGCGATCTGGCTCGGCCCCGGCGCGCGCACCAGCTCATCGGCCAAGGCGCGGGTCATGAGCACGGTGTTGTTGTCCACAGAGGGGCTGCGCGTGGTCACGAGGCCGGAGATGACGACGGACAGCGCGTTCTGGGCGCCTTTGCTGGTGCGCGCCTGCAGGATGACCTCGTCACCTACGGCCGCGCCGAGGATGCGGCCCAGGCGCGCGCCGACGAGCACCTGACGGCCCTCGGGCAAGGCGCCGTCGATGCTCCACTTGTCGCGGGGGAAGACCTGGGCGTCACGCTCGGGGTCTACGGCGAGGCCCGTGGCGCGCAGGCCGTCAGGGCCACGGATGAGCTTCACGTCAAAGAGCAGGCGCTCGGTGAAGACGACCTCGTCGTTGTTGAGCTGGGCCAGGAGCTCGGCGGGCACGGGCTCTAAGCCGTCGATGGGGTGGTTGATGGCCTCGGTGTCAAAGCCGCCCGGCCGCAGGAGCACATGGCCCGACTGGGTGTCGATGCCGGTGCGGATGACGTTCTCGTCGAGGCCGTCCACCATGCCGAAGCCGAGCACCATCAAGGCCACCCCGGCGATGGCGGCGACGGAGGTGAGCAGGCTTCGTTTGAGGTTGCGGGTGAGGTTTCGAAGGGCGAGGCTGAACAAGAAGCTCATCGGCTCACCCGCTCATCGGCCACGATCTCGCCGTCGCGTAGGCGAACGATCCGGTTCACCCGGCTCAAGACGAGGTTGTCATGGGTGGAGAACAAGAAGGTGGCGCCGCGCTCCTCGTTGAGCTTCCGCATGAGGTCGAGCACGGCGGCGCCGTTCACCGAGTCGAGGTTGGCCGTGGGCTCATCGGCGATGACGAGCTTGGGGGCCTTCACCAGGGCCCGGGCGATGGCGACGCGCTGCTGCTGGCCGCCGGAGAGCTGGTTGGGGCGGCGGTGGAGCTGATCGGCGAGGCCGACGTCGACGAGGGCCTGCTCGGCCCGGGCGCGGTCTGGGGGCTGACCGCCGAGGCGCAGGGCCAGCTCGACGTTCTCTAAGGCGCTGAGCACGGGGATGAGGTTGAACGACTGAAAGACGAAGCCGACCTTCTCCGCCCGCAGGTGCCCCAGCGCGGCGGCGCTGAGCCCGTTCACCCGCTGTCCGTCGAGGGTGACCTCTCCAACGCTTGCCTGATCCAGGCAGCCGACGATGTTGAGCAGGGTCGTCTTGCCCGAGCCCGAGGGCCCGGCGAAGGCGAGCAGCTCACCGGACTCGACGGTGAGGCTCACCCCTTTGAGCGCGAGCACCTCGGTCTGGCCCATGGGGTAACGTTTGACGACCTTGTCGAGGCTGAGGATCGGCACCAGGGGCTCCGGGGCTGCAGGAGAGATCAGCGGGAGGGCTTAGAGGCTGTATCGAACGTAGGCGAAGGCGGTCCAGTCGGCGATGAGGCCCGAGAGGTCGAGCTCCGTGGGGCCGACGGAGAGGGTGCTCAGCGACGGGCCCGGGGCGAACTCCCCCTCGCCGAGGGGCACCTGGGCGCCGAGGTTCATCGTCCAGGCCGCGCCGGGGCGCCAGCTCACCGAGGGGATGAGCAGGGTCGAGCGGTCCTCCAGGTTCATCAGCCCCGCCACCGAGGCCGACCAGTCCTCAAAGGCCGAGGCGCTCAGGCTCATCAGGCCGTAGTGTTGGCCGATGGTGAACCGGGGGATGGCCGAGGTGCTGACCCCTTCGTCCTCAAGGCTCGACTCGGCGCAGTCGGGCAAGACCGAGCCGCCGCCCCGGGCGCTCAAGGAGTAGAGCGCCGGATCCTCCAACCCCGTGCCGTCGTAGGTGTACTGGGCGGCGACGATCATCCGGTCGAGCACGTTGAACGAGTAGTCTACGCCCGTCGAGATGACCAAGGCGGGGTTGGAGAGGCTCGTGCGGCCTTCAGCCCAGAAGCCGACGACGGCCTGGCCCTTCACGTCAAAGCCCACGAAGGTCTCTGTGGCCTCGGGCTCGGCCAGGTCTGTCGAGAGCGCGGCGACCAGCACCGAGACGTCGGTGCCCAAGGCGTTCGCCGTCGCCTTGAGCCCAGCGCGGGCGCCCTGAAGGTCTTTGGTGAGGCCGACGACCCCCATGACCTGATGACGCTCGCCGATGGGCACGGTGACCCGGGCGGCGTCTACCCCTTGGCGCTGGCGCCAAGGCTCGGAGAGCAGCACCTCGGCGAAGAGATCCGTCGGGTTGATGAACTGCGCCGAGCCCCAGTTGACCGCCTGGCGGCCCACCCGAACGTCGAGGCGCTCGCCGTACAGGTCCAGGTAGAGGCGGTCGACGATGAAGGCGTCGTCCGCGCTGCCCAGGCGCGGCGGCGCCTCTAAGCTGCATCCACCGGCCTCTAAGGCCGAGCCGAGCTGCTCCTCGATGAGCGCGTAGGCCTCTTCAGTGTTGTAGCGGCCCTGCACGAGGCTGAGCTGCGGGGTGGCGTGCAGCTTGACCCGCTCTGTGACCTCTACGTCAAAAGAAGGTCGATAGACCTCGACCGTCTGCCACGGCACCCCCTCTAGACCCCCGGAGAGCTGGCCTCGAAGCTCCGCGAAGCCTGAGAGCTCCTGCGCCTGAGAGACCCCGATGAACCAGAGGAGTGTCACCATACAAGCTCCCTAACCATGCGATAGTGCAACCGCGACGCCGTACCCCGGAAGGATCCTGATGAAGCGCACGCTCTCAACATTGGCTCAGCTTTTGCCCCTCACCGCCTTGGCTGGCTCCATGGGCGGGCCGGGCTCTCTCGCCCCGGATCGTGCCTTTGACGTGCGGCACGTCCACCTCGATCTCGCCGTGCTCCCTGAAGAGCGCCGCGTTCAAGGCGCCGTCGAGCTGCGGGTGCTGCCGTTCCCCGGCGGCGACGGCCAGCTCTTGCTGAACCAGATCGCGCTGGAGATTCAGTCTGTGCGGGCCAGCGGCCAAGACCTGCCCTTCGTGGTGGACGGCGAGACCCTCCGGGTGAGCCTGGACCCCTCCTTGGGGGAGCAGACCGTGCGGATTGAGTACGCGGCGAGCCCTCGGTCGGGACTGCACTTTCGCGCGCCGGGCCCCGACTCCTCCGACACCTACGCCGAGGTCTGGTCCCAAGGCGAAGGCGAAGAGAACCGCCACTGGATCCCCCTGCCCGACCGCCCCGACGACCGCTTCACCACCTCGGCCCGCTTCACCGTGCCCGAGGGCTGGCGCGCGCTCTCGAACGGCCTGGGCGGCTTTGACGGCACGGCCTGGACGTATCGCCTCGAACAAGAGCACGTCGGCTACTTGATCATGCTCGCCGCGGCGCCGTACCAGGTGCGCTCCGCCGCCTGGCGCGACCGCCCCATCGAGCAGTGGATCCCGCCGAACGCCACCCTGGCCCAGGCGGCCCGCACCGGCGAGCAGCTCCCGGCGATGCTCGACCTGTTCAGCGAGCTGACCGGCGTGGAGTACCCCTACCCCACCTATCGGGAGGTCTTTGTTCAGCGCTTCTTGTACACCGGCATGGAGAACACCACCTCGACGGTGATGCACCGCCGGATCTTGGGCACCACCGACGACTCGGCCCAAGGCGACGGCGCGGAGAGCGTCACGGCCCATGAGCTGGCGCACCAGTGGTATGGCGACCTCTTGACCTGCGACACCTGGACCGAGCTGTGGCTCAACGAGGGCTTCGCGACGTTTTTTGCGGCCGAGTGGATGCGGAGACACCACGGCGAGCGCCACTTCGCCGCCAACCTCGCCGACCGCATCCGCTCCGCGAGCGGCGGCAACCCCGGGCCCCTGGCGGGCCGCTCCTGGTCCACGGAGAAGGGTGACCACGGGCCGAACGACCGCGTCTACACCAAAGGCTCGGCGGTGCTCCAGGCCCTGCGCGTCTACCTCGGCGAGGACGCCTTCTGGGCGGGCATTCGGCGCTACACCCAAAAGAACGCCCACGGCCAAGTGGAGACTGAAGACCTGCGGCAGGCGATGGAGCAGGTCAGCGGGCGGCACCTGCGCTGGTTTTTTGATCAGTGGGTGCACAGCCCCGGCGCGCCGACGCTGAGCGCCTCGGCGAGCTGGTCCAAGGATGAGCTGAGCCTCTCGCTCAAGCAGACCCCGCCGGAGGGCGCGGAGCCCTTCGCCTTGCCGATGACCGTGGAGATCGGCACCAAACGGGGCCCCATCCGCCGCCAGATCCTCATGGACATCAGCCAGGTGCGGGTCGTGCTGCCCCTGGACGAGGCCCCGGACTACGTCGCGTTTGACCCCGACGGCGGCCTGCCGCTGCGCCTGGAGGTCACCCAGAGCCCGGAGATGTGGCTCAACCAGCTCAAGTCGTCTACACCCTTCGCCCAGGTGCTCGCCGTTCGGGCCTTGGGTGGGCTCACCCCGAGCCCGGCGATCTCCGAGGCGCTCATCGCCCTGCTCAAGGGGGACGACCTCGACATGGCCATCGAGGCCGCCCAGGCCCTGGGCGAGACGCCCGACAAGGCCCACCACGCGGCCCTGAGCGCCGTGATGGTGGACGCCTCGGCGCGGGTCGAGCTGCGCATCGTCGCCGCGGATCAGCTCAGCGGCGCGCCGAGCGAGCCGGCGATCCTCAGCGCCTTGGCCAAGACCACCAAAGACACGGTGGTGCACCCCGACGTCCGCGCCGCCGCGCTCAACGCCCTCCGCCCCCACGACCGCGCCCAAGCCCGGAGCCTCGCCCAGGCCGCGCTCAAGGGCAAGCCGAGCCCCGGCGTGTCAAACCCCGTCGCTGAGGCCGCCCTGGACGTGCTGAGCGGCGTCGCCAACCCCGATGACCTCAACCTCACGCTGCGCTGGCTGAGCCCCCAGGCCCCCGAAGATGTCTTGGTCTCGGCGATCTGGACGAACGTCACCTTGTCCGAGGTCATCGAGGACCTCGACGACCGCAGAGAGGCCAAGTCGCGGGTCGCCCGGGCGATCGAGCCCTTGTTAAACAGCCCCGACCTCAAGCTGCGCCGTCAGGCCGTGAGCGCCTTGGGCCAGGTCGGCGATGAGCGCAGCATCCTCAGCCTGCGGGCCCTCAAGCTCGTCGAGACCGTGCCCAATCTGCTCAAGAGCATCGATTCGGCGATTCGTGAGATTCAGGTCAGCCGGTGGTCGATGAAGCCCCTCGAAGAGAACGCCACCGAGGGCCGCCTCAAGGCCTTGGAGGAGCAGGTCGAGGCGCTGCAAGAGGAGTTAGAGGCCTTAGAGAAGCGGCGTTAACCCGGGCTCATTCGCCAGTCGCCGAGCCCACATAGACCCGCACCGTCGGCGCCTCGACACCGTCCACGGCGAGGCTCAGGGTGTGGGCGCCTGGCGTGAGCGGCCAGCGTGTGGAGAACGGCGGCCCCACGGCGGGCAAGGCCACGCCGTCTACGCGCCAGATCGCCTCCTTGGCGGCGCTGGGGGCGGCGGCGCGCAGCGGGATCGCCTGGTGCTCGGCGGGACGGTCGGGCTCCAAGAAGAAGCTGAGGCCGTCCCCGGGGTAGACGATGGCCGGGGCGGCGGGGGTCGTCGGGGCGCCCTTGGGGGTGACGCAGGAGTGATCCCGCTCGGGCCAGCGGGGCAGGTTCGCCTCGGCGGCCCAGGCCTGGGCCTCGCTGGGCCAGCGCACGACGAGGCGGGTCGTGGTGTTGGGGCAGCCGACGGCCAAGGCGCCGGAGTCATCCAGCGGCAGCTCGACGTGCCAAGGGCAGGCGGCGTCTGGGGCGGTGCCCGGCATAAAACGCTCTAGGCGAGCGCCGGGGCAGCTTGGCCCCTTCAGCGCGCCGGAGAGCGGGCAGATCTCCCGCGAGACGAGGCCCCGCGCCCGGGGGAGCTGGTCGTGGAGACCGAGCTGGGCGCGCTCGGCGATGGCGCGGAGGAGCGGCGCCGCGCCGGTGACGCCGCTCACCTCCCGCATCGGCGCGCCGTCGAAGTTGCCGACCCACACGCCGATCACGAGCTCTCCGGTGACGCCGAAGGCCCAGTTGTCGCGCCAGCCGACGCTCGTGCCCGTCTTCACCGCCATCTCAAAGCTGGGCTCCAAGACCGAGCCCAAGCCGAAGGCCCCGGCCCGGGCGCTGTCGTCGTCCAGGGCGTCGAGGATGAGCGCGGCGGCCTGGGCCGAGCCGACCTGCACCCCCACCGGGCGGGGCTCATCGACACGAAACACCAGCGGCCTCACCCGACCGCCGCTCGCCAAGGCTAGGTACGCGGCGGTGAGCTCGTCGAGACGCAGCTCGGCGTCGCCCAAGGCCAAGCCCAGGCCGTAGTGGTCGGGCCGCTCGGCCAAGGTCGTGACGCCGAGCGCGCGGAGGCGATGGTGCAGGCTCGCCACCCCGACGGCCTCCAGCACCCGCACCGCCGGGATGTTGAGGCTGCGCGCGAGGGCCTCTCGGGCCAAGACGGGGCCGTGGTGGCGCTCATCGTAGTTGGTCGGGGTCCAGGCGCCGTGGGTGGTCGTCCAGGTCTGGGGCAGGTCGAGGAGCGGCGTGGCGAGGGTGATGTCCCCTCGCTCAAGGCCGAGCTGGTAGATGAAGGGCTTGAGCGCGCTGCCGGGGCTGCGGGGGGCCATCACGCCGTCCACCTGGCCCCCGGGGCTGTCGAAGCCGACGCTGCCAACGTAAGCGAGCACCTCGCCGCTCTGGCGATCCACGACGATGGCCGCGGCCTGGCTCACGGCCTTGTCTTGTAGGCCCGCCACCGTGCCGCGCACCAGGGCCTCGACGTCCTTCTGCAGGCGCGCGTCTAAGGTGACGGTCAGCTCACCCGGCGCGGGGTTGAGTCGGCGCACGAGGTGCCACACCCCGCCCATCGGCGGCTCACGGCGCAGGCCGAGGGGCTGTTCGAGGGCCTCCTGATGCTCCGTGGCGCTGATGAGGCCGACCTCCAACATCGTCGTGAGCACCCGGTCCCGGGCCAGCTTCGCCCCCGCCCGGTCTCTGAACGGGTCCAAGGCGCCGGGACGCCGGGGCAAAGCGGCGATGAGGGCGGCTTCAGCGACGGAGAGGGCCTCGGGGCGTTTGTCGTAGAGCGTACGCGCCGCGGCATCAACCCCATAGGCCACCCCGCCCAGGTACACCCGGTTCAGGTACTCGCCGAGGATCTCCGACTTTGAGAGGTGAAGCTCTAAACGAAGGGCCCAGGCCGCCTCCCACAGCTTGCCCCGGAGGCCCGGCGGGCGGGTCCAGAGGGTGCGCACGAGCTGCTGGGTGAGGGTGCTGCCGCCTTGCACCACCTCACCTGCGCGGAGGTTCGCCACGGCGGCGCGGGCGATGGCCCGGGGATCGACGCCGGGGTGGGCCAAG